>NZ_NHSD01000205.1 GCF_016653255.1 Rhodobaculum claviforme
CCCCGGCAGCACCGCGACGCCACAGCCCCCCTGCCCCGCGCGCGCGCGGGCCGGCGCCACCGCGGGCCATGCCACGGTCATGGTGGTGCCCGCGCCCGGCGTGCTGTCGGCCCAGATCGCCGCGCCGTTGCCCTTCAGGATGGTCGAGACGATCAGCAGCCCCATCCCGGTGCCGTGCTGGCCCTTGGTGGTGAAGTTGGGCCGGAACATCCGGGCGCGCACCGCCTCCGTCAGGCCGGTGCCGGTGTCGGAGATGGTGAACAGCGCCATCGGCTGCCCCTCGGGTGGCGGCTCACCCGCGTCGGGCGGCCGCGTCGGCGGGGCGGTCCCGACCGGCTGTGCGGCGATCGTGACCGTCGCCGGGCGGCCCGGCGGACCGGAATCGCAGGCGTTGATCGCAAGGTTCACGATCACCTGCGCCAGCTCGGTCGGGTTGGCCCAGACCTGCGGCAGCGGCGCCCCGAGGGTCACGCGCACCCCATGCCGCCCGATGCGCTGCTGCCCCAGCAGATCGACCGCGTTGCGCAGCATCTGCCCCAGATCATGCGTCCCGCGCGGCAGATCCGGCCGCACCAGCCCCCCCAGCCCGGCGATCAGGTCATCGGCCATGCCGACCGAGCGCCGGATGCGCGCCAGCCCCTTGTGCAGCCATGGCAGGTCGTCGGCGCGCAGCGCCAGCATCTCGGCGGTGCCCGCGACCACCGCGATGAGGTTCTTGAGGTCATGCGCCACGCCCCCGGCGATCTGCGCGACGATGTCGCGCTGTTGCGCGCGCTGCAACTCCTCGCGCAGGCGGGCGCGCTCCGCCTCGGCGTGGGCGCGGGCGGTCATCTCGTCGGTGATGTCGAAGCTGACACCCGACAGCGCGACCGGGCGGCCGTCGGCGTCGCGGTCGCTGATCCCGGCGTGCACCCGCAACCAGATCCATTCGCCGTCCCGGACACGGCGGCGATAGGTCAGGACATGGTTCTCGACCGCGCCCCGCTCCAGCGCGTCCAGCGCGGCCTGCACCTGCGGCAGGTCGGCGGGATGAACCGTCCGGGGCCAGGCGTCGCTGGGCATGCTGCGCATGTCGGGGGGATGGCCGGCCAGCACGCCCCAGCGGGCGTCGAACCCGGACTGGCGGCGGATCAGGTCGCGCCGCCAGCTGTAGGCGCGCGCGGCCTCCAGCACCGAGGTCAGCTCCCGCTCGGCGCGCTTGAGCGGGTCGATGTCGACCAGCACCCCCTCCCAGATCACCGAGCCGTCGTCGCGCACCCGCGGCACCGCCTCGGCGCGGACCCAGCGGGTCTCGCCGTTGGCGACGATCCGGGTTTCGTCCGAAAACGGGGCGCACCGGGCAAAGGCCTCGGTGTGGGCGCGCACCCAGCGCGCGCGATCGTCGGGATGCACGCGGGAAAACACCGCCATCGGGGCGCCCGTCGCCTCGGCACGGGTCAGGTCCAGCATCCTCAGGAACTGGCGGCTGACGAAGGCGAACTCCGCCAGCGCCGCCCCCGGCCGCAACACCATGGTATAGGCGCCCGCGGGCATGTTCTCGGTCAGCGCATGGGCCGTGCGCTCGTTGGCGCGACGCTCGGCCTCCAGCGCGGCCTCGGCGGCGCGCGTGTCGGTGAGGTCCTGAAAGGTGACGATGACCAGATCGCCCTGCAAGGCAAAGCCGACCAGCACGTCGCGCGGCCGTCCGGCCTTGTCGAGGATGCGGAACTCGCCCGGCGGGGCGATGCGGCCGGTGGCCTTGCGCGCCGCGACCTCGGCCGTCCACCGGGCCATGACCGCGTCACGCTGCGCAGGGTCGGGAAAGGTGCGCCGGGCCCAGGCATCCAGCGTCGGCAGATCCGCCAGGCTGTAGCCGAAGACCCGCGTGAAGGTGGTGTTGACGAAGCGGACCGCCGCCCCGTCACCCGTCTCATGCACCGCGATGGGGATCGGAAGCGTGCCGAGCAGCGCCTCCAGGTCACCGCCATCACCGCCGGGCGCGGCCGTCCCCTCCGGGCCGAGCAATGGCCCGATTGATGGCCCGGGCGCCTTGCCGGGGGATGGTCTGGTCATGGCAGGACCCTGCGATACCCATCTCTGCGGTAAATCTTATTCCCGGCGGACACGGCGGTAAACCGTCGGGTGCACACTCCCACCGGGCCGGAACCGCATCCGACCCCATCGGCGCAGGGGTCAACCGGCAACCCGCGCCACCCGGACATGGCGGACCTTGCGCCGTCGCCCCCCGGAGCGGCCGTCGGCGTCGGCGCGCCCGGACCGCCCGGACCGGTCGGGCGCCCGCATGTCGGGGTCGCGGCGCGGGCTGTGGGGCACCGCCGCCGGAGTCACGGATCGGGTCCACGACCGCCGACCGCGCCGCGACGGGCGACGGCTGCGCTTCATCCGCCGCCACATGCGCCGCGCCCGCGCCATCCGGATGGCATTGGCCGCCCCGGTCAACCGCAGGGCAAACAGGACCCCCAGCACCATCAAGGGTGCGGACGCCACCATCACCAGACGGCTGTCGCGCGGGGCGCCGCCGACGTGGCCGGGCACGCCGGACGACAGATGGACCTCGGGGGGGAGCAGCCGCAGGAAGGCCACGCTGTCATGCACCGGCCCACCGGGAAGCGCCGCAGCGCCCGGCCAGGCCCCCTGTCCCGGCGGCCGCGGCGTTTCGAGCAGCAGCGTCATCGCATCCGCGGGCGGCGCCGCGATCACGGGCAGCGCGGGCGCCTGACCGGCGGGCTGGCCCGCGCCGCCCACCGTCGCAGCCCCCACCGTCGCGGCCCCCATCGTCGCGGCGCCCACCGCAAAGGCCCCCACCACAAAGGAAAGGACCGCCGCCAGAATGATCGCAAGCCACCGCATCCGCTCCGCCTCCTTGCCCGATTGCACGGGGGGCAGAGTGCGGGCGCCGGCGCACAGACGCAGTCGCGCATCGGATCGCCCGGGGCGCATCGGAACCGGCGACCGTCACGAAGGGCGCACGGCGGCGCAAAGGTCGCCCGGCCCATCCCCCTGGTGCCGCTCCGACCCCTTTGGCGCGGCCCGCAGGCGCGTCGGAGTATCCGGGCATCCGGACGGGGGGCGCGGTCTATCCGATTCCCGCGCCGACCTCTTAAGGATCGGCGGGCCGGTTTCTCTTTCCGCGCGATCACCCTGTGGATATGTTCGCCCCGGTTCATAGAGGTTTGCAGATGACACCAGAGCGTGCCCCGACCGGTTCGACGTCCGATACCCTGTCCGTCCTGATCGTGGATGATCACACCCTTCTTTCGGAAACCCTCGCGGATGCGCTGAATGCGCAGCCCGGGTTTGCGGTGCGCACCGTGGGCACCGTCGAGGCGGCGCTGGCCGAGATCGCGGAACATGGCCCCCGGGACGTGGTGCTGCTGGATTACGAACTGCCCGGCACACAGGGGCTGGAGGGGCTTCGCCAGATGATGGCGGCCAACGGCGGTCGCGTCGCGCTGTTTTCCGGGGTGATGGGCTGGCCCATGGCCGACCGGGCGTTGCAGATGGGCGCGGCGGGGTTCCTGCCAAAGACGCAGTCGCTGAAGGTGATCGCCCATGCCATCCGGCTGATCGCCGAGGGCGAGGTCTATGTCCCCTCGGCGGTGCTGCGCGAGATCACCCGCGACGACGGCTCCTTCGGGTTGAAGCCCCGCGAACTGCGGGTGCTCGCCTGCCTGAACGAGGGCATGACCAACAAGGAGATCGGCCGGGCGGTCGATCTCGACGAGGTGATCGTCAAGTCGGTCATGCGCGCGATCTGTCGCAAGCTTGGCGTCACCAACCGCACCGAGGCGCTGGTCATGGCGCGCAAGCAACGGCTGTTGTGACGGCCCGCGATACGGGGAAAGGGGGCGGGGTCATGGCCCGCGACGCAGCGATCCGCACCCGGCTGGCAAGACAGAAGGCCCGCCTGCGCCAGGCACGGCGGATGGTGGCGCGGTCCGAGACGATGCTGCGGGCCGACGCGGCGCTGCGGGACGCCGCAACCCCCGAGGCGGGCATCCGGGCGGCGCTGGAGGTGCTGCGCGTGGATCTGGGCGCGGATCTGGCGGTGCTTGTGCGCAACGACGCACAGGCGGGCGCGGTGCCGCTGGCGGTGGTGCCCGCGGATGCGGCACGGGCGGACGGGCGGGACGGTGCCCATGCCCCCTGGCCGCCCGCGGCCGCGGCGGTGTTCGCGCCGCGCCACGCGACCGACCTGCGGCGGGTGGGGTGGCGCGATGCGCTGCCGGGGGCGCTGACGGCGGCGTATCGCGCGCTGATCTGCGCGCCGCTTGCGGTCCCGAACGAGGCCGGGATGGCGCTCGTGATGCTGGCGCACAGGCCCGCGCACTTCGACCAGCACGCCTACCGGTCGTTGCTGGACATGGCGGCCATGCTGGCGCACGCGCTGGAACAGCGTCGGCTGCGCGACCGCAGCGCGGTCTTTGCCGATCTGCTGGCGGGCGGGCGGCTGAGCGATGGCGCCCCCGACGCCCCGCTCGACCGGGCGTTCCACACCGTCAGCCGCGGTCTGGCGCGGGTGGCGGACTGGCAGAGCCATGTGCTGGCGATCAACGGCCTGCTTCTGACCTGCGCCACCGACGAGATCGACCGCGTGATCGACACCGTGCTGGCGCGGCTGGGCGCGCTGACCGGGGTCGACCGGGCCTATGTGTTCCGGCGCCGCGCGGACCTGCTGGACAACACCCATGAATGGTGCGCGCCGGGCATCGCGCCGATGATCCGGCAGTTGCAGGACCAGCCGATGGCACTGCTGGACGGCCATCTGGCGGCGCTGCTGCACGGCGCGCCGGTGCAGATCCCCGATCTTGCCACCCTGCCCGAAGGATCGCCCGCGCGCGCGGTGCTGGAGGCACAGCAGATCCGGTCGCTGCTGCTGGTGCCCTTTGTGCGCGACGGGGCGCTGCGGGGCTTCGTGGGGTTCGACTGCGTGCGCGGCAGTCGCGACTTCAGCACGGTGGAGGTGCAGCTTCTGGCCGGGGTCGCCACCGCCGTGGGGGCCGTTCTCGACCGGGCCGAGGCCGAGGCGGCGCTGCGCCGCGACCGCGACCAGCTGCGCGCCACCTTTGCCGCCATGCCCGAGCTGGTGCTGGAGCTGGACGCCAACGGCATCTTTACCCGCTGTTATGCCGGGACGCGCACACCGACGCGCCTGCCGCCGGAGAAATTCCTTGGCCGCCATTTTGCCGATGTGCACCCGCCCGACCTCGTGGCGGTGATCCGGCGGCTGATCGCCCAGGCCGACAGCGGCGATGGCATCGACGGGGTGGAATTCCCGGTCACCGTGGACGGGACCCGGCGCTGGTACCATGCCACCGCCGCCGCGCGGTCACAGGGTCCGGGGGGCGGCGGGTATGTGGCGGTGGTGCGCGACGTCACCAACCGCCACACCGCCGAACGCCAGCGCCGCCTGCTGGAGCGCGCCTCGCAGGTGACGCCCGAGGCGATCGTGCTGGCCGACGCCAACCGGCGCATCGAATGGGTCAACCCGGCGTTCGAGCGGCTGACGGGATGGCCCCTCGACGCGGTGCGCGGCCGCGACCCGGCCGAGGTCCTCGGCTCTCCGGCCACCGACCGGGCGGAGATGGCGCGGATGGTCGCCAGGGTGGAGGCGCGCACGCCGATGCAGGGCGAATTCATCGCCCGCACCCGCGCGGGCGAGGATATCTGGCTGTCGGTGGACGTGGTGCCGATGCTGGGGCCGGACGGCAGCTTCGACGGCTCCATCGGGGTGCACCGCGACATCACCGCGCTCAAGACCTCGGGCGAGCGGGCACGGCGCGCGTTGCTGGAGGGGCTGGACGCCTCGGTCGATGCGATCGGCACGACCGACGTGGCGGGCAATTTCACCTATCTCAACCTTGCCCACCGCGAGATGTTCGCCATCCCCGCGACCGAGCCGGCGGGGGATATCAACTGGTCCGACCTCTATGATCCCGAGCGGGCGGCGTGGCTGAACACCCATGCCATGCCCGTCTTGCGGCGCACCGGCAGTTGGCGCGGCGCGGTGACGGGCCGCCGCCGCGACGGCCGCGAGGTCCAGCAGGACCTGTCGCTGAGCCTGCAACCCGACGGCGGGATCATGTGCATCTCGCGCGATCTGACCGAACAGCAGCGCATCGCAGAGGAACGCGCGGGCCTGCGCGAGGCGCTGCAACAGGCCCAGCAGCGCGACACCGTGGCCCAGGTGGCCGGCGGCGTGGCGCATGACCTCAACAACCTGATCGCGGTGATCGCCGGGTCGCTGGAGGTGCTGGAGGGCACCGCCGACGCCCCCGACAGCCCCGCGACGCCGGTGCTGCGGCGGATGCGGCGCGCGATCGAGACCGCGCGCACCCTCACCGCCGGGATGGCGCGGCTGGGCCGGGCGGACCTGCCGCGCGGGGCGCAGGATCTGGGCCGGCGGCTGGCGGATGCGGTGGATCTTCTGGGCAGTGGGCGGGTCAGCCGCCATGGCGTGCGGGTGGATCTGCCGGATGCGCCGCTGACGGTCTGGGCCAACCCGACCGAGCTTGCGCAGGTGGTGATGAACCTTGCGCTGAACGCCTGCGATTCAGGCACGAAGGACAGCCCGGCGACGGTGGCGCTGACGGCCCTGCCGCCCGGCACGCCGCCGCCAGACCGCGCACCCGACGCGGGCACCCTGCCCCAGGCGCCGGTGCCGCTGGCGCTGTTCACCGTGCGCGACACCGGGACGGGCATCCCCGCCACGGTGCGGCCGCGCCTGTTCGAGCGGAACTACACCACCAAGGGGGAGGCGGGCACCGGCCTCGGGCTGCCGATCGTGGCGGCGATCCTGAACGACAACCACGCCGCGCTGTGGGTCGACACGGCCCCCGGCGCGGGCACCACCATGACGGTGGCATGGCCGATCCACCCGCCGGACACCGCGGGCGACCGCATCCCCGGCCGCGCCGGGCTGCGGCTGGACGCGGCGTGCACCGGCGACCGCGTGCCGGGCGATCTGCTGTCGGGGCTGCGGGTGCTGGTGGTCGACGACCTGCCCGACGTGGCCGAGGTGCTGGCCGAGATGCTGGAGGCCGCGGGCGCCGTGGCGGTGGCCGAATCCGACCCCCACGCCGCACAGGACATGCTGGCCGAGGCGCCGGGCCTGTGGTCGGTCCTGCTCAGCGACCTGCACATGCCCGGCCTCGACGGGCTGGCGCTGGCGCGCTTTGCCGCCACGCTGTCGCCGCCGGTGCCCACGGTGATCGTCACCGCCCGCCCCGAGACGCTGGCCCACACCA
>NZ_NHSD01000206.1 GCF_016653255.1 Rhodobaculum claviforme
TCTCGGGCAGGGGCGGTACCCGCACCGACTGGCCCGGCTGCACCCGGTCCGAGGCCTTCACCCGCGCGCCATCGAGGCGCAGCTCGCCCTTGCGGCACATCTTCTCGATCGGCCCCTGGCCGAGCTGCGGAAACCGCCGCCGCAGCCAGCGGTCGAGCCGTTGATCCCCCTCCTCGGGGCCCACCACAACTGTCTGTACCCGGCTCATCGCGCCACTCCACCTTTGCTCATGCCCAAACCGCGCGTGCCGCGAACGCCCCCGCCACGACCGCCAGCAACGACAGCCCCACCGAGGCCGCCACATATCCCGCCGCCAATCCCCAGTGCCCCCGCTCCCACAACGCCAGCGCATCGAGCGAGAACGTCGAGAACGTCGTGAACCCGCCCAGCAGCCCGGCCACCAGGAACGGCGCCGCGCGCATGGCCCCACGCTCGGCCAGCCAGACGAACAGCACGCCAATCAGGAAACACCCCACCACATTGACCACAAGCGTCCCCAGCGGGACCCCGGGCCCCAGCAGCCGCACGCTCGCCGTCTGGACGCCGAACCGCGCCATCGATCCCAGCGCGCCGCCCAGTGCCACCTGTGCCAGTGTCCAGCCCATCGTCCCATCCCCCGTGCGCCCGGCCCGTCATCCGCCGCCCTGCCGGCGGGCGCGCGCGCGCACAAGCCACTCCACGCGCTTGCGCAGCTCGCGCTCGAACCCGCGTTCCACCGGGGCATAGAACACCGGGCGCTTCATGCCCTCGGGGAAATAGTCCTGCCCCGAAAACCCGTCCTCGGCGTCGTGGTCATAGAGATACCCCGCACCATACCCCTGCGCCTTCATCAGCCCCGTCGGCGCGTTGAGGATATGCGCCGGCGGCGGGGCCGAGCCGGTCCGCTTCGCCTCGGCCCGCGCGGCCTTCCACGCGCCGTAGACCGCGTTCGACTTGGGCGCCAGCGCCAGATACACCACCGCCTGCGCGAGCGCCAACTCCCCCTCGGGGCTGCCCAGCCGCTCATAGGCCTGCCAGGCCTCCAGACACTGTCCCAGCGCCTGCGGATCGGCCAGGCCGATGTCCTCGGTCGCCATGCGGGTGATGCGCCGTGCAAGGAAGCGCGGGTCCTCGCCGCCCTCCAGCATCCGCGCGAGCCAATAGAGCGACGCGTCCGGGTCCGACCCCCGCACAGCCTTGTGCAGCGCCGAGATCAGATTGTAGTGCCCGTCCCCGGACTTGTCATAGACCGCCGCCCGCCGCATCAGCCGCGCCGACAGGCCTGCACCATCCACCGGATCGACCGCGCCCCACGCCGCCACCTGCTCGATCAGGTTCAGAAGCGCCCGCCCGTCGCCGTCAGCCATCCCGATCAGCGCCGCGCGCGCGTCCGGCGCCAGCGGCAGAGGCCGCTCCAGCGCCGCCTCGGCCCGTGCCACCAGCCGCGCCAGATCGTCGCTGCCCAGCCGATCCAGCACGATCACCTGCGCGCGGCTGAGGAGCGCCGCGTTCAGCTCGAACGAGGGGTTCTCGGTCGTGGCGCCCACCAGCACGATGGTGCCGTCCTCCATGTGCGGCAGGAAGCCGTCCTGCTGGGCGCGGTTGAAGCGGTGGATCTCATCCACGAACAGAAGCGTCCCCTGCCCCGTGGTCCGTCGCGCGCGCGCGGCGTCGAACACCTTGCGCAGCTCCGCCACGCCGGAGAAGATCGCGCTGATCTGCACGAAGCTGTGGCCGGACTGCCCGGCCAGCAGCCGCGCGATGGTGGTCTTGCCCACCCCGGGCGGACCCCACAGGATCAGCGACGACAGCCGCCCCGAGGCCAGCATTGCCCCCAGCGGGCCGCCGGACGCCAGCACCGCCTCCTGGCCCACGACATCCTCCAGCCGCGCGGGGCGCATCCGGTCGGCCAGAGGGCGCGCGCCGTCCTGTGCCGGGGGCGCAGCAACCGGCGTGCCGTCGGGAAGGTTGTCGAAAAGATCGGGCATCACCGCCTCGCCACCGCCACAGGGGCGCAGCCTAGCACGCGGCCCCAAGGGTCCACCACGGGCGGGCACCACGCAAAAGGGGCCCGCCAGCGGCGGACCCCCGAGGTTCTGCGCGCGGGCCTCAGGCCTCTGCGGGGGCCAGCTCATCCTCGGCCTCGACGCGGGCGCGGTCACCGGCGCCCTTGGCCTCCGGGTCGCGGTCCACGAACTCGATGATGGCCATCGGCGCCATGTCGCCATAGCGGAACCCGGCCTTCAGGATGCGCAGGTAGCCGCCCGGACGCTCGGCATAGCGGGGGCCGAGGACCTCGAACAGCTTGGCGACATAGGCGTCCTGCTTCAGCCTGGACGCGGCCTGGCGGCGGGCATGCAGGTCGCCACGCTTGGCCAGCGTGATCAGCTTCTCGACGATCGGGCGCAGTTCCTTGGCCTTGGGCAGGGTCGTCTTGATCTGCTCATGCTCGATCAGCGATCCGGCCATGTTGGCGAACAGCGCCTTGCGGTGTTCATGGGTGCGGTTCAGGCGGCGGTATCCGCGGGCGTGACGCATGGGATTTCTCCATCTCTTCGTGTTTTGCTTTGTCCGGCGGTCCCTCGTGTGGGTCCGCTCACCTTGGGGCCATCAGGCCCGGCCGGGGGCGCGCACGCCCCCGGAAGTTCAGAACTGGTCTTCGAACCGCTTGGCGAGGTCCTCGATGTTCTCCGGCGGCCAGTCCTCGACGTCCATGCCGAGGTGCAGGCCCATCCCGGCGAGCACTTCCTTGATCTCGTTGAGCGACTTGCGCCCGAAGTTGGGCGTGCGCAGCATCTCAGCCTCGGTCTTCTGGATCAGATCGCCGATGTACACGATGTTGTCGTTCTTGAGGCAGTTGGCCGAACGCACCGACAGTTCCAGCTCGTCGACCTTCTTGAGCAGGAGCGGGTTGAACTCCAGCCCGCTGTCGGAATCAGCGCGGCCCGCGGCCTCCGGCTCGTCGAAGTTGACGAAGATCTGCAGCTGGTCCTGCAGGATGCGCGCGGCATAGGCCACGGCGTCCTCGGGGGTGACGGTGCCATCCGTCTCCAGCTTCATCGTCAGCTTGTCATAGTCCAGCACCTGCCCCTCGCGGGTGGGCGTGACCTCGTAGGCGACCTTGCGCACCGGCGAGTAGATCGCGTCGATCGGGATCAGCCCGATGGGCGCATCCTCGGGGCGGTTCTTGTCGGCCGCGACATAGCCCTTGCCGGTGTTCACCGTCAGTTCCATGTACAGCTGCGCGCCGTCGTCGAGGTGGCAGATCACATGCTCGCGGTTGAGGATGTGGATGCCGCTCGTCTCGGTGATGTCCGCCGCCGTCACGACGCCGGGACCACGGGCCGACACCGAGAGCCGCTTCGGCCCGTCGACATCCATCCGCAGCGCGATCCCCTTGAGGTTCAGCACGATGTCGGTGACGTCCTCGCGCACACCCGCGACCGAGGAAAACTCGTGCAGCACATTGTCGATCTGCACGCTGGTGATGGCCGCGCCCTGCAGCGAGGACATCAGCACCCGCCGCAGCGCGTTGCCCAGCGTCAGGCCAAAGCCGCGCTCCAGCGGCTCGGCGGTCACGGTGGCTTGCCGCGCAGGGTCGTTGCCGGCCCTGACGTCGAGCTGCATCGGCTTGATCAGCTCTTGCCAGTTCTTGTGGATCATGCGTGTCGCCTCCATACCTGCCCGCCGCCCATGGTCCGTAAGCGGCCGACGCCCGAGGATCTCTGAAACAGGCGCAGGCCGCGCCACGGCGCGGCCCGTCCCGTGCGTCGCTGGATCAGACGCGCCGACGCTTCGGCGGGCGACAGCCGTTGTGCGCAATCGGCGTCACGTCGCGAATCGCGGTGATGTCGAAGCCCACCGCCGCCAGCGCACGCAGCGCCGATTCGCGGCCCGAGCCGGGGCCCTGCACCTCGACCTCCAGCGTGCGGACGCCGTGTTCCTGCGCCTTCTTGCCCGCATCCTCGGCCGCAAGCTGCGCGGCATAGGGCGTGGACTTGCGCGAGCCCTTGAAGCCCATGGCGCCGGCCGACGACCAGGCGATCGCGTTGCCCTGCACGTCCGAGATCAGGATCTTGGTGTTGTTGAAGGAGCTGTTCACATGCGCCACACCCGCGGCGATGTTCTTGCGCTCCTTGCGCTTGATGCGTGTCTTGTCGCGTGCCATGTTCCCGCCCCCTTATTTCTTCTTGCCGGCAATGGCTTTGGCCGGGCCCTTGCGGGTGCGGGCATTGGTGTGCGTGCGCTGACCGCGGACCGGCAGGCCCCGACGGTGGCGCAGGCCGCGGTACGAGCCGAGGTCCATCATGCGCTTGATGTTCATCTGGGCGGTGCGCCGCAGCTCACCCTCGACCGTCAGGTTCGCGTCGATGTGCTCGCGGATCGCGAGGACCTCGGCGTCCGACAGCTCGTTGACGCGGCGATTCGGGGCGATGCCCGTCGCTTCGCAGATCTGCATGGCAACGGTGCGCCCGATGCCGTGGATATAGGTCAGCGCGATGGGAACGCGCTTGCCCGTAGGGATGTTGACGCCGGCAATACGTGCCAAGATTTCCGTCCTTTCGTTGCGGTTCCGTAATACCAGAACCTTTTTTCACAACGCAGGGCCCGGTGCGCGCCTGGCTTCCGGGCCCATCGAGATAGGTCGGCCGTCAAGCGCCCGTCGAATCCCGTGCGAGTGCGGTTCACTAGGGCGTCAGGGCGGGGGCGTCAAGCACGAACGACGCCCCGCACCGTCAGCGACGCGAGGGCGCCCCGCGCGGCTTGCCACCGCGCCGCTTGCCCCGCAGCTTGGACTTCTCCAGCAGGCCTTCGTACTGGTGCGCCAGCAGATGCGACTGCACCTGGCTGATGGTGTCCATGACCACCACCACGACGATCAGCACCGAGGTCCCGCCGAAATAGAACGGGATCGCGAACTGCGCGCGCAGGACCTCCGGCAGCAGACACACCGCCGCGAGATACGCCGCCCCGACCGTCACGATGCGGTTGACGACGTAATCGAGGTACTCCTCGGTCCGCTTGCCCGGCCGGATCCCCGGGATGAAGCCGTTCTGGTTCTTCAGGTTCTCGGCCACGTCCTCGGTCTTGAACGACACGTTCTGGGTATAGAAGAACGCGAAGAACACGATCATCGCCGTGAAAAACAGCAGATAGAGCGGCTGCCCGGGACCGAAATAGGCCAGCACCGTGGACATCACCGGCCCCGCCGCCTGCCCCGAGAAGGTGGAGACGGTCACCGGCAGCAGCAGCAGCGACGACGCGAAGATCGCCGGAATCACCCCCGCCGGGTTCACCTTGATCGGCAGGTGCGACGAGCCGCCGTCATACACCTTCATCCCCACCTGACGGCGCGGATACTGGATGGTGATCTTTCGCAGCGCTCGTTCCATGAACACCACGAAGGCGATCACCGCGACCACAAGCACCATCACCCCGATAATGACCGCCGGGCTGATCGCGCCCGACCGGCCCTGGCTGAAGAACTGCGCCAGCGCGGCGGGGATCTCGGCGATGATGCCGACAAAGATGATCAGAGAGATGCCGTTGCCGATGCCGCGCGCGGTGATCTGCTCGCCGATCCACATCAGCATCATGGTGCCGCCCACCAGCGTGATGATGCACGAGATGCGGAAGAACCAGCCCGGGTCGGTCACCAGATCGCCCGCCTCCAGGCTGACGGCGAGGCCATAGGCCTGGAACGTCGCCAGGAACACCGTCCCGTAGCGGGTGTACTGGTTGAGCTTCTTGCGCCCCTGCTCGCCCTCCTTCTTCATCGCCTGCAACGACGGCACCATGGCCGAGAGCAGCTGCACGATGATCGCGGCCGAGATGTAGGGCATGATGCCGAGGGCGAAGATCCCCATGCGGCTAATGGCGCCGCCGGTGAACATGTTCAGCATGCCGCCGATGCCGGCGGCCGCGCTGTCCATGAAATCACGCAGGGCAAGGCCGTCGATCCCCGGCACCGGGATGTACGTCCCGATCCGGTAGACGATGAGCATCCCGAGGGCAAAGACGATCCGCCTGCGCAGATCCGTTGCCTTCACCAGGGCGGCCCAGCTCGTGTTGGCCGCCATCTGCTCCGCTGCTGATGCCATTCGCTTGCTCGCTCAATGCGGGCGCCGCCGAACCGGTCTCCGGTCGGCGGCGCGGGAAACCTAGGGGCAGGATGTAAGCGGCCCGAGGGCCGCCCACAACCGTCTTTCGGGCGGGGTGGCCGCCCGCCCGCTCATTCCGCCGCTGGGGCGGCCGTGGTGACGGTCAGCGAGCCGCCGGCTGCTTGGACCGCGGCGATGGCGGGCTGCGACGCCCCGGTGACCGTGATCGCCACCCTGGTCGTGAACGCACCCTTGGCCAGCACGCGCACACCGTCACGCTTGCGCCGCACCAGACCCGAGGCGACCAGCGCGTCCTCGGTGATCGGCTGGGACGCGTCGATCTTGCCCGCGGCGATGAACTTCTCGATCAGGCACAGGTTCACGACCGCGAATTCCTTGCGGTTCGGCTTGGTGAAGCCGCGCTTGGGAAGCCGCTGGTACAGCGGCATCTGGCCGCCCTCGAAGGCGTTGATCGACACGCCCGAGCGGGACTTCTGGCCCTTGATGCCGCGTCCGCCCATCTTGCCCTTGCCCGAGCCGGGGCCGCGGCCGACGCGCATCCGCTTCTTGGTGGCGCCGGGGTTGTCGCGCAGTTCGTTCAGCTTCATGTCGCTTGTCTCCTTGCCGGATGGGCCGGGGGAAGCGACGCCCCCGACCAACGCAGCGTGATGCGCGGTGTCAGCCGCGCTCTTCGATGATCTGCACCAGGTGCGGGATCTTGTTCACCATGCCGCGCACGGCGGGGGTGTCCTCGAGTTCACGCACACGGTGCATCTTGTTCAGGCCCAGGCCCTTCAGCGTCGCGCGCTGAATGGCCGGGCGGCGGATGGGCGAACCCACCTGCTTGACCACGATGGTCTTGGACATCTGAGCCTCCTTACGCCCCGGCGGTTTCGGTGGCCGCGTCGGGCTCGGACTTCTTCAGGATGTCGGCCACCTTCTTGCCGCGCCGCGACGCGACCATCCGGGGGCTCGACTCCAGCTTCAACCCGTCCATCGTGGCGCGGATCATGTTGTAGGGGTTCTGGCTGCCGAGGCTCTTGGCCACGACGTCCTGAAGACCCAGCATCTCGAACACGGCCCGCATCGGGCCGCCCGCGATGATCCCCGTCCCCGGCACCGCCGAGCGCATCACGACCCGACCGGCGCCGTGGCGCCCCTCGATGTCGTGATGCAGGGTCCGGCCCTCGCGCAGCGGCACGCGCACGAGGCCGCGCTTGGCCTGCTCGGTGGCCTTGCGGATCGCCTCCGGAACCTCCTTGGCCTTGCCCTTGCCGAAGCCGACGCGGCCCTTCTGGTCACCGACCACCACGAGAGCAGCAAACCCGAAGCGCTTGCCGCCCTTCACCGTCTTGCTGACGCGGTTGATCGCCACCAGACGGTCGGCGAACTCGGGGGTCTCGTCGCGGTCGCGGCGATCCCTGCGGTTGTCGTCTCTCGCCATACCCGTCTCCTCAGAACTTCAGGCCGCCGGCCCGGGCGGCATCCGCCAGCGCCTTGACCTTGCCGTGAAAGAGAAAGCCACCCCGATCGAAATAGCACTCCTCGATGCCGGCGGCCTTGGCGCGCTCGGCGATCGCCGTACCGATCTTGGCGGCGGCTTCGACGTTGTTCACGCCCACGATCCCCAGATCCTTCTCCAGGGACGACGCGGCGGCCAGGGTGCACCCCTGGACGTCGTCGATCAGCTGCACGCTGATGTTGCGGTTCGAGCGGTGCACCGACAGCCGAGGCCGCCCGTTCGCCATCTTCCTGAGCTTGCTGCGCACGCGCTGGCGGCGCTTGATGAACAGCTCTCGCTTCGTGTTCGCCATCTTGAGCGCCCCTTACTTCTTCTTGCCTTCCTTGCGGAAGATATACTCGCCCTTGTAGCGGATGCCCTTGCCCTTGTAGGGCTCGGGGCGGCGCCAGTTGCGGATCTCTGCCGCGACTTCGCCCACCACCTGCTGGTCGATACCTTCCACGGTGACCTCGGTGTTCTTGTTGACGCTCAGGGTGACCCCCTCGGGCGCCTCGTAGACCACCGGATGGCTGTAGCCGAGCGCCAGTTGCAGCGCCTTGCCCTGCATCGTCGCCCGGTAGCCGACGCCGACCAGTTCCAGCTCGCGCTTGAACCCGTCGGTGACCCCGGTCACCAGGTTGGCAACCATGGTGCGGCTCATGCCCCACTGCTGGCGTGCCACCTTGTTGAGGCTGCGCGGACGCACCACGATGGCGTTGCCGTCCATCGTGATGTCCACATCGTCGGTCGCGGTGAAGCTGCGGGTCCCCTTGGGCCCCTTCACCTGAACCGTCTGGCCCTTGATCTCGGCGGTTACGCCCTTCGGCAGCTCCACCGGTCTCTTTCCGATACGCGACATGTCGCCCCCCTCAGAATACCCGGCAGAGCACTTCGCCGCCAACGTTGGCCGCGCGCGCCGCTGCATCCGACATCACCCCCTTGGGGGTCGACACCACATTCACGCCCAGCCCGTTGCGCACGTTCGGAATCTCGCGCACACCGGCATAGACGCGCCGACCCGGCGTGGACACCCGCGACAACTCGCGGATCACCGGGCGGCCTTCGTGGTACTTCAGGCTGATCACCAGCTCCGGGTGACCGCGCTCGTCGGTCCCCGCCTCGTACCCACGGATATAGCCTTCGTCGGCCAGCACATCGAGCACCCATGCCCGAAGCTTGGAGGCCGGCGTCTTGACGGTCGACTTGCCTCGCATCTGCGCATTGCGGATGCGGGTCAGCATGTCGCCGAGAGGATCGCTCACAGACATCCCGTTCTCCTCACCAGCTCGACTTGACCATGCCGGGGATCTGCCCGTTGGAGGCAAGATCCCGCAGCGCGATACGGCTGATCTTCAGCTTGCGATAATACGCCTTCGGCCGACCGCTGACCTGGCAGCGGTTGTGCAGCCGCGAGGGCGCCGAATTGCGCGGCAGCTCCGCGAGCTTCAGGTGCGCCTTGAAACGCTCTTCCATCGAGCGGTTCTCGTCCTTGGCGACGTCCTTCAGCGCGGCGCGCTTGGCGGCGAACTTCGCCACCATGCGCTGGCGCTTCTTCTCGCGCTCGACCATGGATTTCTTGGCCATGTGTTCTCTCCCTCCCGCGCTCAGGCCGCAAACGGCATGTTGAAATGCTTCAACAACGCCCGGGCCTCGTCGTCCGTGGCCGCGGTGGTGCAGATGATGATGTCCATGCCCCAGACCTCGTCGATCTTGTCGTAGTCGATCTCGGGGAACACGATGTGCTCCTTCAGGCCCATGGCGTAGTTGCCATAGCCATCGAAGGAGGTCGCCTTGACGCCGCGGAAGTCGCGCACGCGCGGCAGGGCCACGGTGACCAGGCGGTCCATGAACTCGTACATGCGGTCGCCGCGCAGCGTCACCTTGACGCCCAGCGGCATCCCCTCGCGGACACGGAAGCCCGCGATGGACTTCTTGGCGCGGGTGATCACCGCCTTCTGGCCGGCGATGGCGGTCAGGTCGGCCTCGGCCGACTTGATCTTCTTGGAGTCCTTGACCGCCTCGCCGATCCCCATGTTCAGCACGATCTTGTCGAGCCGCGGGATCATCATGACGTTGCGGTAGGCGAACTCCTCGCGCATCGCGGGACGGATCGTCTCGCGGTAAAGGGTGCGCAGGCGCGGGGTGTAGGTGGCGGTGTCAAGCATCAGATCGTCTCCCCCGTCGTCTTGGCAAAGCGAACCTTCTTGCCGTCCTCGACGCGGAAGCCCACGCGGGTGGCTTTTCCGGCGGTATCGACGAGGGCGAGGTTCGACAGGTCGATCGGCATCGGCGTCGGAATGCGCCCGCCCTGGCCCTGCGCGGTCTGCTTGGTGTGGCGGATCGCGATGTTGATCCCCTCCACCACGGCCTTGTTGTCCGCAGGCATCACACGGGCGATCTCACCCTGCTTGCCCTTGTCCTTGCCGGTGAGCACGACGACCTTGTCGCCTTTTTTCAGTTTGGCGGCCATCACAGCACCTCCGGCGCCAGGCTGATGATCTTCATGAAGTTCTTGGCGCGCAACTCGCGCACCACCGGCCCGAAGATACGGGTGCCGATCGGCTCGCCGGAGTTGTTGAGGATCACCGCCGCGTTGCGGTCAAAACGGATGGCCGTGCCATCCTCGCGCCGCACTTCCTTGGCGGTGCGCACGACGACGGCCTTGCGCACGTCGCCCTTCTTGACGCGGCCGCGCGGGATGGCTTCCTTGACCGACACCACGATGATGTCGCCCACGGAAGCGTATCGCCGCTTCGACCCGCCCAGGACCTTGATGCACTGAACCCGGCGAGCGCCGGAGTTGTCAGCGACATCCAGATTGGTCTGCATCTGGATCATGGGGTTTCTCCCGACCTTTGGGACCGTGTCCCAGGGTTTCGATCAAACCGGAGGGCCGTCGCTCTACTGAACGACAACCTCCCAGCGTTTGGTTTTCGACACCGGGGCGCATTCCTGGATGCGGACGCGGTCGCCGGTCTTGAACTGGTTCAGCGGGTCGTGCGCCCGGTACTTCTTGGACTTCCGCACGGTCTTCTTGAGCAGCGGGTGGATGAAGCGCCGCTCCACCAGAACCGTCACGGTCTGGTCGTTCTTGTCGCTCGTCACCTTGCCTTGCAGGATGCGCTTGGGCATGTTCTCGTCCTCAGCTCTCGGTGGCCGCAGTGCGGGCCTTGTCGTTCAACACCGTCATCACGCGCGCCACGTCGCGGCGCACCGTCCGCATGCGGGAGGTGTTCTCGAGCTGGTTCGTGGCCTTGCGGAAGCGCAGGTTGAACGCTTCCTTCTTGAGCTGGACAAGCTGATCGCGCAGCTCGTCCGGCGTCTTGTTCCGCAATTCGTTGGCGTCCATCGCCGTCGTCCCCTCGACATCACCGGCGGGCCCCCGAGGCGGGGTCACCCTGTCATCCGGTGGATGAAAGATTACCTCGCAACGCCGAGTCGCCCCGGCGCCGCAGATGGGTCCGTATAGGGGCCTTGCACCCGATGGGCAAGCAAAACCTCCGGAACCCCCGAACGCAAAGGCCCCGCCGCGTGCGGCGGGGCCTGTCGCACGGTGCGCGCGCGACCTTACCAGTCTTCGCGCACGACCACGCGGGTCTTGATCGGCAGCTTCATCGCCGCAAGGCGCAGCGCCTCGCGGGCAATGGCGTCGTTGACCCCGTCGATCTCGAACATCACACGGCCAGGCTTGACCTTGCACGCCCAGAAATCGACCGAGCCCTTGCCCTTGCCCATCCGCACCTCGGTGGGCTTGGACGACACGGGCACATCGGGGAACACGCGGATCCACACCCGGCCCTGACGCTTCATGTGGCGCGTCATGGCACGGCGGGCGGCCTCGATCTGGCGGGCGGTGATCCGCTCCGGCTCGGTGGCCTTCAGACCGAACGAGCCGAAGTTCAGGTCGAACCCGCCCTTGGCCTCACCCTTGATGCGGCCCTTGTGCTGTTTGCGGAACTTGGTCCGTTTCGGTTGCAGCATCTTGCTTCTCCCTCAACGCCGACTCAGCGGCGCGGCGGCCGGCCGCCACCTTCCTGCAACTCCGACGCCCGACGCTCGCGCGCCTGGGGGTCGTGCTCCAGGATCTCACCCTTGAAGATCCAGACCTTCACGCCGATGATCCCATAAGGCGTCTTCGCCTCGGACAGCGCGTAGTCCACGTCGGCCCGCAGCGTGTGCAGCGGCACGCGCCCCTCGCGGTACCACTCGGTCCGCGCGATCTCGGCGCCGCCCAGACGGCCCGCGACGTTGACCCGGATCCCAAGCGCCCCCATCCGCATGGAGTTCTGCACCGACCGCTTCATGGCGCGGCGGAAGCTGACCCGGCGCTCCAGCTGCTGGGCGATGGATTCCGCCACCAGCTGCGCGTCCAGTTCCGGCTTGCGCACCTCGACGATGTTGAGGTGCAGCTCGCTGTCGGTGATGTTGGCAAGCTTGCGGCGCAGCGTCTCGATGTCCGCGCCCTTCTTGCCGATGATCACCCCGGGGCGCGCGGTGTGCACCGTGACCCGGCACTTGCGGTGCGGGCGCTCGATGATCACGCGGCTGATGCCCGCCTGCTTGCATTCCTTGCGGATGAACTCGCGGATCGCGATATCCTCAAGCAACAGATCCCCGAAGTCCTTGCTGTCGGCAAACCAGCGGCTGTCCCAGGTGCGGTTGACCTGAAGCCGCATGCCGATCGGATTGACCTTCTGACCCATCAGACTTGCTCCTCGACCTGCCGGACCTTGATGGTCAGTTCCGAAAACGGCTTCTGGATCTTGCCGAACCGGCCCCGGGCCCGCGGACGTCCGCGCTTGAGGACCATGTTCTTGCCGACCCAGGCCTCGGCGACCACCAGCTCATCCACATCCAGGCCGTGATTGTTCTCGGCGTTGGCGATGGCGGACTGCAGGCATTTCTTGACGTCGCCGGCGATCCGCTTCTTGGAGAAGGTGAGGTCGGTCAGCGCCCGCTCCACCTTCTTGCCACGGATGAGGGCGGCGACGAGGTTCAGTTTCTGCGGGCTGGTGCGCAGCATCCGCGTCTTGGCCATCGCCTCGGTCTCGGCCACGCGGCGCGGGTTCTTTTCCTTGCCCATGGCTTACTTCCTCTTGGCTTTCTTGTCGGCGGCGTGACCATAATAGGTCCGCGTCGGCGAATATTCCCCGAACTTCTGCCCGATCATGTCCTCGGAGACGTTCACCGGAACATGCTTCTTGCCGTTGTAGACCCCAAAGGTGAGGCCGACGAACTGCGGCAGGATCGTGGACCGGCGCGACCAGATCTTGATGACCTCGTTGCGGCCCGACTCGCGCACCTTCTCGGCCTTCTTCAGGACGTAGGCGTCGACGAACGGACCCTTCCAGACGGAACGTGCCATGGATTAGCGCCCCTTCTTCTTCGCGTGACGCGACCGCACGATCAGCTTGTCGGTCGTCTTGTTGCGGCGCGTACGGCTGCCCTTGGTGTCCTTGCCCCAGGGCGTGACCGGAGTCCGGCCGCCCGAGGTGCGGCCTTCGCCGCCGCCATGGGGGTGGTCGATGGGGTTCATCGCCACACCGCGCACGCTGGGACGCTTGCCCAGGTTCCGGTTGCGCCCGGCCTTGCCGAGGTTCTGGTTCGAGTTGTCGGGGTTCGACACCGCGCCAACCGTCGCCATGCATTCCTGGCGGACCAGACGCACCTCACCCGACGACAGCCGGATCTGGGCGTAGCCGCCATCGCGGCCGATGAACTGCGCATAGGTCCCGGCCGAACGTGCGATCTGCCCGCCCTTGCCCGGCTTCATCTCCACGTTGTGGACGATGGTCCCGATCGGCAGCCCCGAGAACGGCATCGCGTTGCCCGGCTTCACGTCCACCTTGGCGCCCGCGACGACCTTGTCGCCCACGCCGAGGCGCTGCGGCGCCAGGATATACGTTGCCTCGCCATCCTCGTAGCGCACCAGCGCGATGAAGGCCGAGCGGTTGGGATCGTACTCGATCCGCTCCACCAGAGCGGGCTCATCCCAGCGGCGGCGCTTGAAATCGATGATGCGGTAGAGGCGCTTTGCCCCCCCGCCCATGCGACGCATCGTGATCCGTCCGGTGTTGTTCCGGCCGCCCGACTTCGTCAGACCCTCGGTGAGGGCCTTGACCGGGCGACCTTTCCAAAGCTCCGAACGGTCGATCAGCACCAGCCCGCGCTGGCCCGGCGTCGTCGGCTTATACGACTTGAGTGCCATGCTTCCTGTCTTCCGTTAGCTTCGGACACAAGGTCCATCTTCGTCAAAAAAACCAGCGGCCCCGCTGCGGGGGCCGCCGAGTCGCGGTGTCGTATCAGAGGCCGGTGGTCACGTCGATGGTATTCCCATCCTCAAGCGTGACATAGGCCTTCTTGACGTCCTTGCGCACGCCGCGGATGCCGCGGAAGCGCTTGACCTTGCCCTTGGTGATGGTGGTGTTGACCGCCTTCACCTTCACGCCGAACACACCCTCGACCGCTTCCTTGATCTGCGGCTTGGAGGCATCCATCGACACCTCGAACACCACCGCGCCCGCCTCGGAGACCATGGTGGCCTTCTCGGTGATGATCGGCTTGCGGATCACGTCATAGTGCTGCGGTTTCGCGGCCATCTCAGGCACTCCCCTTGGGCTGGACCTTGAGGCGCGCCTCGAGCGCCTCGATCCCGGCCTTGGTGATCACCAGCGTGTCGCGGCGCAGGATGTCATAGACGTTGGCCCCGATCGAGGGCAGCACATCCACACCATCCAGGTTGCGCGCGGCGCGGGCGAAGTTCTCGTCCACGGCGGCTCCGTCGATCACGAGCACCTTGCGCCAGCCAAGCTCGCGCGCGGCCTTGGCCAGCACGGCGGTCTTGCCCTCGGCCATCGCCGCGGTGTCGAGCACCACGAGCTTGCCCGCCCCGGCCTTGGCCGACAGCGCATGCCGCAGACCCAGCGCACGGACCTTTTTCGGCAGGTCGTGCGCATGGCTGCGCGGCGTCGGGCCCTTGTAGACACCGCCCTTGCGGAAGATCGGCGCGTTGCGATCCCCGTGGCGGGCGCCGCCGGTGCCCTTCTGGCGATAGATCTTCTTGGTCGAGTAGCTGGTCTCGGAGCGGGTCTTCACCTTGTGGGTGCCGGCCTGGGCTTTCGCCCGCTGCCAGCGCACCACGCGGTGCAGGATGTCCGCACGCGGGTCCAGACCGAAGATCGCATCGTCGAGCTCGATCTCACCGGCCTTGCCGGCGTCGAGCGTGATGACTTCAGCCTTCATTCTTGCCTCCCTCGTCCGGGTTGGCGGCATCCTGCTCGGCCTGCTCGATGGCGGCCTGCTCGGCCTCCAGCGCAGCCTGACGTGCGGCTTCCTCCTCGGCGGCGGCCGCCGCGGCAGCTTCCTCCGCGGCCTTCTTGGCCGCGTCGGCAGCCGAGCGCAGCGCGGCCGGAAGGATCACGTTCTCGGGCGTGGCCTTCTTGACCGCGTCCTTGATCGTCACCCAACCCCCGCGCGAGCCCGGAACGGCGCCCTTGACCATGATCAGGCCGCGCTCGCTGTCGGTGCGCACCACCTGCAGGTTCTGCGTGGTCACCCGCGCAGCGCCCATGTGGCCGGCCATTTTCTTGCCCTTGAACACCTTGCCGGGGTCCTGGCACTGGCCGGTGGAGCCGTGCGCACGGTGGCTGATCGACACACCGTGGCTGGCCCGCAGACCACCGAAGTTGTGCCGCTTCATCGCACCGGCAAAGCCCTTGCCGATCGAGGTGCCCGCCACGTCGACGAACTGACCCTCGAAATAGTGGTCGGCCGTGATTTCCTCGCCCACCCCGATCAGGTTGTCGGGGCTGACGCGGAATTCCGCGAGCTTGCGCTTGGGCTCCACGCTGGCCTTGGCGAAGTGGCCGCGCATCGGCGCGGTCGTCCGCTTGGCCTTCGCGGCACCGGCGCCCAGCTGCACGGCCGAATAGCCGTCACGGTCGAGCGTCCGCTGCGCCACCACCTGGCAGGCATCGAGTTGAAGGACCGTGACCGGCACCTGCCGACCGTCGTCCATGAACAGCCGGGTCATGCCCAGCTTCTTTGCGATCACTCCAGAGCGCATCCCGAATGCCCCCTCAAACCTTGATCTCGACGTCCACGCCGGCGGCGAGGTCGAGCTTCATCAGCGCGTCCACCGTCTGCGGCGTGGGGTCGACGATGTCCAGGAGCCGCTTGTGGGTACGAATCTCCCACTGGTCGCGGCTCTTCTTGTCGATGTGCGGACCGCGCAGGACCGTGAACCGCTCGATGCGGTTCGGCAGCGGGATCGGTCCACGCACCTGGGCACCCGTGCGCTTGGCCGTATTCACGATTTCCTGCGTGCTGGCATCCAGCACGCGGTAATCGAAGGCCTTGAGCCGGATTCGGATGTTCTGACCTTGCATGGTTCTTCTTCCCTGGAATCGGGGGGCACACGACCCCCCATGCCGGCTCAGGCGAGGATTTTCGACACGACGCCGGCGCCCACCGTGCGGCCGCCTTCACGGATGGCGAAGCGCAGCTTCTCCTCCATGGCGATCGGCGCGATCAGCTCCACGACGAACTTCAGGTTGTCGCCCGGCATCACCATCTCGGTGCCCTCGGGCAGCTCCACCGTGCCGGTCACGTCCGTCGTGCGGAAGTAGAACTGCGGACGGTAATTCGCGAAGAACGGCGTGTGGCGCCCACCCTCTTCCTTCGTCAGGATGTAGGCTTCGGCCTCGAACTTGGTGTGCGGGGTCACCGACTTCGGCTTGCACAGCACCTGGCCGCGCTCCACGTCCTCGCGGCCGACGCCGCGCAGCAGCGCGCCGATGTTGTCGCCCGCCTCACCGCGGTCGAGCAGCTTGCGGAACATCTCCACGCCCGTGCACACCGTCTTCTTGGTGTCGCGGATGCCGACGATCTCGACCTCGTCACCGACGTTGATCACGCCGCGCTCCACCCGGCCGGTCACCACCGTGCCACGGCCCGAGATCGAGAACACGTCCTCGATCGGCATCAGGAACGGCTGGTCCACGGGGCGGTCGGGGGTCGGGATGTAGCTGTCCACGGCCTCCA
>NZ_NHSD01000207.1 GCF_016653255.1 Rhodobaculum claviforme
CCGAACTTCGACAGTTCGCGGGCGAATTTTGGCGGCCGGACTCTTCCCGGTTCTGTATTTTCAATGGGATGGGCGGGGTCGATGCGGCACTGACAGCAAGCTTTGTCGTCACACGATGTCTTATGTTTCTAGATTGATCACTGGCGATCAGACAGGTACTGTCGCCACAGAATGTATACGCGCATCACCAGGACCGGAGGCCGCCAGTATCTGCAGCTGGTCGAGTCGTTCCGAAACGACGCCGGCAAGGTGCGGACCCGCGTCGTGGCCAACCTCGGACGCCTCGACCAGATCACGCCGGAGCGGCTGGATCCGCTGATCAACGGGCTCAATCGGGCGGTCGGTCGGGCCGCGAATACCGCCTCCGAGGTCATCCAGGAGCCCGGCCGCAGCTTTGGCGACGTTTTTGCGCTCCACGAAATCTGGCGGGACCTCGGGATCGACACGGCGCTGACGCGCGCGTTGCGGTCCTCACGCAGGGAAATCGATGCCGAGGCGTTGGTCAGGGCCATGGTCTTCAACCGGCTGTGCGATCCGACGAGCAAGCTGGGCTGTCTGCGCTGGCTGGAGACGGTCGCCATGCCGGCGATGCCCGACGGCGTCACTCACCAGCATCTTCTGCGCGCGATGAACGCGCTCATGGACCATGGCCACGCCGTCGAAGCCGCTCTGGCACGCCAGATCCGGCCGTTGGTCGATCGTGATCTGGCCGTCGTCTTCTATGACCTGACCACGGTACGCATCCACGGCGAGGGCACGGTCGAGGACGATCTCCGCGCCTACGGTATGAACAAGGAGCGCGGCGGCATCGCCCGGCAGTTCGTGTTGGGTGTGGTCCAGACCGCCGATGGCCTGCCGCTCATGCACACGGTGCATCCGGGCAACGTCGCCGAGACGAAGACGCTGCAGGCCATGCTGGCGAGCGTGCTGGAGCGCTTCCCGATCCAGCGGGTCATCCTCGTCGCCGACCGGGGGCTGCTGAGCCTCGACAACATCGATGAACTGACCGCGCTGGCCAACAAGGGTGACCGCCGGCTGGAGTTCATCCTGGCCGTGCCGGCGCGCCGCTATGCCGAGCTGGTGGACACCTTCCGTGCCCTCACCTTCGACGACGCGGGCCTCGCCGAGGCCACCTTCGCCGGCCACCGCCTGATCGTCGCCCATGACCCGCTGCGCGCCGAGGAGCAGACCGCCCGCCGCCGATCCCGCATCGCCGAGCTTGAAACGATGGCCGAGAAGATGGTGGCGAAGCTCGACGCCCAGGACGAGGGACAGACCGCCAGGGGCCGGCGCGCCTCCGATCGCGGTGCCTACAGCAGGTTCTGCCGGGCTGTCGCCGAGGCCGAGATGACCCGCTTCATCAAGCCCGACTTCACCGCCGACCGCTTCTCCTGGTCGGTGGACGAGGCGGCCGTCGCCGAGGCGCAGCTCTTCGACGGCAAGCTCGCGCTGATCACCAACGCACCCGACCTGGCCCCGGCCGACGCCGTCGCCCGCTACAAGGCACTGGCCGATATCGAGCGCGGCTTCCGCGTGCTGAAATCCGACATCGAGATCGCGCCAGTCCACCACCGCCTGCCGGATCGCATCCGCGCCCACGCGCTGATCTGCTTCCTCGCCCTTGTCCTCTACCGCGTCATGCGCATGCGCCTGAAGGCGAAAGGCCACGCCGCCAGCCCCCGAACAGCGCTCGATCTCCTCGCTCGCATTCAGAAACACACCGCCCACATCGGCCCACGCACCTTCAACGGCACCAGCACAACCACCCCGGAGCAACTCGACCTCTTCGACGCCCTGAGCCTGCACAAACCCGCCTGACGCCAGATGTCGTCACACAAACGCCAATCGCGCGTCAACAATATCAATCACCTACGCGATTAACTGTCGAAGTTGGGAGAACTGGATCGGACGCCCTTGGCTGTCGGTCACGGCGTGCAGCTTGGTGTTCATCCCGCCCTTGGTGCGGCCGATCAGGCGTCCACGCCCCCCTTTTTCACCCGCAGGCTGGTCGCTGTCCGGTGCGTCTTGAGATAGGTCGCGTCGATCATCGCCGTCTTCTCCTCGGGCTCCTCGGCGGCCAGTCCCGCGAGGATCCGGGCGAACACGCCCCTCTCGCTCCAGCGCTTCCAGCGATTGTAGAGGGTCTTGTGCGGCCCGTATTCCT
This sequence comes from Rhodobaculum claviforme, assembly GCF_016653255.1. Lineage (GTDB taxonomy): Bacteria > Pseudomonadota > Alphaproteobacteria > Rhodobacterales > Rhodobacteraceae > Rhodobaculum > Rhodobaculum claviforme. The sequence continues at coordinate 2,165 of NZ_NHSD01000207.1, forward strand.
TCGGCGCGTCGCACCAGCGCAAGCCATTGCGATTGATGAAGATTATCCCGGAAAGTAGGCGCCGGTCGTCGACCCGCGGCTTGCCGTGGGACTTTGGGAAGTAGGGCTCGATGCGCGCCATCTGCGCATCCGTCAGCCAGAAGAGATTGCTCATGTCACCGCTCGCTTTTCGAGCAGTGAATCAGAAGCTTAGACCCCCATCAATGGGTCCTGACCCTAGGCTCAGGACCCATTGATCTGCTTGCGGCTCGCCGGTTGGCGTGATTCACGGCCCTCAATCAACGGGGGGCATGATGAGCAATCTGTTCTGGCTGACGGACGCGCAGATGGCGCGGCTACGACCGTTCTTTCCAAAGAGCCATGGCAAGCCGCGGGTCGACGACCGACGTGTGCTGAGCGGGATA
>NZ_NHSD01000208.1 GCF_016653255.1 Rhodobaculum claviforme
GGGCGGGCGTTGGGGCGGGGCAGGGACCCCGCCCCCCGCCGCTCAGGCCCGTGCGCCCGCGCCGTCCTTGCGCGCCCGGGCCGAGGCCAGCGTGTCGCGCAGCTCGGCCTCCATTTTCTGGAGGTCCTTCTCGGCGGTGGCGCGACGGGCCTTGCCCTCGTCGGCGATCTGCAGGCTTTCCTGGATCGTCGCGATCAGGGTGGCGTTGGCCGTCTTCACGGCCTCGATGTCGAAGACGCCGCGCTCCATCTCCTGGCGGACGGTGCGGTTGGCCTGCCGGAGGTTCTCGGCGTTGGCGGTCAGGAGCTCGTTGGTCAGGTCGCCCGCCGCACGCAGCGCCTCTGCCGCCTCGCGCGAGCGCTGGATCGTGACGGCCTGCGCCAGCTGGGTTTCCCACAGCGGCACGGTGTTCACGAGGGTGGAGTTGATCTTGGTCACCAGGCTCTTGTCGTTTTCCTGCACCATCCGGATCGAGGGCAGCGACTGCATCGTCACCTGCCGCGTCAGCCTCAGGTCGTGCACGCGCCGTTCCAGATCGTCGCGCGCCGCGCGCAGGTCGCGCAGCTCCTGCGCCCGCAGCATCTGCTGGTCCTCGGCGGCGGCGTCGACCTCGGCCGCCCTGGCCGGGATCGTGGTGGTGTCCAGCTCCTTCAGCCGGGCCTCACCGGCGGTGATATAGTGGCCCAGCTCGTTGTAGAAATCGAGCGTCTTTTCATAGAGTTTGTCGAGGGACTTGATGTCCTTTAGCAACTTGTGCTCGTGGCTCAGCAGATCGTCGGTGACGCTGTCGATCTGGCCCTGCACGGTCTCATAGCGTGCCAGGAAGCGGGCAAAGGGCGCGGCCTTGCCGGTCAGGCGCTCCCACCAGCTGGGCTTGCGCCGCACGTCGAGTTCACTGACGGAAAAGCCGCGGATGGTGGTCACGATCTGGCGCAGGCTGTCGCCGGCGGGGCCCACGTCCTTGTTGCGCACATCGCTCAGCATCGCCTGGCTGATCTGCTGCAACTCGGCCTGTGCCGCCGCGCCGAACGAGATGATCGAACCGGTGTCGGCCATGTCGAGTTCGGCCATCCGGCGGCGGATGCCTTCGGCCTCGGCGGGGGGCGCGGCCTCCAGCGGCACCAGGTCGGGCGCGGGGTCGGGCAGGATCGTGGCGCTGACCGCCTCGATTTCGGCAAGGGCCTTGCGCGCCTCCTGGCGGGCGGTACTGGTCATGGGGATCCCTTTCTCGGAAGCGCGCCACTGGATTGGTCGGTGCGGCGGGATGCTGCGAGGCCTTCGCGCCGCAGCCGGTCCCGCAGGACCTCGGTCTCGATGTCGAAATCGGTCTGGTCGTTGGCCAGCATCCGGGTGGCGCGGGCGGCAAAGTTGGCCTCCAGGTCCGCCAGAAGCGCCAGGTATTCGCTGCGCAGCCGGTCGTCGCGGGTCTGGGCATAGAGGGGGGCGAACTTCTGCGTCGCGTCGCGCGCCCCCTCCAGATAGACGCCCAGATAGCGGCGCGCCCCGCTCAGGTCGCGCGGGTCGGCCTCCACCCGGCGAAACAGCGCGCGGGCCTGATCGGCAAAGCCCGCGACCACCTCGTTCAGCCGGCGGTCCTGCGCGGCCGTGATGGCGGCCTGCATCGCGGCGAGGTGGCGCTCGCCCTCGGCGATCGCGCGGGCGGCGCGTTCGGAATGCAGGCCCGCATCGCCGTCCATCCCCTTGTTCGCCAGCGGGTCCGGGCCAAAGGCCGCCAGATGCAGCGCGGCCCCCGCCAGCCCGTAGATCGCTGCCTGCGCAAGGTCATGGCCCGGACCCAGCGCCGCCAGCGTCAGGCCAAGCCCGGTGACACCGGCGCCGAAGATCTTGCGCGGGATGGCGGGGCGCCGGGCGACGGGACGCGCGAGATAGGCCTTGTGCGCGATCACCCCCTCGCGGGTCAGCCACGCCGCCAGCAGCAGCAGCGCCAGCGCGCCCAGCTTCTGCGCCATCGCGACCGGATCGGGGCCGATGGCCCGCAGTGCCAGCGGCAGCGGTGCCAGGAACAGAAACGTCGTGGCGATCCCGGGCCTCGGCGCGGGAGGGGGTGTCCCGGCCCGGCCGGGCTGCGGGCTGAAGGGACCGGTGACGCGGCGCGCCATCCTCAGCGTCCCCCCGCGATCGTGACGTACAGGATCAGCGTCACCAGCAGCACATATGCCAGCCTGCGCAGTCCCTTGCCCGACATTCCGCGTCCCTCGCATGCCCCGCGCGCCATCCGGACGGACCGCGCGCCGTCCCCTTCATGATAGGTACGCCGCGCCCCCGTCACCAGAGGCCGCGGCCACATTCCGCCTGTGCGCGCTCCGGGGTCGGGAAAATCGCAGGTCCACGGGGGCTGCAAGCCCCGGGGCGGGCGCCCTAGGGGCGCGTCGCGGGGGTGCGCCACAGGATCAGCGTCCCCGCCGCCACGATCAGGCCCGTTCCCAGCGCTGTCGCGACATCGGGCAGGTCGCCGAACAACACCCACGCCCACAGCGCGGCCAGCGGCAGGAAGCTGTATTCGAACACCGCGATGCGGCTGGCCTCGGCGATCTGATAGGCGCGGATCACCAGCCCCATCGCCACGGTGGAGCCGACCGCATTCGCCGCCGTCCAGCCCAGCGCGGCGGCCGAGGGCCACACCCAGCCGCGCGCGAACCAGCCCTCCGGGCCCGGCGCGACCTCGGGCGCCAGCACGGTGACGGCCACCAGCCCCAGCGCCCCCCACAGCCCCAGCGCGGTGAAGTGCACCAGCGTCATCCCCGCCGTGGGTTCCTCGGCGCAGAGCTGGCGCGTCAGCACCGCACCGGCCGCGTGGCACACCCCGGCCGAGACCGCCAGCGCCGCCGCCCACACCGCCAGCCCCCCCGCGCCCCAGGGCCGCAGCACCACCAGCACGCCCGCGAACCCCATCGCCACCGCAAGGCTGCGCACCGGCCCCACCGGCAAGCCGAACGCCAGCACCGAGATCACCAGCACGAACACCGGCGCGGTGAACATCCCCGCGCCCGCCTGGCTGATCGTCATCACCGCCAGCGCGCCGAAGTAAAGCATCACTGCCAGCGCCGCGACCGCGCTGCGCAGCCACACCGCCCAGGGCCGCACCAGCCGCAGCCGCCAGCCCATCACCGGCGCCACCCCGAGCAACAGCGCCGCGCACACCAGCGCGCGCAGCAGCTGGTATTGCCACAGCCCCATCTCGGGGGTGACCAGCCGCACCCAGTTGTCCACCAGCGCGATGGTGCCCATGCCCAGCGCGATCATCGCGGCCGCCCGTGCCTGCATCCGCCGCCCTCCCTGTGTGCCCCCTTTCCAAACGCCCGGCGGGTGGTCAATACTCATCCCCTTGCCACGGTGATGACAGGGGAGGGCCGCATGGGTTGGTTGCCGGACGAGACGGGCCTGGAGAAATGCGCGGCGAACCATGTGCCGCTGACGCCGCTGTCGCATCTGCGCCGGGCGGCCGATCTGTTTGCGGGACGCGATGCGCTGATCGACCGCGACGTGCGCGTCACCTATGCCGAGATGCACGCCCGCGTCAGCCGCCTCGTGTCGGCGTTGCAGGCGCGCGGCATCCGCCCCGGTGACGTGGTCGCCACCCTCCTGCCCAACACCGCCCCGCATGTGGAGGCGACCTGGGCCATCCCTGCCACCGGCGCGATCCTCAACACCATCAACACGCGGCTGGATGCCGATACGGTGGCCTACATCTTCGGCCACGGCGGCGCGCGGATCGTGCTGTGCGACACCGCGGTGGTGGAGTTGGCCGAGGCCGCGATCAGCCTGATGGACGGCCCCGGCCCGGCCATCATCGAGGTGCCCGATCCCCAGGCCGGGCTGCACCCGACCGGCCGCCATCCGGTCTACGAGGACGTCCTGGCCCAGGGCAGCCCCACCGCCCCCTGGGTCATGCCGAAGGACGAATGGGAAAGCCTCGCGCTCAACTACACCTCGGGCACGACGGGGCGGCCCAAGGGCGTGGTCTATCACCATCGCGGGGCGTATCTCTCGACCCTCAGCCAGCCGATTTCCTGGCGGATGACGCTGTTTCCGCGCTACCTGACCATCGTGCCGCTGTTTCACTGCAACGGCTGGTGCCATCCGTGGATGATCCCGGCCCTGGGCGGTGCGGTGGTGTGCTGTCGCGAAATCACGGCGGCGGCGATCTACGAGGCCATCGCGGACCACGGCGCCACGCATTTCGGCGGCGCGCCCATCGTGCTGAACACCATCATCAACGCGCGCGACGCCGACCGCCGCCCGTTCGATCACACGGTGGAGGTGTTCACCGCCGGCGCCCCGCCCCCCGCCGCGACCCTGGCCGCGATCGAGCCGCTGGGCTTCCGCGTCACCCAGGTCTACGGCCTGACGGAAACCTATGGCCCCGACGTGGAATGCCTGTGGCACGAGGGCTTCGACGGGCTGGAGGGCGACGAGCGCTCCGCCGTCAAGGCCCGCACCGGGGTGGCCATGCCCTTCATGGAGGATGTCACCGTGGCCGACAGCGAGATGGTCGCGGTGCCCCGCGACGGCGCCTCGCTCGGTGAGATCATGCACCGCGGCAACGGCGTGATGAAGGGTTACTACAAGAACCCCGAGGCCACCGCCGAGGCGTTCCGGGGCGGCTATTTCCGCTCGGGCGACATCGCGTTCCGCCACCCCGACGGCTACATCAAGATCGCCGACCGCGCCAAGGACATCATCATCTCGGGCGGCGAGAACGTGAGTTCGGTGGAGGTCGAAAACGCGCTGATGCACCACCCCGCGGTGTCGCTGGTGGCCGTGGTGGCCAAGCCCGACGGCAAATGGGGCGAGGTCCCCTGCGCCTTCGTGGAGCTGAAGGAGGGCGCCCGGGCCGAGGAGGCCGACCTGATCGCCTTCTGCCGCCAACGGCTGGCGGGGTTCAAGACACCCAAGCGGGTGGTGTTCCGCGAACTGCCCAAGACCTCCACCGGCAAGGTCCAGAAGTTCGAACTGCGCACCATCGCCCGCGACCTCTAGCCCCGCGCGCAGCGGTCGCCATGCCCGGGCCGGGGGGCGTGCGTCCGCGCGAGCACTTGCCGAACGCCGCCGTTCGTGCCCCCGCCGCACGGGAAATGTCGCCTGCGGGGGATCGAGGCGGGCGCTTTTTGGGGCGGTGTCTGGCCGGTCTCTGGTCGGTCTCAGGGCGACGGGGGGCGCCGCGCGATCCAGATCGTGTGGCGCGGGCCACGCCGGGTGCGCCCTGCGGGAACCGAATGGGTGCGGACATCGAAGCCGCATCGCCCCAGCCGCCGGGCAAAGCCCGCGTCCGGCGTGGCGGACCATACCGCCAGCACCCCGCCAGGCCCCAGCGCCTGGCGGGCCGCCTGCAGCCCCTCGGTGCCATAGAGGGTGGCGTTCTGCGCCCGCGTCAGCCCCTCCGGCCCATTGTCGACATCAAGCAGGATGGCGTCGAAGTGGCCGCCTTTGCCCGCACCGGGGCCCGTGTCGACGGCCTGCTCCGTCGCGCGCATCACCGCGCCGACATCGTCGGCGACGACCGTCACGCGCGGATCCGACAGGCAGTCGCCGAACACCGCTGCCATGTGCCCGCCGGCCCAGTCGATCAGCTCCGGCACGATTTCCGCGACGACGAGGCGCGCATCCGGCGGCGCCACCGCCTGCGCCGCGCGCAGCGTGAACCCCATCCCGAGGCCCCCGATCAGCACGCGCGGCGCGGCGCGCGGGCCCAACCCCGCCAGCGCAAGGGTCGCCAGCGCCTCCTCGGAGCCGCCGAGGCGGCTGTTCATCAGCTCGTTCCCGTCCGCCAGCCGGATCGACATCTCCGTGCCGCGCCGCAACAGCCGCAGTGTGGCCCCGCCGGGCGTGCGCGCCGTCGCAAGCTGTTCCCATGGCACCATGTCAGCCACCCTGTTCCCGATCGCGCCCGACGCCTATCCGATCGGTGACGGCAGGAGAAGTGCCGCGGCGGCGGCCGGCCCGGTGGCCCCGGGCGCGGGCACCGCACCGCAGGCCCCGGAGCGTCGGGCCAGTCCCCCTCTGCGCCCGGGCCGCGGCGGTTCGCCCGGGGGGGTGGTCCTGGTCTCGCCCACAGGCGCCATCCGCAGGCCCCACCAGCGGGCCGCGCGCGATGCCGCTGCGCGCAGCCTGTGCATGCGCGATCCCTGCGCAGGCTGGCCTGCGGCGCGTGTCCATCGGGGCCGAGGCGCCGGGGAAGCGCACCCGCGCCCGACCCGTGCACCCAGCGGCAGCGTCACGGGCTGCGGTGTTCCGGTGTGCGGCGCGCCGGGGTGCCGGGCAAGGGCCGCCGTGGCATTGGCCGCATGGAACCGGCCCGTGCCGCGGTCGGTCGGACCCGCGCGCCGGGCGACGGCTGCCGGGCGGGTGACGCCCTCCTGGCGGCGTGGCGGCGGTGGGACGCCCCCCCTCGGGGCAGGCGGGGGGCTTAACGCGTTCTTCGGGAATGTCCGTCAAGGATCGCGAGCGGGGAAGTGACCTCGCCGGGTGCGGACTCGGAACAGGCCGATGAACGACGACACGACGCCACCGCGCGGCTCGGACGCGGACCTGAACGATGACCTCACGGCCCTTCTCCGGCCGGTTCCTGCCGCACGCCCGACGCAGGCACTGGCGCCCGTCGATCTCCCCGCCGATGGGGCCGACGGCCGGTTGGAGAATGTCCAGCTGCTGCGCGCCGCACCGGTGGACCCGCAACTGCGCCCGCTGCGCCCGGAAGACGGCGCCGCCGCCGGGCCTGAGGTCGCCGCTCCCGCGCCCGCCGCCCCCGGACCAAGGTCCGGCCCCGGCCCCGGATCCAGCTTCGGTGAGGGTCCGGTGTCGGGCACTGCGCCCGCGCAGCGCGCCGACATGCCGCCGCAGGACCCGGCGTTTCCCGCCGGTCCGGGGCGGGATGCGGCCCCGGCAACGGATGCGGACACTGCGGGCCGTGGGCGCCCTGCTGCCGAGCGGTCGGTGACCGCAGCCCCGCTCGGGACTTCCGATGATGCGTCGCAGGCGGTGTCGCCCCCGTCGGAGCCGCCGATGCCGCCCGCTCCCGAT
>NZ_NHSD01000209.1 GCF_016653255.1 Rhodobaculum claviforme
CCCAGGATGTCTCCAACGCCGGCAGCGAGCTGTCGCGTGAGACCGAGACCCTGCGTAAGGAACTCGACACCTTCCTCTCGGGCATCCGGGCAGCGTAACGCATCTGCCGTTGCCTGGCTGCCGGGGCGGCGGATGGCGCGCCCACGGTAGCCTGCAACCCGGTTGGCGTCGGTGGACGGGGCATCAACGCTCATCGGCACGGGCCGACGCGGGAGCGCTTGCTTCTCTCCCTAGCCGTCTTCCACGTCAGCGTGGAAGACGGCTGATGCGCGTTCAGCCCCTTAGACCGGCTTGACCAGCGCGTGACGCTTCTTGCCGGCGGAGACCTTGACCACGCCTTCCTCGCTCACGTCGGCCAGTGTGACGGTCTGGTTCTGGTCGGCGACCTTGGCGTCGTTAAGCCGCGCGCCGCCGCCCTTGATCAGCCGCCGGGCCTCGCCGCCACTCGACGCCATGCCGGCCTCACGCAGCAGCTCGAACAGCGCCACGCCGTCGCTCAGGCGGTCGCGCGCAGCCTCGATGACCGGCAGGTCCTGGCCGAGCGCCTTTTCCTCGAACACCTGACGGGCGGTTTCGGCCGCGCTCTGGGCGGCGTCTGCGCCGCGGCACAGCTTGGTTGCCTCGTACGCCAGCACCTTCTTGGCTTCGTTGATCTCGGCCCCCGGGAGCGCCTCCAGTTCCTGGATGCGCGTCTCGTCCAGTTCGGTGAACAGGCGCAGGAAGCGGCCAACGTCCGCGTCCTCGGTGTTGCGCCAGTACTGGTAGTAATCGTAGTGGGAGCAGTCCGCTTCGTTGAGCCAGATCGCGCCCTGGGCGGTTTTGCCCATCTTGGCGCCTGAGGCGGTGGTCAGCAGCGGCGTGGTCATGCCGAACAGTTCCGTCCCGTCGACCCGACGGGCGAGTTCGACGCCGTTGACGATGTTGCCCCATTGATCCGAGCCGCCCATTTGCAGCCGGCAGCCTTGCTTCCGGTACAGTTCCAGGAAGTCGTAAGCCTGGAGCACCATGTAGTTGAATTCCAGGAAGGTGAGCGGCTGTTCGCGCTCCAGGCGCAGGCGGACGTTGTCGAACGACAGCATCCGGTTGACCGAGAAGTGCCGGCCGTAATCGCGCAGGAAGGCGATGTAGTTGATGTCGCGCAGCCAGTCGTCGTTGTTGACCATGACGGCGTCGGTCGGCCCGTCGCCGAAGGTCAGGAACTGCCGGAAGATCGACTTGATCCCGGCCATGTTTTCCTGGATCTGCGCGTCGGACAGCAGCTTGCGCTGCTCGTCCTTGCCCGAGGGATCGCCGATCTTGCTGGTGCCGCCACCCATCAGCACGATCGGCTTGTGCCCGCAGGTTTGCAGCCAGCGCAACGTCATGATCGACACCAGCGAGCCGACGTGCAGGCTGGGCGCGGTGCAGTCGAAGCCGATGTAGGCCGGCACCGGCGCCTTCTCCGCCATCACCTGGTCGAGCCCGTCCCAATCGGTCGTCTGATACAGGTAGCCCCGCGCCTGTGCGACCCTGAGGAAATCGGATTTGGGCGGCTGGCTCATGGCTTTGGTGTCCGTCATGTCTTGCTGGGTTGCGGGGGAGGTTGCAGCGCCGGGGCGCAGTTAGCACACTCGCCCGACCTTGCCAATTCGCCCGCGCCGCGCGCTGGATACGGTTCAGTCGGTCGGGCGCTCCCGAACGGAAAACGGCCTGCGTTTCATGTCCGATACAGCTCCGCGCCGCCTTGCGCTCGGCCTGATGAGCGGCACTTCGCGCGACGGCATCGACGCCGCGCTTCTGGAAACCGACGGGCAGATGTTTGTCCAGGCCGGGCCGTGGGAGTCGATCGCCTACCCCGACACCTTTCGCCAGCGCCTGGCCGACGCCATCGCGGGCACGGCGGACGTTGCGGATGTGGCGCGCGAATTGACCGACCGGCATGCACAGGCGGTCAGTACGTTGCTTGCCAAGGCTGGCGTGTCCGCCAGTGCGGTGCGCGTGATCGGTTTTCATGGCCACACGATCGGCCACGACCCGGCCCGCAGGTACACCCGGCAGATCGGCGATTGCGGCCGTCTGGCCCGGCTGACCGGGATCGACGTGGTCGGCGACTTCCGCCAGGCCGACGTCGCTGCGGGCGGTGAGGGCGCGCCGTTCGCACCGTACTATCACCGTGCCCGTGCCATGGAACTGGATCGTCCCGTGGCGGTGCTGAATTTGGGCGGGGTCGGTAACGTTACCTGGCTGGGCCGGCAGTTTGCCGACATCCTGGCGTTCGATACCGGCCCGGGTAACGCGCTGCTGGACGATCTGGTGGCTCAGCGCACGGGCCGTGGCTACGATCATGACGGGGCGCTGTCCGCTGCCGGCCGGGTTAACGACTCCGCGCTGGCGGCGATGCTGGCGCATCCCTTCTTCGATAAACGGCCGCCGAAATCGCTCGACCGCGATGACTTCACGGGCGAGTCCGTCGCTGGTCTGGCTGACGCGGATGCGGCGGCGACGCTCGCGGCCTTCACCGCGGAGAGTGTGGTGCGGGCCCGGGATCATCTGCCGGAAGCGCCGGTGCAGTGGTTGGTCACCGGCGGCGGTCGGCATAACCCGACCCTGATGCGCATGCTTGCCGAACGTCTGGGCGCACCGGTCGCGCCGGTGGAACGCGTCGGCTGGGATGGCGACGCTTTGGAAGCGCAGGCTTTCGCCTATCTCGCCTTGCGTGCGCTGCAAGGTCTGCCACTGTCCGGGCCGACCACCACCGGCGCGCCCCGGGAGATGCCCGGCGGCAAGCTCTACACGGCCCCGCCGACCGGCTAATCCGCCGGGTCGGTGGCCGTGCCGGCGAGTTCGGGGACGTTCTTCTGCAGATAGTCCGCGATATGCTCGTTGAGGATATCGAGCCGGTTGGTGAAGAAGTGGTTCGCCTGCTCGATGATCCGGTAGTCGACCGTGATATCGCGCTGCTGGCTTAGCTTGTTGACCAGCTTCTGTACCGATGCCTCCGGCACCACGTCATCGGAATCGCCTTGCAGGATGAGACCGGAGGACGGGCAGGGCGCCAGGAAGGTGAAGTCGAACATGTTGGCTGGCGGTGCGACGGAGATGAAGCCGCTGATCTCCGGTCGGCGCATCAGGAGCTGCATGCCGATCCAGGCGCCGAACGAGAAGCCCGCGATCCAGCAGCTCGACGAGCCGGGGTTGTAGGTCTGTAGCCAGTCGAGGGCGCTGGCCGCGTCCGATAGCTCGCCCTCGCCGCGGTCGAACTCGCCCTGGCTCCGGCCGACGCCTCGGAAGTTGAAGCGCAGGACGGAGAAACCCTGGCGGGCGAAGGTCTGATAGACGTGATAGATGAGCTTGTTGTTCATCGTGCCGCCATGCTGGGGATGCGGATGCATCATCAGCGCGATCGGCGGCTTTTCTCCACGGCCGTGCTGGTAGCGACCCTCCAGGCGGCCTTCGGGGCCGGGAAAGATAACGTCAGGCATCGAGCTCCCAATCCTGTGCCAAAACAGGCCCGTTCGGTTGCGGACCATCGCGCGGCAGGCGGCCGGGTGGCCGGCAAGCCCGCGCAGGGGGCGCGCTTGATCGCCCTGCTAGGGC
>NZ_NHSD01000210.1 GCF_016653255.1 Rhodobaculum claviforme
GCCCGCCCGATGTCATCCGCATCCCCGGCGGGCCGGTCGCATCGTATAGGGACCGCGCGGGGCTGGGTCAAGCCGACGGCAGCGCGGGGAAATTCCCGTTCCCCGTCAGTCGGATGAAAGGGCGATTGCGGCGCCCCGCGCGCAGCGATAGCATCGATGACCGGCATGGGGCCGCAGGGGTGGGGGCGGAATGGATCTGCGTGCGCGCATCAGGGCGGACCTCCAGGCCGCCTGTTCCCAGGGCGACGGCCACCGCGCGGCGACGCTGCGGCTGATCGCGGCGGCGGTGCGCGACCGCGACCGCGCGCTGCATGCCGCCGGTCGCGACGGCGGGCTGACCGACGCGGAGCTGCGCGAGATCCTCGCGGTGCTGGCCCAGCGCCGCCGCGCCACCGCCGCCAGCTTCGAGGAAAACGGCAGGCTGGAGCAAGCCGCCGAAAAGACCGCCGAGGCCGAGGTGATCGAGGAGCTTCTGCCCCGCCCCATGCGCAGCGGCGACATCGACGCCACCATCGGCGCGACCCTGGCCCGGCTGGGCGCCCACAACCTGCGCGACATCGGCCGGGTGATGGCCGCGCTGCGCCCCCAGCTGGACGGGCACATCCCCCCCGCCGAGCTGAAGGCCCGCGTGCGCGCCCGGCTGGAGTGACCCTCAGCCGCCCAGCAGGCGGCGCAGGGCGGTGACATCGGCCCGGGTGATGCCATGGCCCGCGCCGGGATGCAGGCGGCACGCGACCTCGGCGCCCAGCGCGGTCAGGGTGGCGGCGGAGTGCCGCACCCGCGCGGCCGGGATGTGGGGGTCCTGCGTATGGCACCCCAGCCAGATCGGCACCCCATCCAGACGCCCCGCCTGCCCCATCACCTTGGGGGTATGGCCATGGAGCGCCGCATCCGGCGGGCCTGGGGCGTCGGCTGTGCCCACAAGCCCCGCCGACAGCCCCACCACCGCCGCAAGCGGCCCGCCCCGCCGCGCGGCCCATTCCAGCGCCAGACACCCGCCCTGGCTGAAGCCCGCCACGGCGATCTGTCCGGGGGCCAGCCCCTCGGCGCGCAGCACCTCTGCGGCGCGGTCCACCGCCGCCAGCGCGCCGTCCAGCCATGGCTGCAACGCCGCCATCGGCGCCAAGAAACTGTGGGGCCACCAGCTCTGGCCGTCGGCCTCGGGGGCCAGCAGGCGCGCGCCCTCCAGACCGGTGCCGAGCCCGAGGATATCGGCCGCGCGCCCGCCCCGGCCGTGCAACAGCACGACGCCCAGCCGGTCGCCGCCGCCCGCACGCAACACCAAAGCCGAAGCGTGCGGCAGCGCCGTCATCAGCGCGCCCCCTCGGGCATCCGCAGGGGCGGCAGCGCCGCGGCGATGCGGTCGCGCTGCGCCTCGTACCGGGGCGGCAGCTTCAGGGCGGTGCCCAGCGCGTCGGGTGCCTCGTCCACGGCAAAGCCGGGGGGGTCGGTCGCGACCTCGAACAGGGTGCCGCCGGGCTCGCGGAAATAGATCGCGTTGAAGTACTGCCGGTCGATGCGCGGGGTGACGTGGTGGCCGGCGGCGGCCACCCGGGCGCGGATCTCGTCCTGGTGGGCATCGTCGGCGGCGCGGAAGGCGATGTGGTGGATGGTGCCCGCCCCCTGCCGGCCCGACGCGCCGGGATGCCGGAGGATGTCGACCACGCGGCCCACAGCCCCGCCCGGCGCGGCAAAACGCATCCGGCGGCCCTTGCCCTCAGCTTCCTCGCCCACCTGCGCGTAGCCCAGGATGTCGGTCAGCACCCGCGCCGTGGCGGCGGGATCGTCCACCCACAGCGTCACCGAGTGGAACCCCCCCAGCGCGTCGCCGCGCCCGTCGGCCTCGATCAGCTCCAGCCGCTGGCCATGGGGGTCGCGCAGGCTCAGCACCCGCGCGCCAAAGCGCTGCGTCACGTCGCGCGCCCCGGCGCCCAGCCGGGTCACCCAGCCGTCGAAGGCCCCGCGCGGCACGCCATAGGCAAAGGCCAGCGCCTGGCCCGGCCCCTCGCGGCCCGGCGCGGCATTGGGAAAGGGAAAGAAGGTCAGGATCGTGCCCGGGCTGCCCCCGGCATCCCCGTAATAAAGATGCCAGGTGCCTGGATCGTCGAAGTTGACGGTCTGCTTGACCAGCCGTTGCCCCAGACGCTCGGTGTAGAAGGCGAGGTTCTCGTGCGGGGCGCCGGAAATGGCGGTGACGTGGTGCAGGCCTGCGGTGGGCTGGCTCATGGCGGTTGTCCTTCGCTGCGATGCCTTGCCATGACAGATGGTCGCCGCGGCGCCTGCGGAAACAGGCGGGGCCGCAACGCCCCTGTGCGCGGCTGCACAGCGGCGCGTCACAGCCCCCGTGTGAACACCAGCCCCATGCTGTCGCGCAACGTCACCGGTCCGCCGGTGTAGTCCTGCCCGATGTTGGGCGTGCGCAGCGCCAGTTCCCAGCCCATCCCCTCCAGGCCCGGCACGCGCAGGGTCAGGGGGTCGAACTCCTCGGTCTCGCCGCCCTCCATATGGGTGATGCAGAACGCCTGGCCGCCGCCCAGCGCCTCGGGGCGGTTGCGCAGGGCGGTGAAGATCGTGCGGCCGCGAATCGGCTGGACATAGTCGAAGTGATCCACCGGGGCGTAGTTGTCGCGCAGCCACGGATGGCGGTGGCGAAAATCGCGCAGGGCGCGCATGAACCCGACATGCCCGGCATCGAGCTGCGACAGCGCCTGGCTGACGTTGCAATAGTCGTGCATGTCGTCCATCCACGCCCGCGCGATCGCCTTGAGCACCCGCGGCGAGAACGTCTCGGGGCCCGCCAGCGGCGGCTCCACCGCGTTCAGCAGCCGCGCGATCTCGTCGAGGTCGTAATCGGTGACCTCCACCAGCGCGGGCAGGAATTCGAGGAACCGCGCCAGCTCCTCGCGGGTGGCGTAGCCCATCTCCTTCAACCGGCGGAAGAAGGTGGGGCGGGAATAGGCGTACTCGTCCACCTGCCACTTGAGCGAGATCGCCTCCTCGGCCACGACCTTCACGCCGTAGCGGTCGTCCTGGTTGCGGATGAAGCCCCAGTTCGCCCGCGCCGTGGCATTGAGGAAATCCATCGGCACGCCGGGGAACGCCACATAGGTCAGCATCGACACCGCGGGGTTGTCGTAGGCCTTCTCCAGGATCTCCATCTGGGTCTCGCCCAGCCGGGTGTTGATGTTGAGCTTGGGGTTCACCTGCGTGCCCCGGCGCAGCGTGTCGTGGTTCGCGGTGCCCGAGATCCAGTGCGAGCCCACGCCCAGCATCTCCTTGATGCGCCAGAACTTCGACAGCCAGAAGCCATAGAGGAACGGGGTGTTGTGGGCGAATGTCAGCGGCCCCCACTGGAACACGTCGTCATCGCGCTGCGCCTCGACCACGGCGCGGTAGTCGGACGCCAGCTCCCAGTCCTCCTGCGGCCAGGGGCGGCCGTCCTCGAAGATGAACCACGGACGATAGAGGGTGCCGGCGACATGCTGTTCCACGTCCGACATCAGCTGCAGGTATTCGTCGTCGTGGCACAGCTTCTCGATCGACGGGTCCCAGAAGGTGAAGTCCTGCGCGCCGTCCACCCGCACCCCGTCGGCGCCGAAATCCACCTTGCGGCGCTGCATCTCCAGCAGGATCGCGCGGACCCTCGGGTTGCGGTAATCCAGATTCTGGCCGTACATGTTCGGCCCGGCAAAGAAATGCGGGTTCAGCGCGCGCAGGCCCTGATTGTCGGAATGCCCGAACACCACATCGAGGATCAGCCGGATCGGCCCGGTGGAGAAGTTGTGCAGGGATGCCGCGAGGTCCACCAGCTCGTCGGGCCGTCCCGTCTCCAGCAGCGCGGGGTTCACCGCCGCCATCCCCGCGATCACCACGTCATAGCCCCAGTTGGTGGTGTCGGGGTGGAGCAGGTCCACCGTCACCTCCTCGGGGCCCTGGTTCGATTCGGTCCAGAACTCGGGGCCCATCTCGTAGACGGTGGTCGGCTCCACCGGCAGCAGCTGCACCGCGTCATAGCCGAGGAACAGCTCGTCGGCGGGCTCCAGCGGAAGGTCGCGCCGCAGCCGTTCCGACAGGCGGTCGAACTCGCGCGCGAGGCTGGCCAGCGTGCCCCCGGCGGTGGCCGTGGGCACATGGATCTGCAGGATGTTGGGCACCGGGCCGAACTTGTGCGGCTGCGGGCCGGCCAGCCCCTCCCAATAGGGGCGGTCGGCACGGTTCGCCTGCATCTCGTGCAGGTCATAGACCTCGGCCGGGGCCATCGGCCCGAACGGCAGGCTGGACGCCATCGGGTCGAGGATACGGTGCCAGCCGCCGTCGCGGTCGCGCCACGCCATGGCATAGAAATGCCCCAGCTGTTCGCGTGATCCGGCACGCACGCCGTCGATGGCGGCGACGCAGACATCCTCCACCCGCGTCATCGGGACATAGATCCGCCGGAACCGCACCCGCTGGCGTGCGCGGGTCAGCGCCACCGGCTCCATCGGGTCCAGCAGCTCCAGAAAGATGTCGCCCTCGGGCACGCGGGCGTCCAGCAGCTCGGGCGTCCAGAAGGCAAAGCGGGTCACGCCGGCTTCGGGCTGCGCGCCCAGCTGGCGGGCGATGGCGCGGGCGGCGTCGAACGCCGTGGGCGCCTCGACCATCTGGGCGCGGGTCCATTCGGCCATCACTTCGGTCTGGGCCGTGTTCAGCGTGATATCGGACAGATCCTGCAACATGCCTCTCCCTTCAGGTGACGACGTCGGGGGCGGTGCGGCCGGTGTGACCGGCGATATCGGCCAGTGCCGCGACCGCCTGCACCACCGGCTCCAGCGCCCGTGCGGGGTCGAGGTCCAGCGCCGCCTCGGGCCGCTCCAGATAGACGCGCAGGGTCGCCCCCTCGGTCCCGGTGCCCGACAGCCGCAGGACGGCGCGCGCGCCCCCCTCGAAGTCGATCTCCAGCCCCTGGCCGGTGGCGGTGGCGCCGTCCACCGGGTCGGTATAGGCGAAATCCCGCGCCCCCGAGACCGTCAGCGGCCCCGCCACGGTCCCCGCCAGCGCATCCAGCCGCCCGCGCAGCGCGTCCATCAGCGCCGCAGCCCCGGCCGCGTCCACCCCCTCGTAATCATGGCGGGAGTAGTAATCGCGGCCGTACTCGCGCCAGTGATCGGCCAGCACCTCGGCCACCGACTGGCGGCGGTGCGCGAGGATGTTGAGCCACATCAGCACCGCCCACAGGCCGTCCTTCTCGCGGACATGGTCGGCGCCGGTGCCGAAGCTCTCCTCGCCGCACAGGCTGACGCGCCCCGAATCCAGCAGGCTGCCGAAGAACTTCCACCCCGTGGGCGTGGCGTAAGCGTCCCAGCCGCGCGCCGCCGCCACCCGGTCCACCGCGCGCGAGGTCGGCATCGAGCGCGCCACCCCCCGCAGCCCCCCCGACCACCCCGGCGCCAGATGCGCGTTCGCCGCGATCACCGCCAGGCTGTCGGAGGGCGAGACATAGATCCCCCGGCCGAGGATCATGTTGCGGTCCCCGTCCCCGTCCGAGGCCGCGCCGAACTCCGGCGCGTGGTCGCCCATCAGGTGTTCGTACAGCAGCCGCGCATGGGTCGGGTTGGGGTCGGGGTGATGGCCGCCGAAATCGGGCTGGGGCGTCGCATTCACCACCGTCCCCATCGGCGCGCCCAGCATGTGTTCCAGGATATGCGCCGCATAGGGCCCGGTGATCGCATGCATCGCGTCGAACTTCATCCGGAAGCCCGAGCGGAACAGCCCCCGGATCGCGTCAAAGTCGAACAGCTCCTCCATCAGCGCGGCATAGTCGGCGACGGGGTCCACCACCTCCACCACCATGCCCGCCAGGTCATGCGTGCCGATGTGGGACAGATCGATGTCATGCGCCTCCAGGATGCGGTACTCCGACAGCCGCTCGGTCTCGGCGTGGATGGCCGTCGTGATCGCCTCCGCCGCGGGGCCGCCGTTGGGGGTGTTGAACTTGATCCCGAAATCCTCGTCCGCGCCGCCGGGGTTGTGGCTCGCGGACAGGATGATGCCCCCATCCGTGCGCCGTGCCCGGATCAGGTGTGACGCCGCCGGCGTGGACAGAAGCGCACCCTGCCCCACGATCACCCGCTCGGCCCCCTGCGCGGCGGCCATGCGCAGGATCACCTGCGCCGCGCGGTCGTTGAAATAGCGCCCGTCGCCGCCCAGCACGAAGGTCTTGCCCTCCGCGCCGTGCAGCGCGTTGAACAGCGCCTGCACGAAGTTCTCCAGATAATGCGGCTCCATGAACACGCGGGTCTTCTTGCGCAGCCCCGAGGTGCCGGGTTTCTGCCCCGCGATGGGCCGGGTCGGGTGGGTGGTGACGCGCAGGGTCTCGGGCATCTCTCTCTCCTCCGTGCGGCCGGCGTGCGCCATCAGGCGGGCGGTGCGCTGCAACCGCGGATCCGTATCAAAGGCCGCCACCGGAACCGGCAGACGGCGGCACCAGTTGGGATGGGTGTGGACCGTACCGGGCAGGTTGGCCTGCTCGACGCACTCGAACACATCCTCGGCCTGCACCGCAACCAGCGCGGCCGGGGTGGCGGCGACGAAGCGGTGCACCGCCTCGGCCACCGAGGCATCGCCCGCCCACGCGCCTTCGGCATCGAGCGCGGCATCCAGCGCCGCGACATCGCCCCGGCGCACGGCGCGATGATGATCGGCCGTGCCCGCGTCCAGATTGCCCAGCCGTTCCCACCAGTCGATGTCGCGCGCCGCGCGCCAGCCGTGCAGCGTCGGCAGGTCATGGGTGGAAAACGACGCCAGCACATCGGGCGGATACTGCCCGGGGGGACGGAACCCGCCGCCGTCACGTTCGAACATGGCAACCCGGCAGCCCAAGACCCCCGACGCCGCAAGGTCCGCGCGCAGCCCGTCGGGGATCACCCCGAGGTCCTCACCCACCAGGGCGGCCCCGGCGCGCGCCGCCTCCAGCCGCGCCACCGCCAGCAGCGCCGCACGCGGCATCGTCACATACGCCCCCGGCAGGCCCGGCGGCACCCAGAACGCGCGGGCAAAGCCCAGGATATGGTCGATGCGCAAAAGCCCCGCATGGCGGAACTGCGCCCGCAGGATCGCGGCAAACGGCGCCATGTCGCGCGCCAGCAGCCTGTCGGGGCGCAGCGGCGCCAGGCCCCAGCTCTGACCGAAGGGGCCGAAGTCGTCGGGCGGGGCGCCCAGCGACACCTCGCGGGCATAGAGGTCAGGGTCGGCCCAGGTCTCGGCCCCGTCGGGGTGCGTGCCGACCGCAAGGTCGAGGTACAGCCCGTGGCGCATCCCCGACGCCCGCGCGCGCGCCTGCGCCTGTGCAAGCTGGCTGTGCGCCATCCACTGCGCCCAGGCATGAAAGGTGACCTCGGCCGGGTTCCGGGCGGCAAAGGCGGCGACCTCCGCGCGGGCGGGGTCGCGAAAGGCGGCGGGCCAGGCGGGCCAGTGCGGGCCGAATCGCTCCGACAGGGCCTGGTGGATGGCAAAGCCCTCCAGCCCGCCCCCCTCTTGCGCGCGCCAGGCGGCAAAGCCGGGCGGGTCGGGCGCGTCGGCAAAGGCCGCGCGCAGGGCGGCACGGTGGGCGGCCCCTTCGGCGGGATGGTCGATCAACGGGCCGGACGCCCCCCCCGGCGCCATCGACAGGGCGATGTGGCGGGTATCCAGCCGCGCGCGATGGGCGGGGGAATAGGGGCTGGTGGCCCCGTCATCGGTGGCAAAACCGGCATGGATCGGGTTGACGCCCAGGAAATCCGCCCCCCGCGCGCCCAGCGCCGCCGCCGCCCGGCCCAGCAACGCAT
>NZ_NHSD01000211.1 GCF_016653255.1 Rhodobaculum claviforme
GGGCCTGGGTCTCGGCCAGGATATCCGGCAGCTGCCGCGTTGCGGTCTCGAGCGCGTCGGCCGTCTCGGTCAGGGTCTGCAGCAGCGCCGCCAGCTGGCGGATGGGCTCTGCCTCGGGCTTGTTCAGTAGGTCGAGGAGCGGGGTCAGATCCTGCAGGCCGTCCAGGAGCAGGTCGAGACGGCCGAGGATTGTCTGGACCGGGTCCGAGAGCTCTGAGGCGGTCGAGAACGGGGTGGAGTCGGTCATCGAGAAGTCTCCGAAGTCGGGGAAGGTCGGTGGACAGGGGACCGGTCAGGCGCAGCAACCGGCCGAGTTCGAGGGCCCGACGGGCCGGGCGCAGGCGACCGGCATGGGCGAGGCACCGGTCGAGGCTGCGCGGTGTCAGCCACGGTGACAGGGTGCCGCCGGGGAGGGGTTCGATAGCTCCCGCAGTGGGGCGGCGGAACGCGAGGGCGAGGGTGCCGTGGCGGTTCGTGGTGTAAGCGAGCGTGTAGCCGCCGGGGCGGCGCGCCTCGGCCGCGGCCACCAGCGCGGCGCGGTCCGCGGGCTCGGTGGCGCGCATCAGTTGGGCGAGTTCCTCGGCAAGGTCGGCCAGCCCGGCCGCCGCGGCCTTGCGCGTGCGCCGCTGCGGCACCGGCGGCACGAGGCGGGCCGGGCTGGCCCAGGGGTAGGGGAAATGTGCCACGCCGAGATGGCGTGACAGGGCGATGTCCGCCCGGTCGCAGGCGCGCTTGCGCCCGCGCAGCTCCAGGAGCCCGCCGTCAAATACCCTCAGGAGAGCAAGGATGTGGATATGCGAGATGCGCGTGTCATCGTGCCGCCACGCCTCCCACGGCATCGCTTCGCCGGGCAGGCCGAGGGCGTCCCAGAGCACTCCGATCGCTCCGCGCCAGCCGGCCCGGTCCAGGTGGCGCCCCCGCGGCAGCGACAGGGTCACCGTCAGGACCTCGGCCTGCCCCGCGACGGGGTGGCGCAGGGTCTCGATGAGCTTCAGCGTTTCGGGCTCGGGCAGGATCGGCACCGTGGCCGCGATCGGGGCGGCCGGCCGACGCACACCGGCTTTCAGGCCACGGGCGTAGCGCAGGGCCGCGAAGGGGGAGGGGTGGCTGCTGAGGTAGGGGCGCATGGCTCAGTCTTTCGGGCTGTGGGTGTCGGGCAGACGGGCCAGGATCAGCAGCCGCAGCAGGTCGCGGAGATCGTCGAGACGGGCCCGAACCGCCTCGGGGTGATCGGCCTGCTCCAGCTCCAGCAGCGTCGCGTTGACCGCCAGGCACAGCTTGCCGGTCTCGGACGCGCTGGCCAAACCGGCCCCACGCACGAGCCGTTGGCGCACGAAGTCTGACTTCTTCCGACAGCCGGAGGCCCGCATCGCCGCCCTGGCATGCATCAGATCCTCGCCCGACAGCCAGGCCTCGAACCGCTCCGCCCGCACCGCGCCGGCCGATCGGGTCCTGTTCCTCGCCATGTCTCGCGCCCCCGCCACGGCCATCCATCGGCCCCCTGTGGTCAGGATAGGCGCCCAGGATGAAAAACCCGAAATCCCGCCGACGGGATTTTGCGGCATCCGCCTAAGTTCATGAAAGGCCATCGGCCTCACCGGATGCGCGCCGCGTCGTCTCCGATGGCGCAGGCGTGCATGCCCGTTGGTGACGCGGGTCATACCAGTCCCGACCTGGAGACGATCACAGGGCATCCGGTGGCGGCGCCCTGTTCGCCCCGCACACTCAAAGATGACCGCTTCGGACTTTCACTGTTCCGTCGGACAATGACCCGAGGTCAGACGGAGCACGGTGATGGATGACGACCCCCGGAGTGAAGATGCAACTGCCCGCGAGCAGACTTTCGAGGCCGCCGTCGCAAACCTGGAGGCCAGCGCGCCGGTTCCAGTGCTCCGCCGTCTGATCGATCGACGCGGGGTGATCGCGCGGCTCCGCGCCCGCCACGTCAGCTGGCAGGAGATTGCCACGGTGCTCGCCGGGGTCGGGATCAGGATCGGCCCGGGTGGGCTGCGCAACTACGCCAGCCGGATCCATCTGGCCGTGCAGGACCTGGAGGCAGCCGGTGAAGACACCCCTGATGGGGATCGCATCTACGCCATCTGCCGCGCGCGCGCCCGGCCGGCACGCGCCACGTCGCATCCGCCCGCCCGCAGATCACCAGCCGTCCCAAAACCCGACGGGCGCCCCGCATCTTCCAGCAGCACACACCTGATGCGCGACCCAAAACAGGAGCTTTGACACCCATGACCAGAACTCTGCTGACCACCTCGAGTCAGAAAGGGGGCGTGGGCAAGACGATGTTTGCCGCTGCGCTGCTCGACACCCTTCGTCAGTCAGGCCAGCGCGTCGATGGCTATGACGCCGATGGCGCCATCGGAGGGCTCGTCGATCTGCATGGAAGCCGCACAAGCGACGGCCACCTGCAAGACCCGCAGGATCCCTCGCAAGGGGTGGTCCCGTACGACATCCGCGATGCGGACAGCCGGGGGTTGCTGATCAACTGTCTGGAAACGGACGCCCGGGTCATGCTGCACGATCTCGCTGGCGGGGCGCTTGGAGCTCTGTGCATGCTGTTCGGCGATGATCCTGCAACCGGCCTCATTGGCCTGGATCAGACCCTCGACGACCTCGACGTCAACATGACCATTCTGCATCTGGTCAACCGCGACGAAGGCTCCGTCGTATCCGTCGGGCAGTACCTTGACCTCACGACGCCCTGCCGCCGCATCGGTCACGTCGCGGTGATCAACCGCCACCGCGCCCGGGAAGCGGATCTCTGGGCATGGCTCGGGACAGCGGATGGACAGCACGGCGGCAAGACACGCGAACGCCTCCTTGATCGTGGAGGTATGGAGATGTGCCTGCCGGCCCTGGATGACGGCGCCGCGGCGCTGGCGCTCGCGGCATCGGCCCCCTTCAGCGTCGCCTCCCAGCACCGCGATCTCCCCCTCATCCAGCGCCAGCGGATCCGCCAGTTCCTGCGCGCATTCGACGCCGAACTGACGCCGGAGATCAGGGCCACTCTGGGGGTCGGCGGATGAGCGTCGATCGCCTCGCCCGCATGATCTCCAGCCGTGGCCTGACAGAGGAAAACCGCCGGGCCGTCATGGATCGACTGAACGAGGCCAGCGTCGACCCCGGGGATCCGCTCGCGGTCATGTTCGTCATGGAGTTGGCCATGGCCCGCATGCCGGAGGCCATGGCGCGCCGGATGCGCGCCGAACTCAGCGATCGCAACAGCCAACTGGTCGCCAGCCTCCGCGACACCGTGCGCGACACCCTCGGCGATGCAGCCGCAGAGGCGGCCCGAGACCTGCGCCACCGGGCTGCCCGGAACCTGGCCGCCCTCGCCGTCGTCGCCAGCACAGTGTTGGTTGGTCTCGGCATCGCGTGGGGTGCCCAGCTCGGCCTCGACCGCCGGTCGGGGTTTCTCGAGATGCTGGCCGCACACCCCGAAGCCGAGACCTGGGCGACGCTCATCGCAGCCAACCCCTCGGTCGAGAGAACGATCGCTGAAGACTGTGCCCCCGACAGCACCCTGTTCCTTCCCCAGACAGACAGTCGGCCCGCCTGCCTGGTGCCGCTTTGGATCGACAAGGCGCCCGCCCCAACTCCGGAGGCGTTCCCGGCCCGGGTGATGACCGAACTGCGCCATCGGGTCACGACGGCCCCGGGGTGGCTCTTCCTCGCGATCGGCGTCCTTGGGACACTCGCGGTGCAACCGTTGATTCGCTGGATCCGGAGAAATGATACGGGACACCAGACCGGCCGGTGATTGCAGGGTGGCGAATTGCGGCCAGGGGTCGATTCAGAAGCGTCGGCTGCCCCAATCCGTGGGACGCGCGGATGACGCCATGGCCGCAGCCCGGGGGGCTGTCCCGATGAATGTTGAAATCGGGTCTGGGCGGCGTTGCCAAGCTCATGGTTAGGCGGCCGCTGCGGCGTGGTCAACGCCGGTGGCGGGGTCCGGCTCGCGGTGGCGCAAGAGCGCAGCCTTGAGGGTGGGCAGCTGCTTGTGGGCCTTGAGGCG
>NZ_NHSD01000212.1 GCF_016653255.1 Rhodobaculum claviforme
CCAGCATCCGCACCAGCCCGCCCCCCGGCAGCGCGGCATAGGGCGCGGCCGCCCCCGAGAAGTCGCCGAGGCGCTCCTCGGTGTCAAAGACCAGAACGACGGGGCCGTCCTCCAGCGCGAACACCCGCGGCGCAAGGGTATCGCCCTGCGGCTCGGCCTCCAGCAGCAGGTACAGCTCGGCCTCGGCCAGCCGGGCGTGAAAGGCGAGGCGCGCGGCCTCGTCCCCGGGGCTGGCCTCCATCGCGGCGTGGGCTGCATCCAGCGGCGTGGTCATTCAAGCACCTCTCGCAGGGCGGGGCGGAGGGCGGGCAGAAGCTCGGCCTCGAACCAGGGGTTGCGGGTCAGCCATGCGGTATTGCGCCACGACGGATGCGGCAAGGGCCAGACGCCCTGTGCCGCATGCCGGCGCCAGTCCGCAACCGTCGCGGTCACGCCCGCGCGCCCGCCCAGATGCCAGCGCTGCGCCGCACCGCCCACCAGCATCGTCATCCGCACCCGGGGCAGCCCCGCCAGCGCCCGCACCCGCCACGTCGCCGCACACACCGGCGGCGGCGGCAGGTCGCTGCCGGCGGCATCATAGCCCGGAAAGCAGAACGCCATGGGCACGATGGCCACCCGGTCACGGTCGTAGAAGGTCGCCTCATCCACCCCCATCCAGGCGCGCAGGCGCCGCCCCGAGGGGTCATGGAACGGCACCCCGGCGATGTGGGCGCGCATGCCCGGCGCCTGGCTGGAGATCAGCACGCGCGCAGCGGGGCGGAACCACACCACCGGGCGGGGGGCGTGCGCGCTGGCGGTGGCGGCGAATCGCGCGGCACAGATCCGGCAGGCGGCGATGTCATCAACAAGGGCGTCGGTCATCGGCTGGCAGATACCCCCGCGACGGGGGCGAACAAGACCCCTTGCCGGACTTCGATGATTCGATAATAGTAGAATAATGGAATCACATCGCCCCCACCCCGAGACCGAAGCGGCCGCCGCGGCCTTTGCCGCGCTCGGCTCCGAAGCCCGGCTGGCGGTGCTGCGCGCGCTGGTGCGCGCGGGCCCCGGCGGCATCCCCATCGGCACGCTGGCCGAACGCTCGGGGATCAGCGGCTCCACCCTGACGTTCCACGTCAAGATCCTGGCACAGGCCGGGCTGGTGCGCCGCGTGCGCGACGGCCGC
Source organism: Rhodobaculum claviforme (assembly GCF_016653255.1). GTDB lineage: Bacteria > Pseudomonadota > Alphaproteobacteria > Rhodobacterales > Rhodobacteraceae > Rhodobaculum > Rhodobaculum claviforme. Next base: position 1,166 of record NZ_NHSD01000212.1, read on the forward strand.
CACATCCTGTGCGCGGCCGACAAGGCGGCGCTGCGGCAACTGGGCGATTTCCTGCTGGCCGGCTGCTGCGCCGACGCATCCCCGATGGAGAAGACCGATGGCTGATACCACCCGCCCCATGCGGCCGTCCTTTGACTGGCGCCGCATCGACTGCGTGATCCTGACGATCGCGGCGGTGTTCGTGGCGCTGGCGTTTCTGGACGCGGACCAGGTCCTGCCGACGGCGGACTTCGCCGTGGGCGCGTTTGCCCGCACCGCGCCGATCCTGGCGTTTGCAGTGCTCGCCATCGGCTATGTCAAGGCCGCGGGGGTGGAGACGCTGGTGGGCCGCGCGTTCCAGGGCCGCGAGGTGCCGATGATCCTGCTGGCGGCCACGGTGGGCAGCCTGTCGCCCTTCTGCTCGTGCCAGGTGATCCCGTTCATCGCGGCGCTGCTGGCGGTGGGGGCGCCCTTGTCGGCGGTGATGGCGTTCTGGCTGGCCTCGCCGCTAATGGACCCGGCGATGTTCGTGCTGACGGGCGGCGTGCTGGGGCTGGATTTCGCCATCGCCAAGACGCTGGCGGCGGTGGCCATCGGGATCATGGGCGGCTTCACCGTGCGGGCGTTTGCCGGGGGGGCGGTGTTCGCCGACCCGCTGAAGCAGGACCTCGCGCCGCGCACCTGCTGCGGCAAGGTGAAGAACCCCTTTCAGGGCCAGCCTGAGTACCGCTTCTGGCGCGAGCCCGCGCGGCGGGGTGTCTTTGCCCGCACGGTATGGGAGAACGCCTTCTTCCTCGGGAAATGGCTGGCGCTGGCCTACACGATCGAGGCGCTGATGGTCACCTATGTGCCCGCCGAGGTCATCGCGCGCTTCATGGGCGGCACCGGGCTGATGCCGATCCTGACGGGGGCCGTTCTGGGCGCACCGGCGTATCTGAACGGCTATGCCGCGGTGCCTCTGATGGCCGCGCTGATCGAGCAGGGGATGGCGCAGGGCGCGGCGATGTCCTTCGTGGTCGCGGGCGGCATGAGTTCCATCCCCGCCGCCATCGCGGTCTGGGCGCTGGTCAAGCCGCGGGTGTTCGCGGCCTACCTCGGGTTCGCGTTCACCGGCGCGATCCTGTCGGGCATCGCCTGGGGGCTGTGGAGCGGCGGGCTGACGGGGCTGTGAGGTTGCCGACGGGCCGAGGCGCGCGCCTCAGCCCGTCGATTCCTTGGTCGCCGTCAGACGCACCTCGGGGTGGTCGCGCGCCACCCGGTCGATGTCCCATTGCAGGCGCGTCAGATACACCGGATCGCCGTCGTGGTCGGTGGCCATGTGGCCCTTGTTGGCGTTGGCGAACGCCTCCACCGCGACCCGCTCCCCCGACACCCAGCGCGCCGAGGTGAACTGCGAGCCTTCGAACCGCACCGGCAGGCCGTATTCCAGCTCGATCCGGCTCGCCAGCACCTCGAACTGCAACGCGCCGACCACGCCCACGATGAAGCCCGAGCCGAGCATGGGCTTGAACACCCGTGCGGCGCCTTCCTCGGCGAACTGCATCAGCGCCTTTTCCAGGTGCTTGGCCTTCATCGGATCGCCCGCGCGCGCGTTGCGCAGCAATTCCGGCGCGAAGGCGGGGATGCCGGTGAACTTCAGCGCCTCGCCCTCGGTCAGCGCGTCGCCGATGCGCAGCTGGCCGTGGTTGGGGATGCCGATGATGTCGCCGGCCCAGGCTTCTTCCGTCACCTCGCGGTCGGCGGCCAGGAACAGCACCGGCGCCGAGATCGCCATCTGCTTGCCCGAGCGCACATGCAGCATCTTCATGCCGCGCTGGAAATGCCCCGAGGCGAGGCGCACGAACGCCACCCGGTCGCGGTGCTTGGGGTCCATGTTGGCCTGGACCTTGAACACGAAGCCGGTGACGGCGGTTTCCTCCGGCGCGACCTCGCGGCCGCCGCGCTGGGGCTGCGGCGGGGGTCCGTAGTGGGCGATCCCCTCCATCAGCTCGCGCACCCCGAACGAGTTGATGGCCGAGCCGAACCAGATCGGCGTCAGATGCCCCTCCAGAAAGCTCTGGTGGTTGAACGTGGGCAGCAGCCCCCGCGCCATCTCCACCTCCTCGCGCAGCTGCGCCAGCAGGCGCTCGGGCACATGCTCGGCCATGCGCGGGTCGTCGAGACCGTCGAGCCGCACCGTCTGCGCCACCTTGTTGCGGTCGGCGCGGTCCATCAGCTCCAGCCGGTCGTGGATCAGGTCATAACACCCGAGGAACTCCGCCCCCATCCCTATGGGCCAGGACGCGGGCGCCACGTCGATCGCCAGGTTCTCCTGGATCTCGTCGATGATCTCGAAGGTGTCGCGGGCCTCGCGGTCCATCTTGTTGCAGAAGGTCAGGATCGGCAGGTCGCGCAGGCGGCAGACCTCGAACAGCTTGCGGGTCTGGGATTCCACGCCCTTGGCGCCGTCGATGACCATGATCGCCGCGTCCACCGCCGTCAGCGTGCGATAGGTGTCCTCGGAAAAGTCCGAGTGCCCCGGCGTGTCCACCAGGTTGAAGCGGTGCCCCTCATAATCGAACGACATCGCGGACGCCGAGACCGAGATCCCCCGGTCCTTCTCCATCTGCATGAAGTCCGAGCGTGTGCGCCGCGCCTCGCCCTTGGCGCGCACCTGCCCGGCCATCTGGATCGCACCACCATAGAGCAGGAACTTCTCCGTCAGCGTGGTTTTCCCCGCGTCGGGGTGCGAGATGATGGCGAAGGTCCGCCGCCGCGCGATCTCGGGCGGCAGGGCGGGGCGATTGGCGGTGTGGGGCGCGGTGTCAGGCATGCGCGGGCTATAGTCGACCCCGCCCCCCGCCGTCCAGCGCCACGCGCGGACCCGGGGGGGGGCGGATCGGTCAGGGCCTCACTCCACCGTCACCGATTTCGCGAGGTTGCGCGGCTGGTCCACGTCCGTGCCCTTGGCCACCGCGGTGTGATAGGCCAGCAACTGGGCGGGCACCGCATGCACGATGGGCGCCGCCAGCCACCCCGCCGTCGGCAGCGTCAGCGTGCGCCACACCCCCGGCCCGGCCTCGGCCACCCCGGCGGCATCGGTGAACAACACCACCTGCGCGCCGCGCGCCATCACCTCCTGCATGTTCGACATGGTCTTGGCGAACAGGTCGTCGTGCGGCGCGATCACCACCACCGGCACATGGCTGTCCACCAGCGCGATCGGGCCGTGCTTGAGCTCACCCGCGGCATACCCTTCGGCGTGGATATAGCTGATTTCCTTGAGCTTCAGCGCCCCCTCCAGCGCCAGCGGAAACAGCGGGCCACGCCCCAGGAACAGGACGTCCTGCGCCTCGGCCACATGCTGGGCGATCTCCGCCACCTCGGCGTCCAACGCCAGCGCCGCATTCACCAGCCCCGGCACCCCCCGCAGATCCGCCAGGTGACGCTCCAGGCCCGCCGCATCCAGCCGCCCGCGCTGGTCCGCCGCCCGCAGCGCCATCAGCGCCAGCACCAGAAGCTGCGCCGTGAACGCCTTGGTCGAGGCCACGCCGATCTCCGGTCCCGCATGGATCGGCAGCACGATGTCGGCCTCGCGCGCGATGGAGGAGGTCGGCACGTTCACCACCCCCACCACGGCGCCCACCGCGCCGCGCACATGGCGCAGCGCGGCCAGCGTGTCGGCGGTCTCGCCGGACTGGCTGACGAAAATCGCCATGCCGCGCGGAGACAGCACCGGATCGCGATAGCGGAACTCGCTGGCGATATCGACCTCGCAGGGGATGCCCGCCAGCCGCTCGAACCAGTAGCGCGCCACCGCACAGGCGTAATGCGCCGTCCCGCAGGCCACCAGCGTCAGCCGGTCCACGCCGGTGAAATCCAGCCCCTCCGGCAGCGCCAGCCCGGCATCGCCCAGGTAATGCTCCAGCGCGCCGGCCAGCACGCGGGGCTGCTCGGCGATTTCCTTGGCCATGAAGTGGCGGTACCCCGCCTTCTCCACCCGCGCGGCGTCCATCTCGATGCGCGCGACCGTGCGGGTCACGACGGCGCCCGCAGCATCGCGGATCACCGCGCCCGTGCGCGTCAGCACGACGCTGTCGCCCTCCTCCAGATAGGTGATGCGGTCGGTCAGCGGCGCCAGCGCGATGGCGTCGGAGCCGACGAACATCTCCCCCTCGCCATGCCCGATCGCCAGCGGCGAGCCGCGCCGCGCGGCGACGATCAGATCGTCCTGCCCCTCGAACAGGAAGGCCAGCGCGAACGCCCCCTCCAGCCGCGCCAGCGTCGCCATCGCCGCCTGCACCGGCGCCATCCCCGCGTCGAGGAACCGGCGCGTCAGCAGCACCACCGTCTCGGTGTCGGTCTCGCTGGTCTGCTCGTAGCCGTCGGCGGCAAGCTCCGCGCGCAGGGCGCGGTGGTTTTCGATGATGCCGTTGTGCACGACCGCGACGGGGCCCGCGCGGTGGGGGTGGGCGTTGGCCACGGTCGCGGCCCCGTGGGTGGCCCAGCGGGTGTGGCCGATGCCGGATTTGCCCACCAGCGGCTGGTGCACCAGCAGGTCCGACAGGTTCACCAGCTTGCCCACCGCGCGCCGCCGGTCCAGCTGGCCCGTGTTGACCGTGGCGATGCCCGCGCTGTCGTATCCGCGGTATTCCAGCCGCCGCAGCGCCTCCAGGATGACCGGCGCGACCTCGTGGCGGCCCAGGATTCCGACGATGCCACACATGCCTCAGGCCCTCCCCGTCCGGCCGGCCCGCAGCCGCGCCATCAGCCGCGCCGCCAGTCCCGGTTTGGTCAGCTGGCGCGCGCGCGCCAGCGCCAGCGCGCCGTCCGGCACCTCCTCGGTGATGACCGAGCCCGAGCCGGTCATCGCCCCCGCGCCCACCCGCACCGGCGCCACCAGCATGGTAGCCGAGCCGATGAAGGCGCCCGCGCCGATCTCGGTGCGATGCTTGGAGACACCGTCATAGTTGCACGTCACCGTGCCCGCGCCGAGGTTCGCACCCGCGCCGACCTCGGCATCGCCGACATAGGACAGGTGGTTGACCTTGGCCCCTTCGCCCAGCGTCGCGTTCTTGATCTCGACGAAGTTGCCGACACGGCTGTCCTCGGCCAGCTCCGCGCCCGGGCGCAGCCGGGCGAACGGGCCCACCGTGGCGCCGCGGCTGACGTGGCAGCCCTCCAGATGCGAGAACGCGCGGATCACCGCCCCCGTCTCCACCGTGACGCCGGGGCCGAAGACGACATGCGGATCGACCGAGGCACCGCCGCCGATCTCGGTGTCATAGGCAAGGAACACCGTCTCCGGGCCGGGCATGGACACGCCGCGTGCGACCGCGTCGGCGCGTGCGCGGGTCTGGAACGCGGCCTCGGCGGCGGCCAGTTCGGCGGGGGTGTTGATGCCCAGCGTCTCTGCCTCGGCGCAGCGCACGGCGGTGGCCGTCAGCCCCCGCGCCGCCGCCAGCCCCACGATATCGGTCAGGTAGTATTCCCCCGCCGCGTTGTCGCAGCCCACGGCGGCGACCAGCTCCGCGAGCACGCCCGCATCGGCGCACACCACGCCCGAGTTGCACAGCGTGATCGCACGCTCCGCGTCGGTCGCATCCTTTGCCTCCACGATCCGCGCCAGCCGGTCGCCGTCCATCACCAGACGGCCATAGCCGCCCGGATCGGCCGCCTCGAAGCCCAGCACGACCACATCCGCCCGCGCCCGCGCCGCCAGCAGCGCGCCCAGCGTCTCCTCGGACAGGAACGGCGTGTCGCCATAGAGGACCACCGCATCCCCCGCGAACCCCGCCAGCGCGGGCACCGCCTGCGCGACCGCATGCGCGGTGCCCAGCGTCTCGGACTGGCGCACGATCACGGCGTCGGGGTCGAACTCGCGCACCGCCGCCGCGACCTCGGTGCCGCCGTGGCCGACCACCACCACCCGCAACTCCGGCGCCAGCGCCGCGCCCGCCCGCAGCCCGTGCCACACCAGCGGCGCCCCCGCCAGCCGGTGCAACACCTTCGGCAGGTCCGAGGCCATCCGCGTCCCCTTCCCCGCCGCCAGTACGATCAGCGCCACGGCCATGCCGGCCCCCTTTTCCGTTTGCCCGTTCCGTATTACCCAGCACCTCACCCCCCGCAACCCGCAGCGCGGTCACGTCGCGTTGCCGGATGCAACATGTCCAAGCGAAAGGCCCGCCGATGCGCTGCGCGATCTTCGACCTCGACGGCACGCTGGTGGACACCAGTGCCGACCTCATTGCGGCGGCCAATGCAACCCTTGCCGTGATGGGCGCGGGCGTCGCGCTCGATCCGGTCCGGGACGCCCCCACCGCCTTTGCCGGCGGGCGTGCGATGCTGCGGCTCGGGCTGGCGCGGGCCGGGAGCCCGGCCGGCGAAGATGTGATCGAGGCGCAATATCCCCGCCTGCTGGACGCCTACGAGGGCGCCATCGATCACCACAGCCGTCCCTATCCCGGGGCGGTGGCGGCGGTGGAGGGGCTGGCGC
>NZ_NHSD01000213.1 GCF_016653255.1 Rhodobaculum claviforme
CCCAACCCGGTCCCGCCCGCATCCTCATCATCGACGACGAGGCCCCGATCCGCCGCTTCCTGCGCGCAGCCCTCGAGGCCGAGGGCCACCACGTCACCGAGGCCGCGACGGGCCGCGCCGGCATCGAGGCCGCCGCCCTGACGACGCCCGAGGCGGTGATCCTCGACCTCGGCCTGCCGGACATGGACGGCCGCGCGGTGCTGGGGGAACTTCGGCAGTGGTCCGCCGTCCCCGTTCTGGTCCTGTCGGTGCGCGCGGGCGAGGCGGAGAAGGTGGCGCTTCTGGACGCGGGCGCGCAGGATTACGTCACCAAGCCCTTCGGCATCCGCGAGGTGCTCGCCCGCCTGCGCGGCCTCCTGCGCGACCGCGGGCCCGAGCCCCCGCAGGGCGCCGCGCTGACCATCGCGGATCTGACCATCGATGCGGCCGCGCGCACGGTCACCAAGGCGGGCGCGCCGGTCAAGCTGACCCGCAAGGAGTTCGACCTGCTGTGGCTGCTGGCCTCCAACGCCGGGCGGCTGGTGACACAGGGCGCCGCGCTGGAGCATGTCTGGGGCAAGGCCCACCGCGAGGACAGCCAGTACCTGCGCGTTTTCATCCGCCAGCTGCGCGCCAAGATCGGCTGCGACGCGGGCAACCCGCGCTACATCTTCACCGAACCCGGCGTCGGCTACCGCTTTGCCGATGGCTGAGCGGACCTCGGGGCGGCAAAGGGACGGCAGAGGGGCGGCAGAGGGGCGGCGGACCTGCCGGGACGGATGCCCTGCGTGCGGCGCGGGTCTCCGGGGCCGCCGCATCCCCCGCGCGCGCCAGCCGCGCCGTTGGGGGCACAGTCCGGGGCGCAGTCCGGGGCGCAGTCCGGGGCGCAGTCCGGAGACGTCAGGATCAGGTGCCGGAATAGCTGACGCGCTTGTGGGTCCGACGGCGGGATCGTCCGCGGCTGCGGCCGCTGCGGCGCGCGCCCGAGGCCGCCTCGTCATGCGTCTGGAGGAGGGTCTCGGCCAGCTTCTGGGCGGCCAGCAGGAGCTGCAATTCCCCGATCTGCTGGGGGGCCTGCTGGGCGGCCTGCTGCGAGGTCTGCGCGGGGAACGGCGCGGCGGCCGCCTCCATCGCGCGCTGCTGGCTCTCTCGCACCACCGCCAGCGGGCTGGGCGAGGCGACCCAGTCCCGTTTCCTGGAGGATGCCCCCGCGTCCTCGGCCGAGCGGCGGGCACGGCGCAGGGCCGAGCGCCGCCAGCGCCGTCCGCGCGCCACCAGCAAGCCGGTCCCGAAGCTCGCGACAACCAGCAACAGCCCGCCCGCCGCCAGCGGTGCGGCATCGACCATCCGATCGCCACCCGGCAGGGACCTGAGCTTGCGCAGCACCCGCGCCGCCAGACCCGGCTGCGCCCGGGCCGCCCGCGCGGCAGCAGCGGCCCCCGACCCGTCGGGCAGGTTCATCAGCGCGATCGGGCGCGACCTCAGATCCAGCGCAACCGTCAACGCCGAGACATCGACGCCGGGCCAGATCAGCGGTGCGCTCGGCATCACCCGCATGTCCACGGGATACACCGCGAACAGCAGCGACGGGCTGGAGAGGTCCTGCGCATCGGGGGCGGTCGGTTGCGCCGAAGTCCGGGGGGGCGCGATCCGGGGGGCCGCGATCTCGGGGTATGTCGATGTGGGAAAGGCGGGCTGTCCGCCGAACATCCAGGCGGTCATGCCGCTGTCTGTCGCGGCTTGCACCGGATGGGCGAACAGGACGACGGTCAACAGGATAAACGCCCGGTACACGCGCGACCTCCTCACTGCAAAGCGTTTCCGGGGCACTTCCGCATCCGCGGCCAGGACACCCCGAAGACAAGGATCAATGGCGGAATTGCAAAAGCAGCGTGGGTCGGAAAACCGGAGGCCGATGCGGTGACACGTCGGGCGATCCGCATGTCGCCCGGGACGGCACGAAGGACGGAGCTGGCGCGGCACAGGGTTCCGGAGTAGGCGCCTGCAAAAGATCCCGAAGATGAAACTCGCGCGAAAGGCGATTTGGGGCGCAGGAATTCATCCTGGGGTATAGTTCCGCAATGGCATTTCCGGGCCTGCAAGGGAACACACACAACTCCGAGGGGATCGATTTCCGGTCCGTGCCACCCGCGGGATCGAAATGTCACGACATCCGATCCGTGCGGGCGACACGGTCACCGGCCCGATGGAGGGATCGTGGCTGTCACGCCACCCCACCGCCGGACCGGCGGAAGATCACGCCGCCTGCGACGACCGGCGACGCAGACCGACAAGCCCGAGGACACCCAGACCGCCCAGCAGGAGCGGCAGCGCGGCCGGAACCGGGATGGGGGTCAAGCGGACGTCCCCTCCGCCACGAATGCCGCCTGAGGCAATACCGTTGGTGAACTCCATGCGCAGGGTGAGACTGAAGGGCGATGCGGCATCCTCAACCGTGAAAATATCTCCGCCATAGCTCCCGGTTTGCGTGGTAGAAGCGATGAGCCTCGTGTCCCCGAACAGTTCATTGTCCGGATCCCACCAACCCGTTGTGACGACCGTGTTGCCGCTCACATTGCCGCTGTATGCCAGCTGACCGATGAAGGGCAGCGCCGTCGGCAGCGTGAAGCCCGTCCGAGTCACCGTGATCGAAAACGGCCCCACGAGCCCAGTTGACGTCAGCTCACCCGTATTTAAGTCCAGACGAGTCGGGCACTGAGGGCACAAGCCGCCCGTGAAGTTGAAAGCCGTCAACCCCAACCCAATGAGGACCCCTGCATCATCACTGTCCAGATTGAATGTGATACGGTCGGCGACACCACTCACATTATTATTGGTGTCGCTGTCTTCCACCAGCAACGTGCCGAAGAGGCCTTCGAAGCGCATCTGCGTCTGCTGTGCGGCGGCGGACGTTGCGCCGACCACAAGTGCAAGTGTTCCGGCCAAGACAAGGCCGGTCGTGTATCCTCTTGAAATGTAATTCATGTCCATTCCGCCCCATTAACCACGCATTAACCTATACCTTCGATCAGGTGATTCGATCAATCAAAAGTTAAGACAGCTACCCAAACGGGCTATTTTCCTGCACCTCCGGTCATCGCCAACCGCCGCCCATCCCTGCGCCCTGTCCTTTGTCGCCCGGTCCTTTGTCGCGCGGTCCGGCGCTGCGGTCCGTGCAGTGCATTCGGGACGTCAAGACAAATCGTTGGGCGACGGGTGGTGCCGATCCCGGTCGGGCGGGGCGATACGGCCGTGGCTCTCGGGCGCCTCGGGATGACGGGCCCGGATCGGCGACCGGCAGCGCCGCGGCCGTTCGCGCAGCGCTGGACATCGCCACAGCCGGTGCGGGGCCGTGGCCCGGCGCCCCCGAGCGCGGCTCCGTCAACGCGACCCGGGCCCCACCACCCGGACCCCACCAACCGGGCCCACCACCCGGACGGCGGGGTCACCCGGCAGGCCGGACGCAAGCGCGCACAGCCCCACCGGCGTCGCCTGATGACGGACATCCGCCCCCGGCCTTGTGCCCGGCGACCGGGGCATCCGGGGCCGTGTCCGCCAGAGGCGCTCCCGGCGGTTGCGGGGCGGCGCGGGGGGATCCCTGGCGGCGGACATCCGCGCCCCGGCGCTGGCGGATGCGCATCAGGGATGCGCGATCCGGCAGCGCCTTGCGGGGCGGCACCGACGACGCCGGTGGAGTGCAGACGCGCGCGGCGCATCCCGCGCCGGTCGTGGGGGATGCCGGACAGAGATCCCGCCCGCAGCACGCCCACCGGCATCGGGCGCACGGCCCCGCCGCAAGGCCCGCCGCAAGGCCCGCCACGAAGCCCGCAGCGGGCGACACCGGGGTGGCCGCGGCGGCTGGCCGGGGGTCAGGGGTGGCCCGCCTCCTCCACCCGGTGACAGGCCACCCGGCTGCCGTCGGCCTGCGCCATGATCGCGGG
>NZ_NHSD01000214.1 GCF_016653255.1 Rhodobaculum claviforme
GGCGGCCTCGGGGGCGTTGGGGTTCTTCACCGACAGATCCCATGTCGCGGGGTCGAGGCCGGCCACATCCACCGACCAGCTTTGTGCGCTGTCGGCGCGGGCCGGCTGCAGCGCCACGAACTCGGCCAGATCGGCGTCGTTCAGCGGGTTGGTCTTGCCCAGGGACCGCCCCGGGTCGAGCTGATAGTACCAGACCGAGCGCGTCTTCGCCCCCTTCTCGAAGAACAGCACCACCGTCTTGACGCCTGCCCCCTGGAAGGTGCCCCCGGGGCAGTCGAGCACCGTGTGCAGGTTGCAGCTCTCCAGCAGCTCCTTGCGCAGCGCCACGCTGGCGCCGTCAGTGTTGGACAGGAAGGTGTTCTTGATAACCACCGCCCCGCGCCCGCCCGCGCGCAGCTTGCGGATGAAGTGCTGCAGGAACAGATAGGCCGTCTCGCCCGACTTGATGGGGAAGTTCTGCTGCACCTCCTTGCGCTCGCCGCCGCCGAAGGGGGGATTGGCCAGCACGATGTCGTGGCGGTCGCGCTCCTGGATGTCCATCACGTTCTCGGTGAGCGTGTTGGTGTGGCGGATGCTGGGCGCCTCGATCCCGTGCAGGATCATGTTCATCACGCCGAGGACATAGGCGAGGGACTTCTTTTCCTGCCCGTAGAAGGTCCGCCGCTGCAGGGTGGCCCATTCCGTGGCCGAAAGGTCGTCGCGGCGCAGGTGCTCCCAAGCCTCGCACAGGAAGCCGGCCGAGCCGCAGGCGCCATCATAGATCGTCTCGCCGACCTGCGGGTCGGTGACCTTGATCATGGCGCGGATCAGCGGGCGGGGGGTGTAGTATTCACCGCCATTGCGCCCGGCGTTGCCCATGCGCTTGATGCGGGTCTCGTAGAGGTCCGAGAGTTCGTGCTTGGCGCGGGTCGAGCCGAAGTCGAGCTGGTCCACGATCTCCAGCGCGTCGCGGAGGGAGTAGCCGGAGCGGAACTTGTTGGCGATCTCCGAGAAGATCTCACCGATCTTGTAGTCGAGGCTGTCGGGGTCGCCGCTGCCCTCGCGGAAGCGCTTGAGGTAGGGGAAGAGCCGGCCGTTGACGAAGTCGATGAGATCGGCCCCGGTGAGGGCTGCGTTGTGGTCGAGCTTGCCATCGGGGCCCTTGGGCGCGGCCCAGCCCTTCCAGCTGTAGGCGTCATCGACGATGGGGGTGTAGTCGCGCCCCTCCAGCTCCGCCTCGTCCCGGCGTTCGGCTTCGAGATCGCCGAGGTACTTCAGGAACAACAGCCACGAGGTCTGCTCGGCATAGTCCAGTTCGGAGGCCAGCCCCTCGTCGTTGCGCAACGCCCTGTCAATGTTGTTGAATGCTTTCTCGAACATGCCCGCCTCGTGTTTTTTCGGACCCTAGCGGGCGCAGGGACGGCCGGCAATCGCGGAGGCGAAGCAGCACGGGCCACATCGGAGCGGTGGCCACCTTTCTGAACTGCGCCGCATCGGACCAGCGCAACTGCGTTCGTGACAACCGCTCTTGCCAGTCGCCCCAAGATTTTTTTCGGTGGGGGGGGAACTAACCTACGAGAAGGAGCCCTCAGATTTGAGGGCTGCTATCCTAGCGCCACGGATGGCCAAGCGCCCCGACATGGCTGCGCTGTCCCGCACACGGCTACCTTCCAGCGCGCCAGTCATCCTTTATTGGTTTGCATAGAAGCACCACCGGACCTTAGTTCGGTGCCACGCCACCTCGGGGTATGGCCGACCGCATGGTGGATATTTAGGTGGATCACTGAATGCATACCAGTGGCTTTATTACACAAAATCAATCACTTGTTGGAAAATAATGGTGCGGGTGGGGAGAGTCGAACTCCCATGCCTTGCGGCGGAGCATTTTGAGTGCCCTGCGTCTACCATTCCGCCACACCCGCACAGCCCATGCCTTAGCGCTCCGGCATCATGCAATCAAGCCGGTCACGCCCGGTGCCTTGTCGGCAGGCAACGCCACCCGCCGCTTCCGCCAGAAGGGCGCACCACCTTGACGCAGGACGGTGGCCATGGTGCATGGCCGCGACACAGCCCGGGAGGGGTCATGATCCGCGCGCTTTATGACTGGACGATCTCGCTGGCGCGCACGCCCTATGCGCTGTGGGCGCTGGCGGCGGTGGCCTTCATCGAAAGCTCGGTGTTTCCGATCCCGCCCGATGTGCTGATGATCCCGATGATCCTGGCGGCCCCGCATCGGGCCTTCGTGATCGCCGGCGTGGCGACGCTGGCGTCGGTCGCGGGGGGCGTTCTGGGCTACGGCATCGGCTACGGCCTCTATGAGACGGTGGGCCGCCCGGTGCTGGAGTTCTACGGCAAGACCGACTCGTGGGACACGCTGCAGGCCCGCTTTGCCGAGGACCCCGCGCTGGTGTTCTGGACCATCGCCTTTGCCGGGGTGACCCCCTTTCCGTACAAGGTGATCACGATCTTCTCGGGGGCGGCGGCGATGAACCTGCCGCTGTTCATCCTCACCTCCATCCTTGCGCGGGGGCTGCGGTTCTTCATCGTGGCAGGGCTGCTGTGGAAGTACGGCGCGCCGATCCGCGACTTCATCGAGCGGCGGCTGGGGCTGATGTTCACCCTGTTCCTCGTGCTGCTGATCGGTGGCTTCGTGGCCATCCGGTACCTGTGACGGGCCGGGCGCTGATCCTCGCCGCGGCGGGCGGTTCGGCGGCGCTGCTGATCGCGGCGCTGGGCTCGCAGTACATCGGCGGGCTGGCCCCGTGCGAGCTGTGCATCTGGCAGCGCTGGCCGCATCTGGCGGCCGTGGTGGCCGGCGCGCTGGCGCTGAGCTGGGCCGGGCCGGTGCCCGCCGCGCTGGGCGCCACAAGCGCGCTGGTCGCAAGCGGGCTGGGCATCCACCATACCGGGGTGGAACGCGGATGGTGGGCGGGACCCGACGCATGCGGCAGCCCCGGAGACATCAGCGCCCTGACCCCCGAGGAGCTGCTGTCGCAGATCCTTGCCGCCCCCGTCGTGCGCTGCGACGAGGTCGCGTGGGCGTTCCTTGGCCTGTCGATGGCGTCGTGGAACGCGATCCTGTCGCTGGGCCTCGCGGGCCTGTGGGTCGCGGCGATCCTGCGCCCGCGCTGACGCCCGCGCCTGTTGCGCGGCCCGGCGGCGGGCGGGGG
>NZ_NHSD01000215.1 GCF_016653255.1 Rhodobaculum claviforme
TTGTCCAGGACCAACCGCACCGCGCGGTCACGCACTTCCTGAGAAAACTTGTTCGTTGTCTTGCTCATGATGCTCCATCCTACTCAAGAGTTGGAGCCTCCGGCAAACCCGGCGCGGTTCAACCCGAATGTTCCTCCGATCCACTTCGGACGCCTTGGTTGGTTTACCAAGCAGCTTGAGGATCGCGGGAAGACCGTCACCCAAGAGACGGTGCGAAAGTGGTTCTCAGGGGAGTCCTACCCTCGTAAGGCAACCATGACGTTGCTCGCATCGGTCCTCGGGGTCGATGAAGCCTGGCTTGCCGTGGGACAATCCGGTGTACCCGACAAGCAGAAGAAGATCCGCAACGCCACGGCTGACGGTGCGGTGAACCTCCTGGCAGGGCTGATCCAGATGGACGGCGCTCATCCCTCTTTCCCCTCCGACAATGATAGGAAGGCGGCGAATCACAAGATCGACCTGCACGCCATCATCAAGGGTGCCCTGTATAACTTCCATGTGTCCCTCGGTCAGCAGTCCAACCGTGGGTGGTTGTTCTCCATCCCGGTCGAGGCACTGAGCGAAACCGTGATCATCGGTGTCATGTCGATCGGTAACCTGCAGCACCACTTCGTCGAACTGGACGCCGAGGGGATCGAGGCTGTTGGGAAGCGTAAAGGTGGAACGGTAGAGGTGCTGTTGCCGAATGACGAGGTTGACTGGAACTTGCGGCGAATCACGTCATTCGCTGAGAGGCTATGATCCGGTCGCTTAATCACCCCATTAAACCCCGTACATCCCAACTTGGGACGGCATTCCTGACGGTATAGACACGAGCAACTTACTGAAAACGAAAATTTTGTAAATCCCGCCGCGGACACCACCTCCCCGTCTTCAGAACCGTGGCGCATGATGCAGGATGACGGGGATGACCAGGTCCTCCTCGTCGATCAGGTGACGATCGAGGAACCCGGCAAAGGCCCCCAGCCGGGCATGCGCCGCCCCCGCCCGGACGCGCGCCCCCGCGCCGGACTGTACCGCGCGCAGGGCCGCGTTGGTCTCCTCGGCCAGGGTGTGCAGGTGGCCGTCGAGGGCATGGTGGTCGCCGTCCAGCAGGTCGAACCCCGCCGACAGGCGCCGCTCCAGCCCCGACAGGACGGGGAAGTACTGCATGTCCTCGATCCGGTGGTGGCCATGGAGCTCGTTCAGCAGCAGCCCCGTCAGCCGAGCCGATCGCGCGGCATAGACCCGCCCCTCGGTCCGACGATCGAGAAACGCCTCCGTCTCGGCCGTGACCCGGCGCAGCAGGTCGCGGAACATCAGGTGGCGATCCAGCCAGAACCGGGTCAGCGCATCGAAGTTGCGGTGGCTCTGCCAGATGTCACGGGGATAGTCGCGCAACAGGACGCGCAAGCCCTCGGGCAGCCCGTCGCGGGTTTCCAGATCGCGCATGTCCCCTCCTGCGTCCGTGGTGGCGGGGATATGGGGGCTGCGCCGGGCCACGTCAGCCATGCGCAGCCGCACAGCGGATGCGCGCCTCAGCGCAGCGCGGGGCGCCAGCCGGCGGCGCGGGCCTCGGCCTCGGTGCAGAACCAGCGCTCGCCAGCGGCGGTGTCGATTCGGGTCACGTCATAGAACCGTTGGCCGGGGCGGTGATAGATCCGCTCGCCCGAGGCGGAGATGTTGCCCTTGATCACACAGTCGGCCCGCGCCGTCTCCAGCGTGGCCGTCTCCAGCGTGGCGGTGCGCCGGTCGTCGCAGAAGGACGCGCGCGGCGGCGGCGGCCCGGCAAAGATCCCCACCCCGGCCGCCATCGCCGCCCGCTCGATGTCCATGTAGGCGCGCGAATGGCCATGCTGGCGGGCAAATCGGGGACAGGCCCGGGCCATGCCATCGCGCAGCATCGCGGCGGCGACGTCGACCTCGCCCTTGAAGCAGCGCGCGACGACGCGCCCCCAGGTGCGCTCTCCCAGATCCTCGCAGTGCAGGGTCTGGCCTTCGAATCGGTCGCGGGCGGCGGCGGTGCTGCGGGCGCCGCAGGGCCAGGGGGTGCCATCGGCGCCTTCGCAGGTCTGGTCCCGCTCGGGCGCGTCGATGCCCTGGATGCGGATCCGGGTGCCGGCGATGTCCAGGGTGTCGCCGTCGATGATTGTGGCCGGGCCGACGATCACCGCCAGGGGATCGCCGCGATCGGCCAGCCCCACGCCGGACAGCGCCGCCAGCACCACCACAAGCGGTATCATCCATGAAATGCGCAACATCAGGTATCCTTGCATGGCGGCTGACCCGGGGCAAGCCGGGCCTGCACGGATTGGTTAAGGATTCCTTAACTGGTTAATGAGGTCTTGCCGCCGCGTGCGCCCGGCGCTGAACGGCGCAACCCGCTGGACAGCCGGCGGGTGGCGACCGATATTCCCCCCATGGCACTCCCACCCGGATTCCTTGACGAGTTGCGCGCCCGCGTGCCGATCAGCCGCATCGTCGGCCGAAAGGTCGTGTGGGATGCGCGCAAGTCCAACGCCGGGCGCGGCGACTGGTGGGCCCCCTGCCCGTTCCACGAGGAAAAATCCCCGTCATTCCATGTGGATGACCGCAAGGGATTCTATTACTGCTTCGGCTGCCAGGCCAAGGGCGACGCGCTGAGCTTCCTGCGCGAGGCCGAGGGGCTGGGCTTCATGGAGGCGGTGGAGGCGCTGGCGGCCGAGGCCGGGATGACCATGCCCGCCCGCGATCCGCAGGCGGCGCAACGGCTGGACCGCCAGACCCGGCTGGCGGCGGTGATGGACCAGGCGGTGCGATTCTTCCGGATGCAGCTGTCGACGGCGGCGGGCAGCGGGGCGCGCGACTATCTGGCCCGGCGCGGCCTGCCGCAGGCCACGATGGAGCGGTTCGAGATCGGCTATGCCCCACCCGGCCGCGCGGCCCTGTTCGAGCATCTGCGCACCGCCGGCGTGGCCGAGGAGATGATCGACGCCGCCGGCCTTGCCACCCGGCCCGAGACCGGCAGCCCCTATGACCGCTTCCGCGACCGCATCACATTCCCCATCCGCGACGGGCGCGGGCGCTGCATCGGCTTCGGCGCACGCGCGCTGGCGTCGGACGCGCAGGCCAAATACCTCAACACCCGCGAAACCGAGCTGTTCGACAAGGGCCGCAGCCTCTACAACCTCGGACCCGCGCGCGAGGCGGTGGCCAAGGGCGCGCCCCTGATCGTGGCCGAGGGCTACATGGACGTGATCGCGCTGTCGCAGGCGGGCTTTACCGGCGCGGTGGCGCCGCTGGGAACCGCCATCACCGAGGAGCAGCTGCGCATGCTGTGGCGGCTGTCGCCCGAGCCGGTGGTGGCCCTCGATGGCGACAAGGCGGGGATGCGGGCGGGGCTGCGGCTGATCGATCTGGCGCTGCCGATGATGGAGGCGGGGCAGAGCCTGCGGTTCGCCCTGCTGCCCGGCGGGCAGGACCCCGACGACGTGCTGCGCACCGGGGGTGCGGCGGCCATGCGCCAGCTGATTGACGGCGCCGTGCCCATGGCCCGCCTGCTGTGGCAGCGCGAGACCGAGGGTCGCGTCCTCGACAGCCCCGAACGGCGCGCGGCGCTGGACAAGGACCTGCGCGCGGTCCTGGCGCGAATCGGCGACGCCAGCCTGCGCAGCCACTACGGCGCGGAGTTCGTCCGGCTGCGCGCGGAGCTGCTGGCCCCCGCCCGCCCGGCCGCGCGCCCCGGTGGCTGGGCTGGCGGCTGGGCTGGCGGCTGGTCGGGGCCGGGCCGCCCCCCGTTCAACGCCCGCGGTGGCCAGGCCGCCCGCCGCCCGCCCCCGGGCGCGCCGCTGCCCAGCACCCGTGGCAGCGCGCTGGCGGGCGCCGACGCCGAGATGGAGGACCGCATGCGCGAGGCGCTGATCCTCGCGATCCTGATCACCCATCCGTCGCTCGTGCCCGGCTTCGAGGACGACCTCGAGCAGCTGGAATGCCGGGTGCCCGAAAACGCCCGCCTGCGCGACGCGCTGCTGCGCCATGCCGCGGACGGTGGTGATCTGCGCGCACGGATGGCCGAGGACGTCGGCCCCGACCTTGAAAACCTGTTTGCGCAGAGCCATGTCGCTTACGCGCCACCTGTGCGCAAACCCGACGACAGTGTCGTCGCACAGGCCTGTCTGGTGGAGGAGGTGGCGAAGCTCGCCACCCGGCGCGCCATGCGGCGCGAGGTGGAGGACGCGATGCATGATATCACCGAACGCGCCGACGAACGGCTGACGTGGCGCCTGGCGCGCGCCTCGGAGGCGGTACACAGCGCGGTGCGAGGTCCGGACGAGGACTCCAGCGACCTGGGCGAGGACCGCAACGCCTTGCTTGCGATTCTGGAACAGGCCAGCCGGACCCACAACCCGAGGAAGACGTGACGGCCCGATGCTTTGATGCCCCCACCCCGACCGTTTCCATGGCCCGATCGTTCCGGTGCCCTGTGATTCGGGCAATCTATCGCTTATGACTCCGGATCGAATCGCCCGCGAATCGGCCGGCTCCAGACCAACCGCCCGCCCCAGCCGCGCAGGAGCATCCATGGCAGCCAAGGATACCGACGACGCCAAGCCCGACGAGCAGGAGGGCGAGATCGCGCTGGACATGAGCCAGGCGGCCGTCAAACGCATGATCGCCGCCGCCAAGGAGCGCGGCTTCATCACCTATGACGAGCTCAACCAGGTGCTGCCCCCCGAACAGGTGTCCTCGGAACAGATCGAGGACGTGATGTCGATGCTCTCGGAAATGGGCATCAACGTCATCGAGGCCGAGGAAAGCGAAGAGGGCGGCGAGGTCGTCACCACCTCCACCTCGCGCGAGGTCACGGTCGCCACCACCACCTCCGAGACGCTGGACCGCACCGACGATCCGGTGCGGATGTACCTGCGCGAGATGGGCTCGGTCGAACTGCTGTCGCGCGAGGGCGAGATCGCCATCGCCAAGCGGATCGAGGCCGGGCGCAACACCATGATCGCCGGGCTGTGCGAAAGCCCGCTGACGTTCCAGGCCATCACCATCTGGCGTGACGAGCTTCTGGGCGAGGACATCCTGCTGCGCGATGTCATCGACCTGGAGACGACCTTCGGCAACCAGCTCGACGAGGACGGCGAGGGCACGGTGGGCGATCTGTCGCCCGCGGCCCAGGCCGGCCAGCCCAGCCCCGCGCGCGAAGCCAAGGGCCCCGAGCTGGACGCCGACGGCAACCCGCTGATCCGCAGCGACGACGATGATGACGACGACGACGGCTCCAACCTGTCGCTCGCGGCGATGGAGAGCGCGCTCAAGCCCCGCGTGCTGGAGACGCTGGACCGCATCGCCGACGACTACATCCGCCTGTCGGAGCTGCAGGACCTGCGGATGGAGGCCAAGCTGGTGGAGACCGCCGGCTTCACCGCCGCCGACGAGGCGACCTATCAGAAGCTGCGCGCGGAGATCGTGCAGCTGGTGAACTCGCTCCACCTGCACAACAACCGGATCGAGGCGCTGGTCGACCAGCTCTATGGCATCAACCGCCGGATCATGGCGATCGACAGCGCCATGGTGAAGCTGGCCGACCAGGCCCGCATCAACCGGCGCGAGTTCATCGACGCCTATCGCGGCTCCGAGCTGGACCCGACCTGGCTCGAGCGGATGGCCGCCAAGGGCGGGCGCGGCTGGACCGCCCTGACCGACCGCTCCGCCGACAAGATCGAGGAGCTGCGCAACGACATGGCCCAGGTGGGCCAGTATGTCGGCGTGGACATCGGCGAATACCGCCGCATCGTGAACCAGGTCCAGAAGGGCGAAAAGGAAGCCCGCCAGGCCAAGAAGGAGATGGTGGAGGCCAACCTGCGCCTCGTGATCTCCATCGCCAAGAAATACACCAACCGCGGGCTGCAGTTCCTCGACCTGATCCAGGAGGGCAACATCGGCCTGATGAAGGCCGTGGACAAGTTCGAGTATCGGCGCGGCTACAAGTTCTCGACCTATGCCACCTGGTGGATCCGGCAGGCGATCACCCGCTCCATCGCGGACCAGGCCCGCACCATCCGCATCCCCGTGCACATGATCGAGACGATCAACAAGCTGGTGCGCACGGGCCGCCAGATGCTGCACGAGATCGGCCGGGAACCCACGCCGGAGGAGCTGGCCGAGAAACTCCAGATGCCGCTGGAGAAGGTCCGCAAGGTGATGAAGATCGCCAAGGAACCGATCTCCCTCGAGACGCCCATCGGCGACGAGGAGGACAGCCAGCTCGGCGACTTCATCGAGGACAAGAACGCGGTGCTGCCGCTGGACAGCGCGATCCAGGAGAACCTGCGCGAGACGACGACGCGGGTCCTCGCGTCGCTGACCCCGCGCGAGGAGCGGGTCCTGCGCATGCGCTTCGGCATCGGCATGAACACCGACCACACCCTGGAGGAGGTCGGCCAGCAGTTCTCCGTCACCCGCGAACGCATCCGCCAGATCGAGGCGAAGGCGCTGCGCAAGCTCAAGCACCCCAGCCGGTCGCGCCGGCTGCGCAGCTTCCTGGATCAATAAGACCGACCGCCGCAGGCCGGAACCTGCGGCGGCATGACGGCCCGGCGGGCGGCGCCGTTACAGCGCCGCCATCACCTCGTCCGAAATCTCGAAGTTGGCGGTGACGGTCTGGACGTCGTCGTCGTCTTCCAGCGCGTCGATCAGCTTCAGAAGCCTGGTCGCGCCTTCGAGGTCCAGATCGGTCGTCGTGCCCGGTTTCCACACCAGGCGGGTGGTTTCCGATTCGCCCAGCGCTGTCTCGAGCGCGGTGGCCACGGCGGCCAGGTCGGTGGCGTCGCACCAGATGGTGTGGCCGTCCTCGCCGCTCTCCACGTCCTCGGCGCCGGCGTCGATCGCGGCTTCCAGAACGGTCTCGGCGTCGCCGACGGCGGCGGGATAGACGATCTGGCCCTTGCGCTCGAACATGAAGGCGACCGAACCGGTTTCCCCGAGGTTCCCGCCATGCTTGCCGAAGGTGGAGCGCACGTTGGAGGCGGTGCGGTTGCGGTTGTCGGTCATCGCCTCGACGATCACGGCGACGCCGCCGGGGCCGTACCCCTCGTAGCGGATTTCCTCATAGGTATCCGCATCGCCGCCCTGGGACTTCTTGATCGCGCGGTCGATCACGTCCTTGGGGACCGAGTTCGACTTCGCCTCCTTCACCGCAAGGCGCAGGCGGGGATTCTTGTCCGGGTCGGGGTCGCCCATCTTGGCGGCGACGGTGATTTCCTTGGACAGTTTGGAAAACAGCTTGGAGCGGGCCGCGTCCTGACGCCCCTTGCGGTGCTGAATGTTGGCCCTTTTGGAGTGGCCGGCCATGATCTTCTCCGGGTCTGGGTGTGCGCGCAGGCTATAGGCTGCCGGGACCGGGGCGCGCAAGCCCACCCCCCCCCGGCATGGGCACCGGGGGCGGCGCGGCGGATCAGATCACCACGACCTGGGTGCCGACGCGGCACCGCTCGAACAGGTATTCGACATGGTGGTTGAACAGCCCGAAGCAGCCGTTCGACGCCATCCGCCCGACCTTGGCCGGGTTGTCGATCCCGTGGATGCGATAGTACTGCCAGCTCAGGTTCATCGCCCGGGTGCCCATGGGGTTTTCGGGCCCGGCCTCCACCCGCTCGGGCAGGCTGGGGTCGCGCTGGCGCATGTTGGGTGTGGGGATCCACACCGGCTCGCGGCGCATCAGGGTGATCTCGGTGCGGCCGCGGCGGGTGAATTCCTCGGTCATCGGCACCGAGGTGGGATAAACCAGATAGGTCTCGCCGTCCTCGGACCAGAAGTGCAGCGCGCGGCTGGCGACATCGCACAGGATCGCCCCGTTGCGGCGGTTGTCGAAGTGGTCCTGCCAGCGCACGGTGCGGAAGCTCTGGGTGTTGCGGCGCGCGGTGGGCTGGGCCGTCAGGTCCTCCTCGCCCACGATGTCACCGGTCAGTGCGAGCGCCGGCGCGGCCAGCCCCGCCCCGAAGGCAACCCCCCCAAAGGCCAGCAGGTGTCGGCGCGAGAACATGTCATGGGCCATGCGAGATTCCTTGCTCGGTGATGCTGCATCGTGAAGGTGTGCAAAACATGCGGGATTTGCAATATCTTCGGCGCGCAACTCCGCTCACTTCCGCGTGCGGCTCAGTCGCGGCCGAACACGCCCTCGTAGATCGGCATCAGGGTGTCGACCTCGAACAGCGACGACACCGAGGTCCCCGACCAGATGTTCAGGATCGCCTGTGCGAGGATCGGCGCGGTGGGCAGGACGCGGATGTTGGCGGCGGCGCGCACCGCCTCGGTCGGCGCGATGGAGTCCGTCAGCACCAGGCTCTTGAGCGTGGAGTTGGTGATCCGCTCCACCGCCGGGCCGGACATCACACCGTGGCTGATATAGGCGTGCACCTCCTTGGCGCCCTCGCTCATCAGCAGGTCGCTGGCCTTCACCAGCGTGCCGGCGGTGTCGCAGATGTCGTCGACCATGATGCAGGTGCGCCCGGCGACCTCGCCGATGACGGTCATGTCGGCGACCTCGCCGGGGCTGGAGCGGCGCTTGTCCACGATCGCCAGCCCCGAGCCGATGCGCTTGGCCAGCTCGCGCGCGCGCCCGACCCCGCCCACATCGGGCGAGACCACGATCACCTCGTTCAGGCGGTCGCGGAACTGGTGCTGCACATCCATCGCGAACACCGGCGCGGCATAGAGGTTGTCGACGGGGATGTCGAAGAACCCCTGGATCTGGGCGGCGTGCAGGTCGAGCGTCAGCACCCGTTCGATCCCCGCCTCGACGATCAGGTTGGCCACCAGCTTGGCCGAGATCGGCGTGCGCGCGCGGCTCCGCCGATCCTGGCGGGCATAGCCGAAATAGGGAATCACCGCCGTGATCCGCGCCGCCGACGACCGGCGCAGCGCGTCGGCCATGATCAGCAGCTCCATCAGGTTGTCGTTGGCGGGGTTGGAGGTCGACTGGATGACGAACATGTCCTCGCCGCGGACGTTCTCGTACATCTCCACGAAGATTTCCTGGTCGTTGAAGCGTTCCACCCGCGCGTCGAGCAGGCTCACCGGCGCGCCGCGGTGCAGCGACATCCGCCGCGCGATGGCCTGCGCCAGGGGGCGGTTGGCGTTGCCGGCGATCAGCTTCGGCTCGGACATGGCGGGCATGGGCGGGATCCTGGCGGTTATGGCAGCGTTGACACCGCTTATCACCGCAATAGGGTTGCGCAACCCATCGCCCCGCAAAAGAGGCCCGACCGTGGCACAGATCGCGTATTTCCTGAACCCGATATCGCCGTGGGTCTATCTGGCGGGGCGCCGCCCGTTCGACATCGCGGCCCGCCACGGTGCGGAGCTGGTTCTGCACCCGGTCGATGTGCAGGCGCTGATGGCGCGCACCGGCGGCACCGCCCTGGCCGACCGCCACGAGGTGCGCAAGGCCTGGCGGCTGCAGGAACTGGCGCGCTGGTCGGCCCGGCTGGGGATGCCGCTGGTTCCCAGGCCCCGACATTTCCCCACCAATCCCGCACCCGCGTCCTATGCCCTCATCGCGGCGCAAGAGGCGGGCGGTGGCGATCTGGCCGCGCTGGTGACGGGCTTCGGCCGTGCGGTCTGGGCCGAGGAGCGCGACATCGCCGACGACACCGTCATCCGCGCCTGCCTGGAGGGCGCGGGCTTCGATCCCGCCCTGGCCGACCGCGGCCTGCTGAGCGGGGCCGAGACCTATGCCCGCAACCAGGAGGTGGCGGTGGCGCAAGGCGTGTTCGGCGTGCCCACCTGGGTGGTGGACGCGCAGGTGTTCTGGGGTCAGGATCGGCTGGATTTCCTCGACGCCCATCTCGCGGGCTGAGGGAGCCTCAGCCGTCCATGTGGGCCAGAAAGGCGTCGACCTCGGCCGCGGTGGTGGACCACGAACACACCAGCCGACAGCTGACGGGGGCGTCGTCCGGCCCCTCCAGCGTCTGGTCGAACGGCCACAGGTAGTATTTTGCCCCCGCCGCCTGCAGCCGCCGGTGCACGGCGCGCGGAAACGCGGCAAAGACCATGTTGGCCTGCGGCGGATGCACCAGCCTGGTGTCGGCGCGCGCTGTCAGCCCCGCCGTCAGCCGCTCGGCCATGGCGTTGGCCTGCCCGGCCAGCCGCAACCACAGATCGCCCTCCAGATAGGCGTCCATCTGCGCCGCCAGGTAGCGGTGCTTGGAGAACAGATGCCCACCCCGCTTGCGGCGCAGCTCGAACTCCCACGCCTTGGCGGGATCGAACAGGATCACCGCCTCGACCCCCAGCAGCCCGTTCTTGGTCCCGCCAAAGCTGAGGACATCGACGCCCGCGCGCCAGGTGATGTCGGCGGGCGTGGCGCCGGTGGCCACCAGCGCGTTGGCAAACCGCGCCCCGTCCATGTGCACCGGCAGGCCGTGGCGGTGCGCGACCTGCGACAGGGCCGCGACCTCGGCCGGGGTGTAGACGGTGCCGGCCTCGGTGGTGTTGGTCAGGCTGACCATCCCGCGCTGGACGTTGTGCACGCCCGCGCCGCCGGTGGCCTTGATCCGCGCCTCCAGCGCATCGGGGGCCATGCGGGCGTCGGAGCCTTCGACCAGAACCAGCTTGGCGCCGCCGGTATAGAACTCGGGCGCGCCGCACTCGTCCTCCTCGATGTGGGCGACGCGGTGGCAGAACACCGCGGCCCAGGGCGGGCAGTAACACGCCAGCGCCAGGGCGTTGGCGGCGGTTCCGGTGGCCACCAGATGGACGGCGGCCTGCGGCGCCTCGAACAGCGCGCGCAGCCGGTCGCGCACCGCCAGCGACAGTGGATCGGCCCCGTATCCGGCCGCGAACCCGTCATTGGCGCGACCCAGCGCTGCGATCACCTCGGGCGGGACGCCCGAGCCGTTGTCGGAGGCAAAATGCATCACGGCTCCTCTGCGATGATGTGGTCTTCCCACTCGTCCTCGGGGACGTCGTATTCGGGCACGGTCCAGCCCTGCACGGAAATCCCCGCGCGGTGCACGCTCTCGGGATCGCCCGAGACCAGCGGATGCCAGGGCGCCAACCGCCGCCCCTCGTGGCGCAGCCGGTAGGCACAGGTGGGCGGCATCCAGTAGGCGATCTCGCCGATGTTCTTCGGCGTCAGCACCACGCATTCGGGCACCAGCCGCTTGCGCTCGGGGTAGTTGCCGCAGCGGCAGGTGTCGCCGTCCAGCAACCGGCAGGCGACGCGGGTGAAGGCGATCTCGCCGGTGTCCGCGTCCTCCAGCTTGTTCAGGCAGCACCGCCCGCAGCCGTCGCACAGCGCCTCCCACTCGGCCGGGGTCAGCCGGTGCAGGGGAAAGCGCTCCCAGAAACGCGGGCGCAGCCGCTCGCGCGACTGGGTCTGGGGCATCGGGGCCGAAC
>NZ_NHSD01000216.1 GCF_016653255.1 Rhodobaculum claviforme
CCGCGGCCCCGGGGGCGCGCGCTCTGACTCTTGGCGGTCAGCGCGCGCCCCCGGGGCCGCTCCGTTGCGCGACACCTCGTAAGACTGGATGTCGCCTTAGCTCGTAAGACTGGGTGTCGCTTGACACCAGGGGCTGCGGCGGTTGCTGCGCTTCGGCGGGGTGGAGTTCCTCGACTTCCTGCACTCGCTCGACGATCTGCCGGGGCGATGTCGGCTGGCGGTGCCCGACCTCGACATGCCCCAGCTGGAGCTGGAGGAGAGCGGGAGCGGGCGCTGCGTGCTGACGGTGCGCGGGCCGTGGCCGCAGTACGGGCCGGTGATGGTGGGGGTGCTGCGTGCGATGGCCGACGACTATGGGGCGCTGGTCCTGCTGGAGGTGATCTCCCCGGCCCGGGACGGCGCGGCGCGCATCGCCATCGACCTGTTCGACCCCTGTCACACCCCCGGGCGGCAGTTCGATCTGTCGGCAGGCGGATGACCGCGCCGCCCCTTTCGCTTGGCGCTGACGCGCTGGCGCGGCTGATGCCGCTGTATCTGCATGTGGCGCTGTCGGGGCAGATCGTCGGCGCGGGTCCGACGCTGACCAAGATGATCCCCGACGGCGGCCCCGTCGGGCGCCCGCTGCTGGAGGTTTTCACCCTGCAACGCCCGCGCGGGATCACCGGCGCGGCGGATCTGGCGCGAATCGACGGGGCGCGCCTGCGCCTGAGCCTGCGGGCCCCGCCGAACACCGCCTTCAAGGGGCTGGCGGTGCCGCTGGCGCTGGCGGGAGGCTGGCTGGTGAACCTGTCCTTCGGCATCGGGCTGGCGGATGCGGTGCGCGCCCATCACCTGACCGACGGCGATTTCGCCGCCACGGACCTGACGGTCGAGATGCTCTATCTGATCGAGGCGAAGTCCGCAGTGCTGGAGGAGTTGCGCCGCCTGAACCTGCGGCTGCAGAATGCCAAGGTCACCGCCGAGGAAGAGGCGCTGACCGACAGCCTGACCGGCCTGCGCAACCGCCGGGGTCTGGAGCGGGCGCTGGAGGGGCTGTCGGGATTGGCCACGCCCTTCGGGCTGATGCAGATCGATCTCGATTTCTTCAAGCGCGTCAACGACACGCTCGGCCATGCGGCTGGCGACGCGGTGCTTGCCCGGGTGGGGGCGATCCTGCGCACCGAAACCCGCGGCGGCGACACCGTCGCCCGCATCGGGGGGGATGAATTCGTCGTGCTGATGCCCGGCATGCATGACGCCGACCGACTGGAGGAGGTCGCGCAGCGGATCCTGTCCCGGCTGGAGGAGCCGCAGTCCCACGACGGCGCGGTCTGCCAGATCTCGGCCAGCATCGGCACCCTGGTCGCCCCGGCAGGCGCCGACCCCACCCCCCTGCTGGAGGACGCCGACCGCGCCCTCTATGCCGCCAAGCGGGCGGGCCGCAGCCGGGTCGTCCGCGTCCCGGCCGCCGGGTGACCTCAGTGGCCGCGCTCGGCCAGCCAGGCGCGCATCTGGGCGATCTCCGCTTCCTGCGCCGCGATCACCGCGCGTGCGAGGGCGGCCACCTCCGGGTCGCTGCCGTGTTCCAGGACGATGCGGGCCATGTCCACCGCGCCCTCGTGGTGCGGGATCATCCCGCGCAGGAAATCCACATCCGCATCCCCGGTGAACGCCATGTTCATCCCGGCATGCATACGGTCGTTGGCCGCACGATAGGCGCGGGTCGCGGCCGTATCGTCGGCACCATGACCGTGCGCATGCTGCGCCGTTGCATGGCCGTGCGGGCCGAACTGCCAGACACCGACCGCCGCCACCGACAAGGCCAGCGCCACCACCACACCAAGTGCCCTCGACATCCGCATGTCCTCCCTCCGGATCCAGTGGGCGGCATGCCACCTTCCCGCCACCGGAGGGGAAATCACCGTTGCGTGAGCGCCGCCGCCAGCGCCTGCGGCAGAACTTCGGCAAAGACATCGAGGTCAGGCGGGCGCCCCACGCTGACCCGGATGCAGCGGTCCAGCGGCGCCACCCCGGGCATGCGCACGAACACGTCCCGCGCGATCAGTTCCCGCAACACGGCGCGGGCAAAGTCCCCGTCGCGTCCGCAGTCGATCGCCACGAAGTTCGTCGCCGACGGCAGCGCGGCCAACCCGTTCTCGGCCGCGATGGCAGCCAGCCGCGCGCGGCCCTCGGCCACCTGCGTCACGACCTGCGCCAGCCAGCCGGTGTCGTGCAGTGCCGCCAGCGCCCCGGCCTGCGACATGCGGGTCATGCCGAAGTGGTTGCGGATGCGGTCAAAAGCCGCCACCAGCCCCGGCGCCGCGATCGCATAGCCGACGCGGGCCCCGGCCAGCCCGTGCGCCTTGGAGAACGTGCGCAGGCGGATCACCCGGGGGTCGTCCGCGTTGATCTCGGGGATCGCACCCGCGGGGGCAAAGTCGGCATAGGCCTCGTCCAGCACCAGCAGCGTGCCGTCCGGCACACGGTCCAGCATCGCCTCGATCACCGCAGCGGGGTGCCAGGAGGCCATCGGATTGTCGGGGTTGGACAGGTACAGAAGCTTTGCCCCCGGCGCGGCGTGCAACAGCGCCTCGATATCCTCGTGCACGCCCGCAAAGGGAACCCGGACCAGGTCGCCGCCAAACCCCGCGACGTGATAGTTGAACGTCGGATAGGCCCCGGCCGACGTCACCACCCGGTCGCCGGGGGCCACAACCAGCCGCACCAGATTGCCCAGCAGCCCGTCAATCCCCTCGCCCACGGCAATATGCGCGGGCGTCACACCGTGGTGGGCGGCAAGGGCCGCGCGCAGGTCATGGCTCTCGCTGTCGCCATACATCCAGGCATCGGACGCGGCCGCGGCCATCGCGGCCACGGCCCGCGGAGAGGGGCCAAAGACGCTCTCGTTCGCGCCCAGCCGCGCGCGAAAGGTCCGCCCGGATGTGCGCTGCTGCGCCTCGGGACCGACGAAGGGCACGGTCGCCGGCAGCCCGGCCACAAGATCGGTCAGCCGCGCGCCGCTCATGCCATCTCCTCCAGCCTGCGCAACGCCTCGCGCAGGCGGGCCGCTTCCTCATCGACCTGGGCGAGGTTGTCGCGGGCCTCCTCCACCACCTCCGGCGGGGCGGAGGCGGTGAACTTCGGGTTCGACAACCGACCGCGCAGCCCGCCCGCCTCCTTTTCCAGCTTGGCCAGCGTCTTGCCAAGGCGCGCGGTCTCGGCGGCGATGTCGATCACCCCTTGCAGCGGCAGCGCAAAGCTCGCCCCCTCGAGCGCGACCGACAGCGCACCGCGCGGGGCCGTGGCGGCGGCGCCCTTCGCCTCGATCCGCGCCAGCCGCGCGATCAGGGCCGCGTTGCGCGCCAGTGCCGCGCGCGCGGCGTCGTCGGCGTCGATCTCCCACATCTCCAGATACGCGCCGGCGGGCACACGCATCTGCGCGCGGGCCGAGCGGATCTCCTCGATCAGGGTGATGACCCAGCGCATCTCGCGCTCGGCCTGCGGGTCCACGAGGGCCTCGTCCAGCCCCTCGGGCCACTCGGCGTGGACCAGCAGGCTGTCGCGACGGCCCGTCAGCGACCACAGCTCCTCGGTCACGAAGGGCATGAAGGGGTGCAGCAGGATCATGCAGCGATCCAGCACGAAGGCCATCGTGGCGCGGGTTTCCCCGGCCGTGTCGGGGTCGGCCAGCAGCGGCTTGGCGAATTCGACGTACCAGTCGCAGACCCGGCCCCAGACGAAGGCATAGAGCGCATTCGCCGCGTCGTTGAAGCGATAGGCGGTCAGCGCCGCGTCGACCTCGGCGCGGATGCGCCCGGTTTCGCCCAGGATCCAGCGGTTGGCGGTGGCGGTGGCCTGCGGCGGCGTGGTCTGGGTCGCGTGCCCCTCCCACACGCCGTTCATCTCGGCGAAGCGGCAGGCGTTCCACAGCTTGGTGCCGAAGTTGCGGTAGCCGGCGATGCGGTCCTTCGACAGCTTCAGGTCGCGCCCCATCGCGGCCATGGAGGTGAGCGTGAAGCGCACCGCATCCGCGCCGTAATCGTCGATCAGGTCCAGCGGGTCGAGGACGTTGCCCAGGCTCTTGGACATCTTCTTGCCCTTCTCGTCACGGACGAGGGCGTGGACATAGACGGTGTGGAATGGCTCCTTCTCCACCACCGCAAGCTGCATCATCATCATCCGGGCGACCCAGAAGAAGATGATATCAAAACCGGTGACGAGGACATCGGTGGGGAAGTATTTCTTCAGCTCGTCGGTGTCCTCGGGCCAGCCCAGCGTGCCGATGGGCCAGAGGCCGGAGGAGAACCACGTGTCGAGGACGTCGGGGTCGCGGATGAGAGGGACTAGTTTAACCCAGTCGGCGACATCCCCTGTTTCTGAGAAATCCGGCAACTCAACAAAGCCTTGAGAAGCAAGACCTCGGGACTTGTAGTATTGGTCTGCGAGCTTGGCGGCATCCTCGAACGTGGCCGCGCAAAACGCGACCGGATCATCGAAATCCCACTCCAATTCATGTGGCGGCGCGGATGAGTTCATGGGGTTCGGCCCATACCAGACCGGAATCTGGTGCCCCCACCACAGCTGTCGCGAGATGCACCAAGGCTCGATGTTCTCCAGCCAGTGAAAATAGACTTTCTCGTGCTGTTCCGGCAGGATACGTGTGCGTCCTTCGCGCACCGCATCAAGGGCAGGGTCGACGATCTTCTTCGTGTCCACGAACCACTGGTCGGTGAGGAACGGCTCCACCGCGACCTTGGAGCGGTCGCCGTGGGGGACGACGTGGCGGTCGGGGTCGATGCCGTCGAGCCAGCCCTCGGCGCGGGCGGTCTCCACGAGGGCGTCGCGGACCTCGTAGCGGTCGTGGGCGTCGAAGGCCTCGATGCAGACGGCCACGGCGCCCGCGTCGCAGCCCGCAGCAAAATCGGGGTTGTCGCGCAAGGCAATCGCGGCGCGGCGGTCCATGACATTGATGGCGCGCAGGCCGGTGCGTTGGCCCACCTCCCAGTCGTTGAAGTCGTGGGCGGGGGTCATCTTGACCGCGCCGGTGCCCTTTTCGGGGTCGGCGTAGCTGTCGGCCACGATCTTCAGGCGGCGGCCCACCAGCGGCAGGATCGCCTCCTTGCCCACGAGGTGCGCGTAGCGGGCATCGTCGGGGTGCACGGCGATGCCGGTGTCGCCCAGCATGGTTTCGGGACGGGTGGTGGCGACGACCAGATAATCACGCGTTTCCCAGGCTGTTGCGCGGCCTTCCTCATCCCACTCCACAGGATGCTCATAGGTCGCGCCGTCGGCGAGCGGGTAGCGCAGGCGCCACAGGTGGCCGTCGACCTCGGTCTGCTCGACCTCCAGATCGGAGATGGCGGTCTCGAAATGCGGGTCCCAGTTGACCAGCCGCTTGCCGCGGTAGATGGCGCCCTGGTTGTAGAGCTCCACGAACACCCGGATCACGGCGTCGTGGAAATTGCCCTCCTCGCCCGTGGGGGCGCCGGGGGCGCCGGACATGGTGAAGGCGTTGCGCGACCAGTCGCAGGACGCGCCCAGCCGCTGGAGCTGGCGTACGATGGTGCCGCCGGACTGGGCCTTCCATTCCCAGACCTTGGCCACGAACTCCTCGCGGGTGAAGTCGGAGCGGCGCTTGCCTGCCTTGGCCAGTTCGCGTTCGACGACCATTTGCGTCGCGATGCCGGCGTGGTCCTGGCCGGGCTGCCACAGCGTGTCGAAGCCGCGCATCCGGTGCCAGCGCACCAGGATGTCCTGCAGCGTGTTGTTGAACGCGTGCCCCATGTGCAGGCTGCCGGTGACGTTCGGCGGCGGGATCATGATGCAGAACGTCTCAGGCCGGCGCGCGGCGGCACCGGCGGCAAAGGCGTTGGCCGCGTCCCAGGTCGCGCTGATGCGGGCCTCGGCCTCGGCGGGCTGAAAGGTCTTGTCCATGGCCATGGCGGGCCCCTCCGGCAATGATCCTGCGCGCAGCGTCTAGCGCGCCCGGAGGCCGAGAGAAAGGCCCGCCGCTTGACGCATCCCCGCGTGAGGCGCATATCCCGAGTGAAACGGAGGGTCTTTCATGTTCATCCAGACCGAGTCCACGCCGAACCCGGCCACGCTCAAGTTCATCCCCGGCCAGGACGTGCTGGAGGTCGGCACCGCCGATTTCCCCAACCGCGAGGCCGCGCAGACCTCGCCACTGGCGCGCCGCATCTTTGCGGTGGAGGGGGTGACCGGGGTATTCCTGGGCCTTGATTTCGTTACCGTGACCAAGGCCGAGGGCGTCGAGTGGGCCCACGTCAAGCCCGCGATCATGGGCGCCATCCTGGAGCACTTCCAGTCCGGCGAGACGGCGGTGGAGGGCGGACCGTCCTCGGGCCACGCCGAGCATTCCGGCCCCGATGCGGCCATCGTGGTGCAGATCAAGGAGCTGCTCGACACCCGCGTGCGCCCCGCCGTGGCGCAGGACGGCGGCGACATCACCTTCCACGGGTTCGAGCGTGGGGTGGTCTATCTGCACATGCAGGGGGCCTGTGCGGGGTGTCCGTCGTCCACCCTGACGCTGAAGATGGGGATCGAGAACCTGCTGCGCCACTACATCCCCGAGGTGACCGAGGTGCGCCCCGTTGGCGTCTGACGCCACCCTGGGCTTCGACTGTTCCGGGGGCTGGTGCGCGGTCGCGGTGGTCACAGACGGCGTATGCCGGGCCATGCGCACCCACGAGGGCGCCACCGGACAGGCCGAGATCCTGATGCCGATGGCCGAGGCCGTGCTGGCCGATGCGGGGATGACCTGGGGTGATCTGGTGCAGATCGGGGTCGGGGTCGGCCCCGGCAACTTCACCGGATTGCGCATCGCGGTGGCGGCCGCGCGCGGACTGGCGCTGGCCCTTGGGGTGCCCGCAGTGGGTGTGCCGCTGGCGCAGGCCCGGCGTCTGGGCCTGCCGGGGGATGTGTGGGTGCTGGAGCGCGGACCGGCGGGACAGGTGATCGTCACGGCCCCCGCCGCCGCGCCGGTTCTGGTTCCGGAACAGGCGGTTGCGGCGCATGTCGGCGCCGCACCGGTGACGGGTTCGGCCGCACCCGCAGGCTGCACCGGCACGCTGTGGCCCGCCGCGGTTCCTCTGGCAGAGGCGGTCGCGCGGATCGCCGCAACCGACCGCACCGGCGCGCCGCCCGCGCCGCTGTACCTGCGCCCCCCCGACGCGGCGCCGAGCCGTGAGGCGGTGCCGGTCCTGCTGGACTGAGGCGGTGGACCCCGAAGCGCTCGCGCGGCTGCATGCCGCCGCCTTTGTCCATCCCCGCCCCTGGGATGCGGCCGAGTTCGCAGCCCTCCTGCGCCAGCCCCACAGCCTGCTGGAGGGGGCGGAGGATGGCTTTGTGCTGCTGCGCGTGCTGGCCGACGAGGCCGAGGTTCTGACGCTCGCCGTCGCCCCCCACGCACGCCGCAGGGGGCTTGCGACGGGGTTGCTGGCGCGGGCAATGGCCCGGGCCGCCGACCATGGCGCGCGCGCGGCGTTTCTGGAGGTCGCCGCCGGCAACGCCGCCGCCCGCGCGCTCTATGCCCGCGCGGGATTCGAACAGGTGGGACTGCGGGCGGGGTACTATGGCGGCGAGGATGCGCTGGTGTTGCACCGAAGGCTGGCGCCGTGACCCCCGAGGCGGTCGCGGACCATATCCGGGCACGGACCGGGCCTGCGCCGATCGAGGTGGCGATCGTCCTCGGCTCGGGCCTGTCGGGGCTGTGCGACGCGGTGACGGGGGCTGCGTCCCTGCCCTATGCCACGCTGCCGGGGTTTCCCATGCCCGGCGTCTCGGGGCACGCGGGGCAGCTGGTGGTCGGCCAGCTGGGCGGGCGCCGCGTCGCGGCCCTTGCCGGGCGCGCGCATTACTACGAGAGCGGGCGCCCCGACGCCATGCGGGTGGCGCTGGAGGTGGTGCGCGCGCTGGGGGTGGGCACGGTCGTCCTGACCAACGCGGCCGGCGCGCTGCGGGCCGATCTGCGCCCGGGCGGGGTGATGCTGATCGCCGATCACATCGGGCTCTGGGCGCCGAACCCGCTGGTGGGCAACCCCTCCGACACCGGATTCGTGGACATGGGCGCGGCCTATGATCCGGCCCTGCGTGCCGCGCTGGCAGCCGCCGCGGAGGCCGAGGGGATCGCCCTGCCGCAAGGGGTGTACGCCTGGTGTTCCGGCCCGTCCTTCGAGACCCCTGCCGAGATCCGCGCGCTGCGACACCTTGGCGCCGATGCGGTGGGGATGTCGACGGTCCCCGAGGTCATCCTCGCGCGCCATCTGGGGCTGCGGGTGGCCGGGCTGTCGATCATCACCAACATGGCAGCAGGACTGTCGGACGTGCCGCTCAGCCACGCGCAGACGCAGGCCGTGGCCCCCACCGGTGGTGCCCTGGTGCAACGGATCCTGACGCGCTGGCTGGCCGGGGGCGCCCCGGCAACCGCCCCGTGACCCGCCGGGGCTGCGGTCTCGCCCCGGATGTCTACCCTCCGCCCCTGGCCCCCTGTGTCAGGA
>NZ_NHSD01000217.1 GCF_016653255.1 Rhodobaculum claviforme
GATGCGCCCGGCCCGATCGCCGCCGATGGCGCCACGCCACCGGCGGCGCGCGCGCGATACCGCGGCCTTGTGGTGGGGCTGCTTGCGGTGCTGGCCGTGGGCGTGGTGGCGGTTGCCCTGTATGCACAGGCGCGCACGGCGGCCGCGCCACCGGCGGGGCTGGTGGCGTTTGCCGATGCCATGGACAGCGCCGCGGCGGCCCTCGGGGCGGCGGGCGATCAATTGCGCCGCGAA
Organism: Rhodobaculum claviforme; assembly: GCF_016653255.1. GTDB lineage: Bacteria > Pseudomonadota > Alphaproteobacteria > Rhodobacterales > Rhodobacteraceae > Rhodobaculum > Rhodobaculum claviforme. The sequence continues at coordinate 235 of NZ_NHSD01000217.1, forward strand.
CTCGCCGCCCTGATCGCCGGACGCTGAGCCCAGCCCGCCCGCGCCCCTTGCCAATCGCGCGCCCGCGTGGGACAGGCACGCGCCACAGGCATCCAGCGGGGGACAGGCCATGGACATTCGCGAAGCGCTCACCTTCGACGACGTGCTGCTGGTGCCGGCGGCGTCCAGCGTGCTGCCGTCGGACGCGGACACGGCCACGCGGATCACCCGCACGGTGCGGCTGAACATTCCGCTGCTGTCGTCGGCCATGGACACGGTGACCGAGGCGCGCATGGCCATCGCCATGGCGCAGGCGGGCGGGATCGGGGTGATCCACCGCAACCTCGACCCCCAGGCACAGGCCGACGAGGTGCGCCGGGTCAAACGCTTCGAATCGGGCATCATCTTCGACCCCATCACCCTGACCCCCGACCAGACGCTGGCCGACGCGCGCGCGCTCCAGGACCGCTACAACGTCACCGGCTTTCCGGTGGTGGACAAGGACGGGCGGGTGCTGGGGATCGTGACCAACCGCGACATGCGCTTTGCCTCGGACGCGGGGACGCCGGTGCGGGTGATGATGACCTCGGACAACCTCGCGATCCTGCGCGAACCCGCCGACCGGGCCCAGGCGCGCAGCCTGATGGAGGCGCGCCGGATCGAGAAGCTTCTGGTCACCGACCACAACGGGCGGCTGACCGGGCTGCTGACGCTGCGCGACATCGACCGCGCGGTGCTGAACCCCAGCGCGAGCAAGGATGAACTGGGGCGGCTGCGGGTTGCGGCGGCCACCACCGTGGGCGACGCAGGGTTCGAACGCTCGATGGCGCTGGTGGACGCGGGCGTGGATGTGGTGGTGATCGATACCGCGCATGGCCACTCCGAAGGCGTCGCGCGCGCGGTGGAGCGGATCAAGACCGCCTCCAATGACGTGCAGGTGATCGCGGGCAACGTGGCCACCGCCGAGGCGACGCGCGCGCTGATCGGTGCGGGCGCGGATGCGGTCAAGGTGGGCATCGGGCCGGGGTCGATCTGCACCACGCGGGTGGTCGCGGGCGTGGGCGTGCCGCAATTCACCGCGATCCTCGATTCGGTCTCGGCGGCGGGCGACGTGCCGATCATCGCCGACGGCGGCATCCGGTTCTCGGGCGATTTCGCCAAGGCGATCGCGGCGGGCGCCTCGGCGGCGATGGTCGGCAGCGCGATCGCGGGCACCGACGAATCCCCGGGCGAGCTGGTGCTATTCCAGGGCCGCAGCTACAAGAGCTATCGTGGCATGGGCAGCCTGGGCGCAATGGCGCGCGGCTCGGCCGACCGGTATTTTCAGAAGGACGCGGCCTCAGACAAGCTGGTCCCCGAGGGGATCGAGGGCCAGGTCCCCTACAAGGGGACGGCGGCGGCGGTGGTGCACCAGCTGGTGGGCGGCCTGCGCGCCGCGATGGGCTACACCGGCAATCGCACCATCGAGGAGATGCGCAACGGATGCCGCTTCGTGCGCATCACCGGCGCGGGCCTGCGCGAAAGCCATGTCCACGACGTGCAGATCACGCGCGAAAGCCCGAATTACCGCGGCGGCTGACCGACCGGCCCCCCGGGGGGGGGGGCACACCACGCAAAAGGGGCCCGCGCTTGCGGACCCCCCTGCCGTGACAGCCATCCCACCAAACGGCGGGACGCAGCCGGTCACCCTTCGTATTCGGGCATGTTTTCGAGCTGGTCAGCGGTCATCGACACCTGCACCCGGGCGTCGCCGTCCTCATCGTGCCACCCGATGCGGGCGTCCTCGATCGGCAGCGCGACCGTGTGCGACCCCATCCCGAGGAAGCCACCCACATCGACGATCACGTCGGTGATGCGCTGGTCGTCGCCGATCACGACATCATTGACCGACCCGATGGTTTCGCCGTTGGCGTCATGGACATCGGCGCCCATCAGACGGTCGGCGGTGCGCTCCTCACCCTCGAGCATGGTGTAGCCCTCGGGAAAGGTCTCCGACGAACCGCGCGTGGCCATCGCCGAGTCGCCGTCCCGCGGCATCGCGCCTGCCTCGGACTGGCTGCGCGACTCGAACCCGATGCGGAGCTGCTCCTCGTCCCATTCCGGCAGGTTTTCGAGTTGATCCTGGGACATCTCGATCACGACGAAGAAGTCGTCCACGGTCTCGGCGTCGGCGTCTTCGGTGACGAAGTACAGATCGTCAAACGCCACCATCACCGTGCGGGCGCCAAAGCCCAGGAAACCGCCGACATCCACGAGGACGCCCCGGACCTCACCGTCCTTGGTCATCACGACATCATCGATGCTGCCGATGCTCTGCCAGTCGTCACGCTCCTCGAGGAAGCGGTCCGAGCTGCTCCAGCGCGTCTGGTCACGCTGCGCATCGCCCATTTCGCCCGTCGAGTCGCGGCCGAGGGTGTACAGCGTCATGCCCGTGAAATCACTGGACACAAAAGCCGGAACGCCACCTTGGGTGGTGCCGGTCATGTCGGCCGCACCCGTCTGCGCGGCCGCACCGAAAGCCGTGGCCGCAACCAGCGCCGTCGTCATCATGAGGGTCTTCATTGATCGTCTCCATTCATTTCGATCGCACCCATTCGGGGCGCTTGCATAAACAACGTGACGGATCGAAACCGGTTCCCTTGTGTTTTCGGACCGGCGACAAAAAACATCTCGAAACTCCAGACGCCGCGACCGCCTGCGGGGGCGATCAGCCGCCTGCCCCGATGACACGCCCAGAAAAATACCAGGCTGGAAAAGACTTGGGCCGCCGGAGGTATCCCCCCGGCGGCCCATCGAAACAACGGCAATGACGATCAGGCTCAGATCTTCTTGGCCCAGTCGTCGACCTGCTTTTCGGCCTCGTCACGCGCGACGCCGTATTTTTCCTGAACCTTGCCGACCATGCGCTCACGGTCGCCGTCGATCTGTTGCAGGTCGTCGTCCGTCAGCTCGCCCCATTTCGACTTGGCGCTGCCGACGGCCTGTTTCCATTTCCCCTTGACGATATCCCAGTTCATGGAACTCTCCTGTTTCTGTTGCACTTCGATGGAACAACGCAGCGTCCCGGGATCGGTTCCTGTGCTGCTTCATGTTTTCCTGCCCCTCGCGCGCGCCCGCGGCGATGCCGTCGTCCCCGTGGACCAGCTTTTCCATGATCGCCGAGGACGAAACACAGGTGATCACCACGTCCACGTTGCGCGTCAGTTCGGCTGCCGTTTCGGCTTCCTGCGCACCGCGCCCGACCAGATCGTCCACCGGCGCGCGATTGCGGTGACCCAGCAGGGTGAGCGGATAGCCGGCCTCCAACAGCAGGCGGGCGGGGCCGTAGCCCATAAGGCCCACGCCGATGAAACCGATACGCTTTTCCATGAAGACCTCCGATTCTGAACCTTAACCAGCCTTGGCGAGGCGATGCCGGCCGGTCGCGATGGACTCAAACCGCTGCGCAGCGCGCCGGGAAGACCACACCCGCGTGGAATCCGCGCTCATGGCGCCTGCGCCCCACTCACGGACAGAAAAATGGCATAGAGCGAGCTGGTCGCCGTGATGAACAGACGATTCCGCTTCGCCCCGCCAAACGTCACATTGGCAACAACCTCAGGCACCGGGATTTTACCCAACAGCGCGCCGTCCGGGGCGTAGCAGTGGACGCCGTCACCGGCACTGGTCCAAAGGTTACCATCGGTATCCAGCCGGAAACCGTCCGGCACGCCAGGCGATACCTCGGCGAAGACGCGAGCGCCGGTCAGGCGACGCCCGTCCTCGACGTCGAAGGCACGGATGTGGTGCGGCCCATCCGGATCGTGCGACGCGCCGGTATCGGAGATGTAGAGCACGCGCTCGTCCGGGGAGAACGCGAGGCCGTTGGGCTTAACGAAGTCCTCGGCGACCGCGTCAATCCGGCCGCTTTCCGGCTCCAGGCGATAGACCCGGCAACGCGTCTGCTCCTGCGCGGCCTTGTGACCTTCGTAGTCGCTGATGATGCCGTAGGGCGGATCGGTGAACCAGACAGTGCCGTCGGATTTCACCACAAGGTCGTTGGGCGAATTCAGCGGCTTGCCCTCGAACCGGTCGGCCAGGACCGTGACCGTGCCGTCCGGTTCCGTACGTGTGATCCGGCGGCCGCCATGTTCCGCCGTCACCAGCCGAGCTTGCCGATCCCGGGTGTTGCCGTTGGCGTAGTTGGAATCACAACGAAAGACGCCCGCGCCCATCCCGTCGACCCAGCGCATCATCCGATTGTTCGGGATGTCGCTGAAGACCAGCACGTCGGTATCGGCAAAATAAACTGGCCCCTCGGTCCAGCGCGCGCCGGTCCACAGCCGTTCCAGCCAGGCGTTGGGCTGCACCAACGCCCGAAAACGGGAATCGTAGACCTGGTAGCTGTCGTTCATCGGCCCACTCCGGTGCTGCCAGGTACCAGTCAGGTGTCGGTTTCGCCGCCGGCCAGCGTGATCACGCCAACGATGATTAGGCCGGTCATCAAAGAGCGCATGCCG
>NZ_NHSD01000218.1 GCF_016653255.1 Rhodobaculum claviforme
ATCCCGTCTCAGCTTCTTGCGCAGCACCGCCCGCCCCGAGGCGTCGGCGCCGTGCGCCTGGAACACATTCTTCGCCAGGTCGAGCCCGACCGTGATAATCTCCGACATGACCGCTCCCCTCTGTGGAGCTTCGCAAACCCACCTTGGCACATCGATGCCGTCGGGGGGCGGTCACATCATCAGAGCCGTGCAGGAAGGCAAAGACCCAAATGGGCAGAATGATCGATCAGATCGGGACAAGGAAAACCAGCGTAACCGCCAGAGCGGCAAAGCTCGCAATCGGGATTGGGACCTTGTCTGCAGATCACCATATCGGCCAGCGGCTTCTGAAAACGCCGCAAGGGAAGGCCTGACAGAGGACCGTACTCGATCACCCGCCAAACAGGTCAGAAACCTCTTGCACAACGGGCGGCAACCACAGAGGTAGATACCCTTCAGCGGCGGGCGGCCTCGACCGCCGAGAGCGCCCGTGCGATCGCCGCCTCGATCGTCAGGTCCGAGGTGTCCAGAAGCATCGCGTCCGGCGCCGGTCGCAGCGGCGCGGCTGCCCGTTCGCGGTCGCGGGCATCGCGGGCACGCAGGTCTTCGAGAACCTCCACCTGCGTCAGGTCGGGCTGGTGCGCGCGCAGCTCCAGCCAACGCCGCCGCGACCGCACCGCATCCGATGCGGTGACGAACAGCTTCACCTCTGCGCCCGGGCAGACCACGGTGCCGATGTCGCGCCCGTCCAGCACCGCTCCGCCGGGTCTGCGCGCGAAATCCCGCTGGAATGCCAGCAGCGCCGCGCGCACCTCTTCCAGTGCCGCCACGCGGCTGGCGGCCTGCCCTGCGGCGGCGCTGCGCAGATCGGCGCGCGACAGATCCTCGGGCACGAGGCTGCGCGCTGCGGCCACCGGGTCCTCGCCCGCCGCCGCCCGCGCACCCACGGCACGATACAGAAGCCCCGTATCGAGATGCGCAAACCCGCACGCCTGCGCCAGCGCGCGCCCCAGCGTGCCCTTGCCCGACGCCGCCGGCCCATCCAGCGCGACCGTGAACCGCGCGCCCTCAGCCATGGGTGGCCAGATCGGCGCCAAGGGCCGTCATCAGCGGAATGAAGTCGGGAAACGACGTGGCGATGGGGCCGGCATCGTCCACCGTGACGGGCGCGCGGGCCACGAGGCCAAGGCACAGGAAGCTCATGGCGATGCGGTGGTCGAGGTGCGTGGCCACCGTCGTGCCCCCCGGCACGCCGTCCGGGCCGCAGCCATGCACCGTCAGCGTGTCCTCCGTCTCCTCCACCGCGACGCCGCAGGCGGCCAGCCCGGTGGCCATCGCGGCGATGCGGTCGCTTTCCTTGACGCGCAACTCGCGCACGCCGCGCATGACGGTGGCGCCCTCGGCGGTGGCGGCAAGGGCTGCGAGGATCGGGAACTCGTCGATCATGCTGGCGGCGCGCTCGGGCGGCACCTCCACCCCGCGCAAGGTTCCCGTGAAGCGGGCGCGCAGGTCGGCCACCGGCTCGCCGCCCTCCGCGCGCTCGGCCTCGAACAGCAGATCGGCGCCCATCTCCAGCAGCGTGCAATAAAGGCCGTCGCGCGTGGGGTTGCGGCTGACGCCCGGCACCCGCACATCCGATCCCGGCACCATCAGCGCCGCCACCACCGGAAACGCGGCCGAGGACGGATCGCGCGGCACCGCCACCGGCTGCGCGATCAACTCCGGCTGGCCCGTCAGGATCACCGCGCGGCCCTCGGGCGTGTCCTCGTGGCGGATGACGGCGCCGAAGCCCGCGAGCATGCGTTCGGTGTGGTCGCGGGTCGGCTCGGCCTCGATCACCGCGGTCTCGCCCGGCGCGTTCAGCCCGGCCAGCAGCACCGCCGATTTCACCTGCGCCGAGGGCACCGGCAGCACATAGCGCACCGGCACCGGATCGGCCGCGCCCACCAGCGTCATCGGCAGCCGTCCGCCCGCGCGCCCCACCGCCTGTGCACCAAACAGCGCCAGCGGATCGGTCACGCGGCCCATGGGGCGGCGGCACAGGCTGGCATCGCCGGTGAAGGTGGCGGTGATCGGCGTGGTCGCCATCGCGCCCATGATCAGCCGCACCCCGGTGCCCGAGTTGCCGCAGTCGATCACACCCGACGGTTCGCCGAACCCGCCCACGCCCACGCCATGCACCGACCAGCTGCCGGGTCCGTGGCGGATCACCTCGGCCCCGAAGGCGCGCATCGCGGCGGCGGTGTCGAGGACATCCTGCCCTTCCAGCAGCCCGGTGATGCGCGTCTCGCCCACCGCCAGCGCACCCAGGATCAGAGCGCGGTGGCTGATGGACTTGTCGCCGGGCACGTCGGTGGTGCCCCGCAGCGCCCCGCCGGCACGGGCGGTCAGGGGCATGGGCGCGGAAGTGGCGGTCATGGGATCTCCGGGGCTTGGACCCGCCCCCGATAGCGAAAGCGCCGCGCAGCGTCCAGCCGCGCGGCGCTCCGGGCGCATCGGTGGCCGCCGATCACTCGGCGGCGATGGGCTGGACGCTGGCCGCGCCCGTCTCCTCGATCAGGCGGGCATGCAGGGCGGCGACCGCTGCGTCCTGCGCCTCGCGCGGAACGAGGAACTGCACCTCCACCCGGCGCAGGCCCTGCTGCACCGCAAGCACCTCGATCCCGGCGGCGTCCAGCGCCTCCAGCCCCCGACGCACCGCACCAAGGCCGGTCAGGTCGCTGCCGATGGCCGACACCATCGCCACGGGACGAATGGTGATCTCGGCGTTGGACCAGCGCTGCGCCAGCTCCCGCTCCACCCGGCGCAGGGCCTTGAGCGAGCCGCTGACCCAGTGGGTGATGGAGTTCGCGTTGGAGGACTTCGACACGATCCACAGCTTGTGGCGCGTCAGCGCGTCCAGGATCCCGGCGTCATAGCCCTTCACCCCGACCATGTCGGGCTCATAGACCTCCAGCGCCTGCAACGGCAGGCCGGTGACCATCTCCACGCGCCCCGCCTGCCCGCCCTCGGGACCGATCAGGGTGCCGGGATCGTCGGGTTCAAACGCGTGCTTGACCCGCAGCGCGACCTCGGCGCGGCGCAGGATGCGGGCTGCGTTGGGGTGGATCGCCTCCATCCCGAGGTTCGACAGCTGGTCGGCCACGTCATAGCTGGTGCGCCCGATCTTGCGCACCTTGTCCAGCCCCACGACCTTGGGATCAGCCGAGGACAGATGGAACTCCTTGTGGATGATCGCCTCGGAGGCCGCGGTCTGCGCCGCGATGTGGGCGAACACCACCTCGGAATAGCCACGATCGTATTCGCGCATCAGCCCTTCGGCACAATGCGCATAGCCGGTGACGATCGGCAGCTCCTCGGAGAAGTCGATCCCGTCGAGCGCGGCGCGCAGCCGCTCGGCCAGATCGGGATGCGCCTCGTCGCGCCAACCCGACAGATCCACAAAGCGCGCGTTCACCCCGTGGCGCTGCAACAGCAGCGTGCTGACAAAGGCCGAATGCGCCTCGCCCAGCCCCGCCAGCAACTCGCGCAGCGTCATCAGTTGCCCGTCGATGCGGAAGTGCCCGTAGGAGCCCAGCCGCTGAAGGTCGATCATGCAGGCCCGCGCACCCTCGATGCGGTCGCGCACGAACGCATCCGCCCGGCCCCTGTCGCCGTCATGCTCCAGGATCTCTCCGTGCACGCGCATCATCTCGGCTGCGGTGTCGTTCAGCGCCTGGTGCCAGCCGCTGCCGCCGTCATCCGAGGCAAACCGGGCATAGACCCCCTGCTCGCCGCTTTTCTTGTGCTCCAGCAGCAGGTTGGTGATCCCGCCATAGGCCGAGACGACAAAGATGCGGCCATACACATCCTCGCGGCCTCCGACCCACAGGGTCTCGAGCAACTCGCGGCTCCGGCTCATGCAGGTGCCGCCGATCTTTTCGACAGTATGTCGTGCCATGTGTCCGTGCGGCAGGCTTTTCACCGCCGCACCCTTTGTTTGCAGTCCGACCGTGACGGGCCGACCGTGACGGGGGCGCCCACCTCAGTCCGCGGCGGCGTAGGAGCCGTCGGCCCGGTGCACCTCGGTGCCCGTCACGGGCGGGTTGAAGCAGCACGCCAGAACCATCGTGTCCTCGCAGCGCAAGGTGTGCTTGTCGTGCTTGTCGAGCGCGTACATCACGCCGGGCCGGATCTGGTGGACGGTGCCGGTGGCGAGATCCTCGATCGAGCCCTTACCCGAGATGCAATACACGCTCTCGAAATGGTTCTTGTAGTGAAAGGTGTGCTCGGAGCCGCCTTCGATGGTGGTGATGTGGAACGAAAACCCCATCCCGTCATCGGCCAGCAGCAGGCGCACCGACTCCCAACGCTCGTTGGCGACCTTGCGGTCGGTCTTGTTGGCTTCGTGGAAATCGCGAACGATCATGGGTTACTCCGCTGCAATGGGGGTGGTGCCGGCGATCCGGCTGCGCACCGCCGCTTCGATGATGTCGAGGCCCTGCGCCAACTGCGCCTCGGGAATTGTCAGGGGCGCGAGGACCTTGACGACCTCATCATGGGCGCCCGAGGTCTCGATGACCAGACCGTGCTCGAAACAGGCCGCGCAGATCGCGCCCGCCGTCTCGCCCGAACCGACGTCGACGCCACGCATCATGCCGCGGCCCTTCAGCCGGGCGCCGGGGATCAGGGCGGCGATGTCCGACAGCCGGCGCTCCAGGAACTCGGCCTTGGCTTCGGTCTGCTTCTGGAAGGTGTCGTCGGTCCAGAACTTCTCCAGCGCCACGCGGGCGGTGACGAAGGCATGCTGGTTGCCGCGGAAGGTGCCGTTGTGTTCGGCCGGCTTCCACACGTCCAGGTCCGGGCGCACCAGAAGTGCGGCGAACGGCAGGCCCATCCCCGACAGCGACTTCGCCAGCGGGATCAGGTCGGGCATCACGTCCATCCCCTCGAAGCTGAAGAACGGCCCCGTGCGCCCGATGCCCGACTGGATATCGTCGGCAATGAGCAGCGCGCCGTGCTTCTCGGCCAGCCGCTTCAGCCCGCGCAGGAAGTCGGCCGAGGCGGCGTTCAGCCCGCCCTCACCCTGCACCGGCTCGATCAGGAACGCGGCCGGCGCGTCGAACCCGCTGGAGGGGTTGTCCAGCATCGCCTCGATCATCGCGAGGCTGTCGACGCCGTCCATCGCCCCCTCATAGGGCATCCGCACGACGCCATGCAGCGCCATGCCGCCGCCCGCGCGCTTGCCGGCGTTGCCGGTGGCCGCCAGCGCGCCCATCGTCATGCCGTGAAAGCCGTTGGTGAAGGCGACGATGGTGTCGCGCCCGGTGACCTTGCGCGCCAGCTTCATCGCGGCCTCGACGGCGTTGGTGCCGGTGGGGCCGGTCATCATCACCTTGTGCTCCATGCCGCGCGGGCGCAGGATCACGCGCTCGAACGTCTCCAGGAACGCGGTCTTGGCGTCGGTGTGCATGTCCAGGCCGTGGGCGATGCCGTCGCCGGTGATGTGGTCGATCAGCGCCGCCTTCATGTCCGGGTCGTTGTGGCCATAGTTCAGCGACGAGCACCCGGCGAGGAAGTCGATGTACTCCCGCCCCGCGCGGTCGGTCAGCGTGGCGTTGCGGCCCTTGGTGAACTCCACCGGAAAGCTGCGGCAGTAGCTGCGCACCTGGCTTTCGCGGCGGGCATAGACGGCCATGGGGCCGGTGTCGGTCTGGGTATGATCGGTCATGCGGAAATCCTTTCTCGAAGTGCGGGCGGGCATCGCGCGGGGGCCTCAGGCCGCCCGGCGCACCGCTTCGGCGTCGAGCGCGATGGTCACCAGATGCTCGGTGTCATGCGCGCCGCCGAAATGCGCCTCGCGTTCAAAATGGGGCGCGTGGGACAGATCGCCGTCCAGACGCCGGGCAAGGCTGCGGAACAGTGCCCAGGACCCCTCGTTGTCGCGGGTGATCGTGGTCTCCAGGTTGATGACGCGGCGGCACAGCGGGCGCTCCAGCAGCGCCGTCAGCATGTGGCGTCCCAGCCCCATGCCGCGTGCGCGGGCGTCAACAGCCACCTGCCACACGAAGATCGTGTCCTCGCGCCCCGGCGGCACATGCGCCGAGATCCAGCCCAGCACATCGTCGCCACGCTCGGCCAGCACACAGGTGTCGGCGAAGTGGTCGCACTGGATCAGGTTCATGTAGAGGGAATTCTGGTCCAGTGGCGCGCAGCGCGCGATCAGCTCCTGGACGGCCGTGCCGTCAGTCTTGACGGGGCTGCGCAGGCGCACCGCACCCTTGGGTGTTTCGATGATCTTGCGATTTGTCCGGGCCATCCTGGAAAATACCTGCGTTGTTTCTTTGAGCGACTAAATATACGCACCCCGTCCAGCCATGCAACCTTTGCCTGAAAAATAACCGACTTGACGGAATTACTGTTTATATAATAGGAGTTGTCAGGTTTCAGGGGGTGTCAGACACCGTCTGGAGCAGAAGTTTGTTTTGGCAGGCTAACCTTTTGGAGGCCGATGGATGCCGCGCCCGGGGACTTGCCCCGCCCGCGCAGCCATCGCATTCCCCACCGCAGGGCAGCCGACGCGAAAGGGTGGACGGGGTGACGGAACGGGTGGATGCGACGCTGATCGCACTCAGGCGCGTGCTGCGCGCGATCGAGGGCAACGCCCGCGCGATCGCGCGGGCCTCGGGGTTGACGCACGCACAGATGCTGGTGCTGCACGCGCTGGCCGACCGCGGGCAGGAACTGCCCAGCGACATCGCCCGCCGTCTGGGCGTGGCCCAGGCCACCGTCACCACCCAGATCGATCGGCTGGAGGCGCGCGGCCTTGTGCGCCGCGAGCGTCGGCAGACCGACCGCCGCACCGTCTGGGTGATCCTGACCGACAGCGGGCGCCAGCTTCTGGCCGACACCCCCGACCCGCTCTATGGCCGCTTCGCCGACCGGTTCGCGCGGCTTGCGGATTGGGAACAGGGCATGCTGATGACCAGCGCCGAGCGTCTGGCCAAGCTGTTTGACGCCGAGGCCGTCGAGCCCCTGCCCGCGGGCGAGGACACCGCGCGCAAACCCGCGCCCCCCGTCGCCTGATCCCGCCCCCGAGGCCTCGGGGAGGGACACCATGTCGCAGGGCAAAACATGCGCCTGCGATTTCCCATTCCCGCGTCATCGGTCACCCTTCTGACGGGCCTGTTACCGATTGCCCTGTGTGCAACGGTATTCTATGCAGACGTGAAACATGTGCGCGCAGGACAGAATTTCACCGCGCACAGGATGACGGCACACGCGATACGGGGGGGAGAGCCATGGCCGACGCAGTCACCCAGGGCGGAGGGCACGGGGACACCCGCGGGTTCTTCACCCGCTGGTTCATGTCCACCAACCACAAGGACATCGGGATCCTGTATCTGTTCACCTCCGGCATCGTCGGATTCATCGCGGTGGCCTTCACGGTCTACATGCGCATGGAACTGATGGAGCCCGGCGTTCAGTACATGTGCCTGGAGGGCGCGCGCATGACCGCGGCCGCCGCGGGCGAGTGCACCCCCAACGGCCACCTGTGGAACGTGCTGATCACCGCCCACGGCGTGCTGATGATGTTCTTCGTCGTGATTCCGGCGCTGTTCGGGGGCTTTGGCAACTACTTCATGCCGCTGCACATCGGCGCGCCGGACATGGCGTTCCCGCGGCTCAACAACCTGTCGTACTGGCTTTATGTGGCCGGGGCGTCGCTGGCGGTGGCGTCGCTGTTCTCGCCCGGCGGCGCGGGGCAGACCGGCGCGGGGGTGGGCTGGGTGCTCTATCCGCCGCTGTCGACGACCGAGACCGGCTATGCGATGGACCTCGCGATCTTTGCGGTGCATGTCGCGGGCGCCTCGTCGATCCTGGGTGCGATCAACATCATCACCACCTTCCTGAACATGCGAGCGCCGGGCATGACGCTGCACAAGGTGCCGCTGTTCGCCTGGTCGGTGTTCATCACCGCGTGGATGATCCTGCTGGCGCTGCCGGTTCTTGCGGGCGCCATCACCATGCTGCTGACCGACCGGAACTTCGGCACCACCTTCTTCGATCCCTCGGGCGGCGGCGACCCGGTGCTGTACCAGCACATCCTGTGGTTCTTCGGCCATCCGGAGGTCTACATCATCATCATCCCCGGCTTCGGCATCATCAGCCATGTCATCGCCACGTTCTCGCGCAAGCCGATCTTCGGCTACCTGCCGATGGTCTATGCGATGGTGGCCATCGGGGTGCTGGGCTTCGTGGTGTGGGCGCACCACATGTACACCGTGGGCATGTCGCTGACGCAGCAGAGCTACTTCATGCTGGCGACGATGGTGATCGCGGTGCCGACGGGCATCAAGATCTTCAGCTGGATCGCCACGATGTGGGGCGGCTCGGTGGAGTTCAAGACGCCCATGCTGTGGGCCTTCGGGTTCCTGTTCCTGTTCACCGTGGGCGGCGTGACGGGCGTGGTGCTCAGCCAGGCCGCCGTCGACCGCTACTATCACGACACCTACTATGTGGTCGCGCACTTCCACTATGTGATGTCCTTGGGCGCCGTGTTCGCGCTGTTTGCCGGGATCTACTACTGGATCGGCAAGATGTCGGGGCGGCAGTACCCCGAATGGGCCGGCAAGACGCACTTCTGGGCGATGTTCATCGGCTCCAACCTGACCTTCTTTCCGCAGCACTTCCTCGGCCGTCAGGGGATGCCGCGCCGCTACATCGACTACCCCGAGGCGTTCGCGCTGTGGAACTGGGTAAGCTCGATCGGCGCCTTCATCTCGTTCGCCTCGTTCGTGTTCTTCATCGGGGTGATCTACTACACCCTGCGCCACGGCGCGCGCGTGACCGAGAACAACTACTGGAACGAGCACGCCGACACGCTGGAGTGGACCCTGCCCTCGCCGCCGCCCGAACATACGTTCGAGACGCTGCCGAAGCGCGAGGACTGGGACCGCTCGCCCGCCCACTGACATGCCCGTCACCTGGCTGGAGAATCGAACGGAGGCCCCGGGACACCCCGGGGCCTTTCGCCATGCCGACGGGGCGGCCCCGGTACTCGTGCTGCGGCTGACGCCCCACCGGTCGCTGTCGCCCGAGGGGTTCGTGCTGTTCTTCGCCGTCACCTGCGGGCTGATCGCGATTCCGCTGATCGCGGTGCTGGGCACGCCGGTGCTGTGGGGGGTGCTGCCGTTCGTCGTGGTCACGGTGGGCGGCATGTGGCTGGCGCTGCGGCGCTCCAATGCCGACGGAGCGCTGACCGAGGATCTGTGCCTGTGGTCCGACCGCATGGCGCTGGTGCGCCACAATCCCCGCGGCCCCCGGCAGGAGTGGGAGGCCAACCCCTTCTGGGTGCGCGTGGTGCTGCATGCGACAGGCGGTCCGGTGGAGAACTACCTGACCCTCAAGGGCGGCGGCCGCGAGGTGGAGCTGGGCGCCTTTCTTGCGCCCCACGAACGCGCCGAGCTGTCGGAGGCGCTGACCCGCGCGCTGGCGCGGCTGGCATGAGTCAGGGGGCCGCGTCGCGGCGGATGTCCTCCCAGGCGCGGTTGATGGCGACCATGCGCGCCTCGGCCAGGCGCACCGCCTCGGCCGGGACGCCGCGCGCGATCAGCCGGTCGGGATGATTGTCGCGCACCGCCCGTGCCCAGGCCGCGCGCACATCCGCCAGCGGCGCATCCGGCGCCACGTCCAGCACCTCGTAGGGGTCGGCCGGCGCATCCGGCAGGAACTCCGCCTTGATGCAACGGAACCCGCGCTCCGAGATGCCGAAGATGCCGGCCACCTCGCGCAGGAACACCTCTTCGCGGGCATCGAGGCTGCCATCGGCCAGTGCGATGTGGAACAGCCCCTCCAGCACCGTCTCCAGCACGCGGTCGCCCGGCCCGAACATCCGCGCGATCCGCCGGGCATAAAGATCGAACCCCGCCACATCCTGGCGCGCGAGGTCGAACACCCGCGCGGCGTTGACCTGCTCCTCGGGGGGGACGTGAAAGACCTCACGAAAGGCGCGGACCTCGTCACGGGTGACCTGCCCATCGGCCTTGGCCATCTTGGCCCCCAGCGCGATCACCGCGATGGCAAAGGCGACGGTGCGCTCGGGCGGGGTGCGCAGATGACCGAACACCTCCGACAGCCCTTCGCCGCGGCGCAACGCCGACAGGGCCGCGGCGATGCGCGACCACAACGTCTCAGGGGGGGGTTCGCCGGAAATCATCGGACCGGAATCAGACAGGGAGATCAGGAACCGGCGGAGGGCCGGGCGCGCGGTTGCTTGTGCACCAGTACAAGATCATGGAACCGACCGAATTTCCAGCCCGCACCGGGAATGCGCCCGACCTCGGCAAAGCCCAGGCGCCGGTGAAACGCCAGCGATCCCGCATTGCACGCCGTCACCGCCCCGATCAACGCGTGGTGGCCCGCCCGCGCGGCGTGATCCTCGATCGCCCGCATCAGCGCGGCCCCCGTCCCATGGCCCCGCGCCTCCGGCGCCAGGTTGACCGTATGCTCCATGCTGTGGACGTATCCGGGGCCGGCGCGGAACTGGCTGTAGCTGGCAAAGCCCAGGATGGCGCCCGCACGCTCGGCCACCAGGAACGCGTGCCCGGCGGCCTGCCGCCCGGCGATCATCGCGGCGACCTCCTCGGCGGTGCGGATGTGGGGATAGAAGGTGATGACCGTGTCACGGATGATCGGCGCCCAGATCGCCGCAATCGCGGGCGCGTCATCCGCACAGGCGGCCCGGACCGTCACAGCAGCCGACCGCGCGTCCACCGGGCGGCCGTCAGCTGCCCCAGGTCCGCACCGGGCCGCAGTCCATGTGCACGAAGTCCGAGCCCGAGTACCGCCCGACCCCGCCGGAGTTCAACGCCGCCGCCGCCTGCGCCATCTGCCCGACCGAGCGCGACCGCAGCCGCAGGTCGGCCGCCTCGCCCGTCAGATGCAGCGAGTTGCGCGCCACATTGCGCGAGCGCGCCCGCAGCATCGCGTTGGTCTGCGGCGAGCGGTAGCCCGAGAGCAGAGCATAAGGCTCCTCGGCATCCATCAGACGGTGTGCCGCGCTCATGATGTCGATGGTGCGGGTGTCGATGGAGGTGGTGCGGTTGTCGCGCCAGTCCCGCATGAAATGGTTGATCTCGTGCAGGACCTCGGGGACGTAGCGCCCCTCGATCCAGTAGATCGCGTCCAGACGTTCGCCCGTGCGGCCGGAATACATCCGCAGCCGCCGGATATCGCCGCCGCCGCGCAGGAACCCCGCCGCGTTCGCATAATACGGTGTCGCCGCCACTGCCGTGGCCGCAAACGCCGCCAGCAGGCCACGCCGTGTGACCCCCAAGCCGTTGCCATCCATCATCCTGATGTGCCCGTCCCCTGGTTTTCTTGACCTGACTGCCTCACGGCGTCTTTGCGCCCGCTTGGTTTGCACCTTGCCACAGGCCACGCCGCAGCCCAAGACCCGCCGGGACCGTCACGGACCCGCGCGCCCATCTCGGCGGAAAATTGCTGAAATATGGTTTCCGTTCGTGCAGATTGGGCGACAGACCCCCGCAACCGGAGAGACATCATGCCCCGACCCGCCCCGCTCTGGCGTGCATCCCTGGCCGCGCTGCTGCTGGCGTGCGGGCCTGCGGTGGCGCAGGAACCGGGCACGCCGCCCGTCACACCGCCTGCCTCACCGGGATTCGCGCTCGGCGTGGCCGAGGCGGCGGGGGGTGACGACACCCTTGGTGCATTCTACCGCGCGCGCGATTTTGCCCCGGTCTGGACCGGGCCGGACGGGGCTGCGCGGCGCGCGCAGCTGGTCGCGGCGATGGCCGGGGCACCCGCCCATGCCCTGCCCGCCGAGCGTCACGACCCCGAACGGGTGCGCGCGGCCCTTGCAGCGGCCGACACCGCGCGCGCGCTTGGTGCGGCGGATGTGGCGCTGACCCGGGCATTCCTGCGGCTGGCGCGGGATCTGCATGCGGGCGTGCTCGATCCGCGCGCGGTGGATGGCAACATCCGCCGCACACCGCCCACGCTGGACGCACCCGCCCTGCTGGCGCGGCTGGCCGAGGTTCCGCCCGCCGTGGCGCTGCGCGAGGTGACGCCGGCGGACCCGGAGTACAGCCGCCTTCTGCGCGCGCGGGCCCGGCTGGCGGCACGGTCCGCGGCCGGTGGCTGGGGGGCGCCGGTGCCGTCCACCCGGCTCGACCCCGGCGACGAGGGGCCTGCGGTCGTGGCGCTGCGCGACCGGCTGATGGCGATGGGGTATCTCGGGCGCTCCGTCTCGGGGCGCTATGACACGCAGCTGACGGCGGCGGTGCGCGCGGCCCAGGCCGCCCACGGGCTGGCGGTCGACGGCATCGCGGGCCCGGCGACGCTGGCCGCGCTGAACACCCCGATCGAGGAGCGCCTGCAGGCCATCACCGTCGCGTTGGAGCGCGAACGCTGGATGAACATTCCGCGCGGGGCGCGCCATGTCTGGGTGAACCTGACCGATTACTCCAGCCGCATCGTGGACGATGGCCGCATCACCCTGGAGACCGCCTCCATCGTCGGCGGCACCGCCCGCGAGACCGAGACCTACGAGTTCTCCGAGGCGATGACCTACATGGAGATCAACCCCGACTGGACGATTCCCCGCGGCATGATCGCGCGCAGCTACCTGCCGGCGTTGCAGGCCAATCCGCACGCCCATCCCCAGCTGCAGGTGACCGACCGCAGCGGTCGGGTGATCGCGCGCGAGGCGGTGGACTTTGCCGCCCACTCCGCGCGCAGCCTGCCCTACAACCTGCGCCAGCCGCCGGGGCCGCGCAATCCGCTGGGCAAGGTGAAGTTCATGTTCCCCAACCCGCATGCGATCTATCTGCATGACACGCCGGACCGGCATCTGTTCGACCGCGCGCGGCGGGCGATGTCCAACGGGTGCATCCGGCTGCGCGACCCGGAGGCGTTCGCCCATGTACTGCTCGCCCCCCAGGTGGCCGACCCGGTGGCCGAGTTCGAGCGCATCCACCGCTCGGGCCGGCAGACGCGGGTGTATCTGGACGATCCGGTGCCGGTGCATCTGGTCTATCGCACGGCCTTCACGGACGCGCAGGGCGCCCTTGTGTTCCGCGAGGATGTCTATGGCCGCGACGCGCGGGTGCATGCAGCCCTGCGGCGCGCGGGCGTGGACGCCGTTCGCCCGGACAGTTGACCGCGACACACGACTGAGCGCGACACCCGACGCAAAACGGGGGGCCACCGGCCCCCCGCAGCCCGCCAGTAGCCCGCAGGGGCCTCAGACCGATCGGATCAGAACGACCAGACGATCGCGTCGTCGTCCAGCATCGCGCCCGCCATCGCCGGCGGCTGCGCCACGCCCACCCCGTCGATCAGCACCGTTTCGTCGGCGCCCATGCCGGGCAGGTAGATCGCGCAGACCTCGACCGTCGCGCCCGCTTCCATCAGCATCATCATCATGCCCTGGGGGCTGGCGTCGCGCGGCGGCTGCGGCGCGGTGGCGCTTTCGGGCGCATCGCGCAGGGCGATGTCACCGCCGGGGCCGCACAGCAGCATGTGCAGGCTCGCGCCCTGCTCCACCGCCTGGGCCGAAAGCACCATGGCCATCAGCTGCGTCTGCGCGTTGTCCGAGGTCACCACCGTCACCAGACGATCGTCATCGGCCATCACGGCGCCGGCGCTCAGCGCCAGGGCTGCGGTCGCAAGGGTCAGTCGCTTCATCATGCCGTCTCTCCCGTTCGTGGATCGCCCGCACCGGTGGCAGGCCCAACGCCCTGAGACATGGGTATCCGCGGAACACATCGCAATAAGATTATGTGTCGCAGCCCCCCGCGCCGGACCCCGCATGCCACATTGACCAGCCCCCGTTTCCGCCGCATATCCCGGTGCATGACCGAGCTTTCGCGCATCCGCAACTTCTCCATCGTGGCCCACATCGACCACGGTAAATCCACCCTTGCCGACCGGCTGATCCAGCTGACCGGTACCGTGGCCGCACGCGACATGAAGGAGCAGATGCTCGACGCGATGGATATCGAGCGCGAGCGCGGCATCACCATCAAGGCCAACACCGTGCGCATCGAATACCCCGCGCGCGACGGGCAGACCTATATCCTGAACCTGATCGACACGCCCGGACACGTCGACTTCGCCTATGAGGTCTCGCGCTCCATGCGCGCGGTGGAGGGCTCGCTTCTGGTCGTCGACGCCAGCCAGGGCGTCGAGGCGCAGACGCTGGCCAACGTCTACCAGGCCATCGACGCGGATCACGAGATCGTCCCCGTCCTCAACAAGATCGACCTGCCCGCCGCCGACCCCGAGCGTGTCAAGGCGCAGATCGAGGACGTCATCGGGCTTGATGCCTCCGAGGCGGTGGAGATCTCGGCCAAGTCCGGCCTCGGCATCCCCGAGGTGCTGGAGGCCATCGTCACCCGCCTGCCGGCACCGAAGGGCGACCGCGACGCGCCGCTCAAGGCGATGCTGGTCGATTCGTGGTACGATCCCTACCTCGGCGTCGTCGTGCTGATCCGCGTGATGGACGGCATCATCCGCAAGGGCGACCGTATCAAGATGATGCAGACCGGCGCGGTGCACGGCATCGACAAGCTCGCGGTCCTGAAGCCGCAGATGGTCGACACCCCCGAGCTGGGTCCGGGCGAGATCGGCATCTTCACTGGCTCCATCAAGCAGGTTCGCGACACCCGCGTCGGCGACACCATCACCCACGAGAAGAAATCCTGCGCGGCCCCCCTGCCCGGCTTCAAGCCGTCGGTTCCGGTGGTGTTCTGCGGACTGTTCCCGGTCGATGCCAACGACTTCGAGGGGCTGCGCGACGCGATCGAGAAGCTGGCGCTCAACGACGCGAGCTTCACGCATGAGATGGAGACCTCGGCCGCCCTGGGCTTCGGCTTCCGCTGCGGGTTTCTCGGGTTGTTGCACCTGGAGGTCATCCGCGACCGGCTGGAGCGGGAGTACGACCTCGACCTCATCACCACCGCGCCGTCGGTCGTCTATGACATCCACATGCGCGACGGCACGGTGCAGCAGCTCCACAACCCCGCCGACCTGCCCGACCTGACGTATGTGGAGCATGTCGAGGAGCCGCGCATCAAGGCCACGATCCTGGTGCCCGACGACTATCTCGGCGACGTGCTCAAGCTCTGCCAGGACCGGCGGGGCGAGCAGCTGGAGCTGACCTACGCCGGCTCCCGCGCCATGGTGGTCTATGACCTGCCGCTCAACGAGGTCGTCTTCGACTTCTACGACCGGCTGAAATCCGTGACCAAGGGCTACGCCAGTTTTGATTACCAGATGATCGGCTACCGCGAGGACAACCTCGTCAAGATGCAGATCCTGGTGAACGACGAGCCGGTGGACGCGCTGTCGATGATGGTCCACCGCGACCGCGCCGAAGCCCGCGGCCGCATGATGTGCGAGAAGCTCAAGGACCTGATCCCCCGGCACATGTTCAAGATCCCCGTCCAGGCCGCCATCGGTGGCCGCGTCATCGCCCGTGAAACCATCGCGGCCCTGCGCAAGGACGTGACGGCGAAATGCTACGGCGGCGACGTGACCCGGAAGAAGAAGCTTCTGGAGAAGCAGAAGGCCGGGAAGAAGAAGATGCGCCAGTTCGGCAAGGTCGAGATTCCGCAGACCGCGTTCATCTCGGCGTTGAAGATGGATGGCTGACCGGCGCTGTCGGCGCCGGGAACGCAGCGCGTGATCCCGCAGCCGGCATCGTCGCGCCAGTTCGTTGCCTCGGGGATGTGGTTTTTCAGGGTATCCGGATACCCTCTCCACCGCATGCCGAGGCCAATCCCCTCATATTTACAAATCGTTAATATGCCCCGAAGCCCCCGTGTCGGCCGCCGCCCGCAGCGTTGACATCCCTCCCGCGCCCGGCCCATACGCCAAGGGTCACACCACCGGCCGGACCCGGCCCCTCGCGCCGTCCGGGACAGGGAGAGAGCAGGCATGAACAAGATCTACGGCTCCGCCGCGCAAGCCCTTGACGGCATTCTGTTCGACGGCATGACCATCGCCGCCGGGGGCTTCGGCCTCTGCGGCATCCCCGAAAACCTCATCGACGCGATCCGGGATGCGGGCACGAAGAACCTGACGGTTGCATCGAACAACTGCGGGGTGGACGACTTCGGCCTCGGCAAGCTGCTGGCGACCAAGCAGATCCGCAAGATGATGTCGTCCTACGTCGGCGAGAACGCGGAGTTCATGCGCCAGTACCTCTCGGGCGAGCTCGAGCTGGAGTTCAACCCGCAAGGCACGCTGGCCGAGCGGATGCGCGCGGGTGGCGCGGGCATCGCGGGCTTCTATACCCGCACCGGCGTCGGCACCGCCATCGCCGAAGGCAAGGAACACAAGGACTTCGACGGGCAGACGTATATCCTGGAGCGTGGGATCGTCGCCGACCTCGCCATCGTCAAGGCCTGGAAGGCCGACACGACCGGGAACCTCGTGTTCGCCAAGACCGCCCGCAACTTCAACCCGCCGGCGGCCATGTGCGGGCGGGTGTGCGTGGTGGAGGTCGAGGAGATCGTCGAGGCCGGCACCCTCGACCCCGACCACATTCACCTGCCGGGCATCTATGTCCACCGCATGATCCAGGGCACGTTCGAGAAGCGCATCGAACAGCGCACCGTGCGCGCCGCCTGATCCCGCCAACGCGACCAGAAAGGAGCACACCATGCCCTGGGACCGCAACCAGATGGCCGCCCGCGCGGCGCAGGAACTTGAGGACGGGATGTACGTCAACCTCGGGATCGGCATCCCGACGCTGGTGGCCAACTACATCCCCGACGGCGTGAACGTCACGCTTCAGTCGGAAAACGGGATGCTGGGCATCGGTCCCTTTCCGACCGAGGACGCGGTCGACCCCGACCTCATCAACGCCGGCAAGCAGACCGTCACCGCCCTGCCCCACACCGCCTTCTTCGACAGCGCCGAGAGCTTTGCGATGATTCGCGGCGGCAAGATCGCCATGGCGATCCTGGGCGCGATGGAGGTGGCCGAGAACGGCGATCTGGCGAACTGGATGATTCCGGGCAAGCTGATCAAGGGGATGGGCGGGGCCATGGACCTTGTGGCGGGCGTGAAGCGCGTGGTGGTGGTGATGGACCACACCAACAAGGCCGGCGAGTCCAAGCTGCTGAAGTCCTGCACCCTGCCGCTGACGGGAACCGGGGTGGTCAACCGGGTGATCACCAACCTCGGGGTTCTGGATGTGGTCGAAGGTGGCATGCGGATCGTCGAGACCGCCCCCGGCGTGACCGAGGAGGATATCCGCGCCGCCACCGAAGCCACCCTCGTCGCCTGAGGAGGGTGCACAGCCGTCCCGCGCGGTGCCCTGAAATTGTCCCGAACTTGCCAAGGCCGGGCCGCAGGGGCACCATGATGGGACGGCACAACGGACCACAGAGCGGGCGCCGACGCGTCCATCATTTGGTCCGAACGAGGAGCACGCCCATGTGTGCGCAGGTTGTGACGGGTTTCCGGGCGGCGGTGGCCGCGAGTGTGATGGTGATGGCGGGCTGGAACGGTGCGGCGGTGGCCGCGCAGCCCGATCTGCAGGCGGCGGCGATGCGCACCCCCGCCCCGGTGCACATACGAAATCATCGCGGCGGGTTTCTGCCGCACATCGTGGCCGAGATGCAGTCCCTCGTGCGGTCCGGCGCCGAGGTCCGAATCGATGGCGGGTTCTGCTTCTCGGCCTGCACGGTGTTCCTTGCCAGTGACCGGGTCTGCGTGGCGCCCTGGACGCAGTTCGGCTTTCACGCGCCCAGCAACCCGCAGACGCGCCGCAAGCTGACCGGGCAGGCGTTCGAGCATGCCACCCGCCATGTCGCACGCTATTACAACCCGCAGTTGGCGCGCTGGTGGATGAACGAGGGGCGGCACACCCGGCAGGGGCTGGCGATGCTCACCGGCGCCGACCTGATCGCGATGGGGTACCGCGCCTGTTCGTCGCAGGGCGTCACGTCGGGATAACCGGCCTCCCTCGGACATGCTGCAATCACGATTACCGGCCCCGTGCGGGCCGGTAATCTTCTGTTAACCGAAGGTTGATTTAACCGTGTGGAGCGGCGTCGCGATAGTTGCCATGTCGCGGAACTCCCGATACTAAAGGATAGAAGTTTAGCAGATTTTGTAAGGACATCGCTGCATCCGGCAACGGTCGCGATGGAATGGTTGCCATGAAGCCTTCAGCCGTTATGCTCCGTCACGCACCGCACATCTGGCATGGCGCAGTACGCGGGATCGGGACAGGAATTCTGATCAGCGCCCTCGTGATCCCCGCCCAGATGGCAGACGCCGCGACGCATCTGCTGGATGATCCCGAACGGCTCCTGTCCACCGACGGCTTCGGCGAGTGCGTGCCCGAGGAAAGCCTCGACGAGATCTGGCTGGTGCTGTCCAAGGGCGGCAAGTCGAGCCGCATCCCCCATGTCTGCATGCACGGCGACTGCGCGGACATGCCCGACATCAGGGCCTGGGCCAGCGCGCAGCAGTTCCCCGATGACATCGACCTCGACCGTGAGGACGTGCAGGCGCAGTACGGCGCCTTTGTGGCCGAGTTCTGCGAGGCCGCCAACGAGGATGCCGTGCCCGAGGTCGACCTGAGTGTCCCCGAGGAGCCCGAGGTGGGTCCCGGCCCCGTCGACGACGCCGTCCCGCCGGTGCTGCTGGAGGCGCCGCCGCCGGCGCCGCTCGGGCCGCTGGGAACGCCGGGACTGTTCTCACCGCGCCAGTTCAACAACACGCCGGCGCCGTTCATGCCGCCCATGGCTCCGCTGGTCAGCTTCGGTGGGCCCGGCGGGGGTGGGTTCACGACGTTCTCCGATCCCGACACGCCGCCGCCGCCGCTCGTGCCCGAATCACCGCCCGGACCCACGCCGCCCGGACCGACCGACCCGACCGACCCCGAGCTGCCGCCGTCGGTCGTGCCGCTTCCGGCACCGCTGTTGCTGCTGATGTCGGCGCTGGGGCTGCTGGGCCTGTTGCGGCGTCGGGTCAGGAGCTGAGCCGCTCGCGCGCGGCCGCGGCAAACAGCGCCAGCACCGCATCGAGGAACCGGTCGCGGTGCTCCGGGGCCTCCATCAGGATCTCGTGTTCGGCGCCCCGGTGGACCTGAAGGGTGCCACCGGGCCAGCGCTCCATGCGCGCGGCGATGGCGGCGGGGTCCACGATCTTCTCCAGACTGCCGACCGCGGCCAGCGCCGGCAGGACCGGTGACGGCCGCGGCGCCAGAACAGCCATTTCAGTCAGCGCGGCGGCCAGCCAGGACAAGGTCGGCGCCCCCAGCGACAGCGCGGGATGGGCGCGAAACACCGCCTGCATGCGGCCGAACTGCGCCCGGTCGGTGGTGAGGAAATTGTCGTCGAAGGCGGCCTGCGCGATGTCGAAGTCGCCGCGGTTGCCCGGCACCGCCCGCAGCCCCTGCCCCGCCAGCACCGCCCC
>NZ_NHSD01000219.1 GCF_016653255.1 Rhodobaculum claviforme
GCCAGGGATCGCCGGGCCAGCGATCGCCGGGGGGAGGGCCTGCGGGGGGCTTGTCCGGGCGCGGCGCGCGGTCCATACGCAGACGCCATGGCGCGTCAGCTCGACTACCTCACCCTTCGGGCGATCTTTGCCCGCTTCGCCGCGGCCGATCCCGCGCCGGAGGGGGAGCTGGAGCATACCAACGCCTTTACCCTGCTGGTGGCGGTGGCGCTGTCGGCGCAGGCCACCGACGTGGGCGTGAACCGCGCCACCCGCGGGCTGTTCGCCGTCGCCGACACCCCCGAAAAGATGCTGGCACTGGGCGAGGACGGGCTGATCGCCCACATCCGCACCATCGGGCTGTATCGCAACAAGGCGCGCCATGTGATCGCGCTGAGCCGCCGGTTGATCGACGATTTCGGCGGCGAGGTGCCGTGTTCGCGCGCCGCCCTGCAATCGCTGCCGGGTGTGGGGCGCAAGACCGCCAACGTGGTTCTGAACATGTGGTGGGGGATGCCCGCGCAGGCGGTGGACACCCATATCTTTCGCGTCGGCAACCGCACCGGCATCGCACCCGGCAAGACCGTGGACGCCGTCGAGCGCGCCATCGAGGACCATGTCCCCGCCGACTACCAGCGCCACGCCCACCACTGGCTGATCCTGCACGGCCGCTACATCTGCAAGGCACGCAAGCCCGCCTGCGGGACCTGCCCGATCCATGATCTCTGCCCATTCGAGGAAAAGACCGCATGAAACGCTTCCACGTCACCGGCATCGGCAACGCGCTCCTGGATATCATCAGCCATACCGACGACCAGTTCCTGGCCGTCAACGGCGTGGGAAAGGGGGTGATGCAGCTTGTCGACATGGAGCGGGCGGTGGCGCTCTATGCCCGCATCGGACCTGCGCGCGAGGTCTCGGGGGGCTCGGCCGCCAACACCATCGCGGCGCTGGCGGCGCTGGGCGGGCGCACGGCCTATGTCGGCAAGGTCAAGGACGACCAGCTGGGCCGGATCTTTGCCCATGACCTGCGCGCGCAGGGCGCCGTGTTCGAGACACCGGCCGCGCCGAAGGACGCGGCGTCCGAGACCGGGCGCTGCATCGTGCTGGTGACACCGGACGGGGAACGCTCGATGAGCACCTATCTGGGGGTGAGCGAGCATCTGGGGCCCGACGATGTCGACCCGGGGACCATCGCGGCCTCGGAGTGGCTGTACCTGGAGGGGTACCGGTTCGACGGCGCCGACAGCCACGCGGCGTTCGCCCGCGGCATCGAGGCCGCCAAGGGCGCGGGCGGCAAGGTCGCGCTGACGCTGTCGGACCCGTTCTGCGTGGAGCGCCACCGCGCGGCGTTCCGCACCATGATCGGGGCGGATGTGGACCTGCTGTTTGCCAACCGCGCCGAGATGCAGGCGATGTTCGGCGGCAGCTTCGAGGACGCGATGGAGGCCGCGCGCGCCGAGGTCGGGATGGTCTGTGCCACCGACAGCGAGAACGGCGTGCATGTGCTGTCGGGCGAGCAGCGCTGGCATGTTCCCGCGGTGCCCACGCGGGTCGTGGATGCGACCGGCGCGGGCGACATGTTCGCGGGCGCGTTCCTGTGGGGACTGACCCATGGTCACGATCCCGAGACCAGCGCACGGATGGGCAACCTCGCGGCGTCCGAGGTGATCAGCCACATCGGCGCGCGCGCCGAGGCCAACCTGCGCGAGATGTTCGCCCGCGCGGGCCTGGGCTGAGCCTGCACGCCCGGGCCCGTGACGGCGCCGTGACTGGGCCTGTGATGGGGCCGCGCCCCGGCGGCACGCGGGCGACAGGCTGGCCGCGTGCCGCCGGGGCGGGCACCGGCGCGCGGGATCCGGCGGATTGCCGCCGCGCGGTCCGGCACGGCCCCTTTACGCTGTGACCCGCGCGCGCCTATAAGGACGCGCGTCCAGGCCGTGGGGTGCGCCCGCAGGCCTGTCTCCACCCATACCCCTTCCGTCCCGTGGCCGCGCCGGGCGCGGGGTCATCAAACGCAAGGTGCCTGCATGCTTTTCTCGGGTCTCTTCTCGTCCGACATGGCGATCGACCTCGGCACCGCGAACACGCTCGTCTATGTCAAGGGACGGGGCATCATCCTCAATGAGCCCTCGGTGGTGGCCTACCACGTCAAGGACGGCAAGAAGCAGGTGCTCGCGGTGGGCGAGGATGCCAAGCTGATGCTGGGGCGCACGCCCGGAAGCATCGAGGCGATCCGGCCCATGCGCGACGGCGTCATCGCCGACTTCGACGTGGCCGAGGAGATGATCAAGCACTTCATCCGCAAGGTCCACCGCCGCACCACCTTCACCAAGCCCAAGGTCATCGTCTGCGTGCCCTATGGCGCCACGCCCGTCGAAAAACGCGCGATTCGCCAGTCCGTGCTGTCGGCCGGCGCGCGCCGCGCGGGCCTGATCGCGGAGCCGATCGCGGCGGCCATCGGGGCGGGGATGCCGATCACCGATCCCACCGGGTCGATGGTGGTCGACATCGGCGGCGGCACCACCGAGGTCGCGGTGCTGTCCCTGGGCGACATCGTCTATGCCCGCTCGGTCCGCGTCGGCGGCGACCGGATGGACGAGGCGATCATCTCCTACCTGCGTCGCCAGCAGAACCTGCTGATCGGCGAGGCGACGGCGGAGCGCATCAAGACCTCCATCGGGACCGCGCGCATGCCCGACGACGGGCGCGGTGCGGTGCTCCAGATCCGCGGGCGCGACCTGCTGAACGGCGTGCCCAAGGAAATCGAGATCAGCCAGGCGCAGGTCGCCGAGGCGCTGTCGGAAACCGTGCAGGCGATGTGCGAGGCGGTGATGCTGGCGCTGGAGGCGACGCCGCCGGATCTGGCGGCCGACATCGTGGATCGCGGCGTGATGCTGACGGGGGGCGGGGCGCTGCTGGGCGAGCTGGACCTTGCGTTGCGCGAACAGACGGGGCTTGCCATCTCGGTCGCCGACGAGTCACTGAATTGTGTGGCGCTGGGCACCGGCAAGGCGCTGGAATACGAGCGCCAGCTGCGTCATGCGATCGACTACGACAGCTGAGGCCGACAGCGCCGGGGTCGAACCCGGCGCGGCGGGCGCGGATGCAACGGCCGGGCCGGGGCGGACCCGGCGGGGGTGAGCCCCCGCGCGGGCCTGCCCCGTTTCGGCACAGCGGGGGGCGAGGGTGACGCGCGATCGGGGCGGGAACAGTGACATCAACCGGCCGGTGCGGCGCATCCTGGTGGGGATGCTCGTGCTGGGTCTGGTGGCGATGTTCGCGCTGTGGCGGATCGACAGCCCCCGGATGGAGCGGTTTCGCATCGCCGTGATCGACCGGGTGGTGCCCAGTTTCGACTGGGCGTTGGCGCCGGTCACGCGCGCGGCGGGGCTGCTGGAGGATCTGCGATTCCATGCCCGCATCCACGAACAGAACCAGGAATTGCGCCGCGAATTGCAGCAGATGCGCGCCTGGCGCGAGGCGGCGTTGCAGCTGGAGCAGCAGAACGCCCGCCTGTTGGAGCTGAACCAGGTCCGGCTGGACCCGCGGCTGACGCATCTGACGGGGGTGGTGCTGGCGGACTCGGGCTCGCCGTTCCGGCGTTCGGTGCTGCTGAACGTGGGCGCGCGCGACGGCATCCGCGACGGCTGGGCGGTGATGGACGGGCTGGGGCTGGTGGGGCGCGTGTCGGGCGTGGGCAGCCAGACCGCGCGGGTGATCCTGGTCACCGACTCCAACAGCCGGGTGCCGGTGGTGATCCAGCCCTCGGGGCAGCGGGCGATCCTGGCGGGTGACAACGGGCCGCTGCCGCCGGTCGATTTCCTCGAAAGCCCCGAACAGGTGCGCCCGGGCGACCGGGTGGTGACGACGGGCGACGGCGGGGTCTTTCCCGCCGGTCTTCTGGTGGGCGAGGTCGCGATGGGCGCCGACCGCAGCCTGCGGGTGCGGCTGTCGGCGGACCTGCAACGGCTGGAGTTCCTGCGGGTGCTGCGCGCACAGCCGACCGAGCGGATCGAGGACCCCGGCCGCCTGCTGGTCCCGTTCGAGGCAGGCCAGGCGGGAGCGGGCCAGACCGGAACAGGCCGGACGGGTGATGCGCTGGCGCAGGGGGCGCCGGGGGATGGCTGAGGCGGTCTCGTACACGCCGTGGCGGTACTGGGCGGTGTTCGTGGGGCTGGCGGGGGTGTCGCTGTTCTGGCGGATGTTGCCGCTGGGGGTGCCGGGACACGGGCTGCCGGGACCGGATGTGCTGGTGTGCCTCGTGCTGGCGTGGGTGTTGCGCCGGCCCGACTATGTCCCCGCGCCGCTGGTGGTGGGGGTGATCGTGCTCGAGGACCTGCTCCTGATGCGCCCGCCGGGGCTGTGGGCGCTGATGGTGCTGGCCG
The DNA here is from genome assembly GCF_016653255.1 of Rhodobaculum claviforme. GTDB lineage: Bacteria > Pseudomonadota > Alphaproteobacteria > Rhodobacterales > Rhodobacteraceae > Rhodobaculum > Rhodobaculum claviforme. Next base: position 4,368 of record NZ_NHSD01000219.1, read on the forward strand.
GCTCGGAGTTCCTGCGCGGCCGCCAGCCGCTGATGCGGGAGCTGCCGTTCGCGCTGGAGTGGGCATTCGTGGCGGCGGTGATGGCGGCGATGTGGCTGGCCGGGCGGCTGGTGCTGGTGCTGGTGTTCGTCGATCCCGCGCCGCTGGGGGCCAGTCTTGTGCAACTGGTGTCGACGATGCTGGCCTATCCGCTGGTGGTGCTGTTCAGCCACGCGGTGCTGCGCGTGCGCAAGCCCGCCACCGGAGAAGTCGACGCGCTGGGCCGCCCGCTGTGAGGAGCCATCGATGAAACGCACCACCCGTGACACCGCCGAGGGCGCCCGCCGCGTCACCCGCCGCGCGCTGCTGCTGGGCAGCATGATGGGCGCGGGGATGCTGATGCTCGCGGGTCGGATGCGCCAGATCCAGGTGGCCGAGGCCGACCAGTTCCGCCTGCTGGCCGAGGAGAACCGCATCAACATCCGCCTGATCCCGCCGGTACGCGGGCTGATCCACGACCGCACCGGCGCGGTCGTGGCGGGCAACGAGCAGAACTACCGCGTCGTCATCGTGCGCGAGGATGCCGGCGACGTGGAGGAGGTCCTCGGTCGGCTGGCGCGGCTGATCGAATTGCCCGACGAGGTGGTGGAGCGCACCCTGCGCGAGGTCCGCCGCCACCGCCCCTTCGTTCCCGTCACCATCGCCGAGCGGCTGAGCTGGGACCAGATCGCGCGCATCGCCGCCAACGCCCCCGCGCTGCCGGGCGTCACCCCCGAGGTCGGCCTGTCGCGCCACTATCCGCTGGCGGGGGGGCTGGCGCATGTGGTGGGCTATGTCGGGGCCGTCAGCGAGCGGGACATCGCCGAGCAGGAGGTGCCCGACCCGGTGCTGCAACTTCCGGGTTTCCAGATCGGGCGCATCGGTGTGGAACGCCATATGGAGCACGCGCTGCGCGGCAGCGCCGGCACCCGCCGCATCGAGGTCAACGCCGTGGGCCGGGTGATGCGCGAGCTGGACCGCCGCGAGGGCACGGCGGGGCGCAACGTGCAGCTGACCATCGACCACCGCCTGCAAGCCTTCGTGCAGGCCCGCGTGGCGGGCGAAAGTGCCGCGGTGATCGTGATGGACGTGCGCTCGGGCGATCTGCTGTCGATTGCATCCTCGCCCAGCTATGACCCCAACCTGTTCGCGCACGGGATCTCGGTGCCCGATTTCCGGGCGCTGCTGGACGACCCGTATCGCCCGCTCGTCGACAAGACGGTGCAGGGGGTGTATCCGCCCGGCTCCACCTTCAAGATGGCGGTGGCGCTGGCGGCGCTGGAGGCCGGGGTGACGGTGCCCGAGGAGCGGGTGTTCTGCCCCGGCCATGTCGATATCTCGGGGCGCCGGTTCCATTGCTGGAAGCGGGGCGGGCATGGCCGGGTGGGCCTGGTCTCGGCCATCAGCGAAAGCTGCGACGTCTATTTCTACGAGATGGGCCAGCGGCTGGGGATCGAGCGGATCAACGCGATGTCCGAACGCCTCGGGATGGGGGTGCGCCATGCGTTGCCGATGTCGTCGGTGGCCGCCGGGCTGAACCCGACGCGCGAATGGAAGCGCGACCGGCGCGGTGAGGCGTGGCAGGTGGGCGACACCATCAACGCCTCGATCGGGCAGGGGTTCGTGCTGTCCTCGCCGTTGCAGCTGGCGGTGATGACGGCGCGGCTGGCGACGGGCCGCGCGGTGGCGCCGCGGCTGGTGCGCGCCATCGGCGGCCGCGAGGAGCCGCCCGCCGAGACGCCTGCGCTGGGGCTGGATGCGCGCGCGCTGGCGGTGGTGCGCCAGGGCATGAGCGAGGTGGTCAACCACCGCCGCGGCACCGCGTGGAGTTCGCGCGTGGTGGAGTCATCCGCGCGCCTGGCCGGCAAGACCGGCACCAGCCAGGTGTTCTCGATCACCGCCGCCGAGCGCGCAGCCGGTGTGCGCCGGCAGCAGGACCTGCCGTGGAACCGGCGCAACCACGCGCTGTTCGTGGGCTATGGCCCCGAGGAGGCGCCGGCCTATGCGGTGGTGGTGGTGATCGAGCACGGCGGCGGCGGCTCCTCGGCGGCGGCGCCGGTGGCGCGCGATGTGTATCTCCAGGCACTGCATGGTGGGTTTCCACCGCTGGCCGCGTATCCCGAGCCGCAGCGCAACCGGATCGAGACGATGCAGCAGGACCTGTCGGGGCGCATGGCGCCGGGGACGGTCGGCGGGCGCGACCGGGCATGACCGGGGGCATGACCAGGGGCATGACGAGTGGCACGACGGGGCGCATGATCGGCGCCGTGATCCCGGCACGGGGGGGCTGGTGTGCGGGGGATTGTGG
>NZ_NHSD01000220.1 GCF_016653255.1 Rhodobaculum claviforme
TCTCAAGCTCCTTCAGCCGCTTCACCTGGTCGGTCTTCAAGCCGCCAAATTCCTTGCGCCGACGGTAGCAGGTGAACGGCGTCACGCCGATCGTGCGCACAGCCTCGGCCACCGACCGGCCCTGCGACACCAACACGTCGACCTGCCGGCGCTTCGCGACGATCTCCTCCGGCTGTGCTTCTGCTGGGGCATCCCTGCATCCTCCGTCGGGCTCGAAAGCCTACCTCAGGGAGGACCACTTTTCAGGGGGCAGGCCAGCACTGCGCAGGCCTTGCCGCCTCAAGCAGATCAACGGGTCCTGATCTGTCCTCGTGAAGATGGGTGTCTCTTGGCACGCGGTCGGGCCCCGACGCCGGGGTGGCGTCGCCGTCAGCACGACTCTGCGTTCGGAGCGCGATGGCGCGCGGCAGGTCCTTGCCAACGGCGTCGGCCACCCGGGTCAAGGACAGGCAAAGCGTCCTCGAAAACAGACGCATTGCGTCACCCCGAAGTCACGGCCTGTCAGACCCTGGCCGCGCCCCGGCGCGCAGATCCGCCGCCCCTTGCCCATCCGGGCGCCGCGCGGGCCTCGGGGAGAGATGCGGACGAATCGGCCCTCCCGACGCGGGCAGCCGCCGCGCCCGCCCATACCATCCGACGACCGCACCGCCCCCTCGCCAGGGTTGAATCGTCCTACCCTGACTGGGGCCGCACTTCGGGATACGATTTCCACTTGCGCGCACCGGACGGATTGCTTAAACGGCCAGCGTCAGCCCAGAAGCGGCTCTGGCCCGTTCGTCTATCGGTTAGGACGCCAGGTTTTCAACCTGGAAAGAGGGGTTCGATTCCCCTACGGGCTGCCATATATATGATTTACACACGCCCCTTCAGATAGACACAGATTTTCCCCCAACTTATCGGAAAGGTTGGAAGATTCCCGTTCCGATTTCGGCCCGGTGATGCGCCCCACGGCGCTGTCCGTCTGCCGTCGCCGATCCACCCGCTTCGTGTGGGTCGCCGCCTCTTTCGGGCTGGCGTGGGCGAGGACGCTCATGACCTCGAACTCGGTCCCCCGGCGTGGGCGATCGCCGTCGCCTGCCCCCTGCGGATGCCTTGGAGGGTGCAGTGCGGCAGGCCCGCGGCGCGGCACTGGTCCCGGTACAAGTTACCCAGCGTCTCGGGCCTGAAGGCGTGCACCCACGACGACCGGATCGAGGTCTTCCTCGGCGCCATGCAGATCATGGGTCGATGTTGACGAAGGCGGCTTCAACCTGTCGCAGCGGAAGAAAGGGTGCAGCCCTGGTGCCTGATCCTCCCCGACTGGAAGCCGCGATGCAGACCCGGGAGAAGCGGCCCGGGCCGTTCCTGTTGCAAGACAGCGGCAAGAACGCAGGGAAGCCGGGGACCGCAAATCAGATGTGGAAGATTTTCGACAAGGCGCGAGAGGCGCACCCGGAGCTTGGGGGCGCAGCCTGGAGTGGTCTGCGCGCGAACGCGGTGATCCGCCTTCGGCCGCATGGCCACACGGGTCACCGGATCTCCGACATGGCGGGAATCCCGGTGGAGAGGATCGAAGGCTGAAACCGACAGGCAGGGCGGACGGCGCGCGATCACGCGGTGCGGCGCAACCTACAAGAGCGCAAGCGGGACCAGGCTGTGAGGTGAGAGGGACAGCAAGCCAGATGCCTGACGATGGAAGGATAAGGTTCGGGTTATACCAACCTTAAGCATCGTTCAGCCCGCCTACCGACGGACAATTATTTGATTTCAATTGATATTCCGATATCACCATTTCCCACTATAAACCTTCCACGCGGAAAACGGAAGTTGCGGAAGTGCTTCTGAGCCAGAACCTCCACAGGTGTCAAGCGACACCCAGTCTTACGAGGTGTCGCGCAACGGAGCGCCCCCGACGGTCCCTCCTTACGCAGGGAAACCCCGCCCGATGCTCCCACCATCACGGCCGACGCTGACGAGGAACAGGGCATGAGGAGACGGTCCGGCTCCCATCCCCGCGCGGCTTGCCCACAGGTCCCCCCCGCGCGCGCCGCCGCGCCAGCGCTATGGGGCGCGCTTGGCGCCGCGCGCGGGTCCCCCCCCGTGGACAACCCACGCTCACGACGGCACCATTGACCAGCGGGGGAAAACCCCACAATGAAAAAGCGCCTCGCAGGCCCTCAGACGGGGGTGGCCGGATGCCCGTGGAATCGCTGGCCGGATGCCGTGGAATGCGCAACTTGGTGTTCAGCCCGCCCTTCGTGCGCCCGATCTAGCGCCCGCGCTTGTCGTCTCGACCCCATTTTTTTCGCCCGCAGGCTCGGCGTGGCCGAGCGGCGCACCCAAACATACACCCGAAACGGCACCACGTCACTGTTTGCCGCCCTCGACATTGCCACCGGAGCGGAATCCGGAAGTGCTACAAACGCCACCGCGCGACAGATTCCTCGACTTCCTCGAGGAACTCGACCGCAGGATGCTTGAGGGGCGGGACGTGCATCTCTTGATGGATAACTACGCCACCCATAAGACGCCGAGGGTCAGGGCCTGGCTGGCGCGCCGTCTGCACTTGTACGTGCATTTCACACCCACATCGGCAAGCTGGCTGAACCAGGTTGAACGCTGGTTTGCCGAGTTGACCCGCAAGCAGATCCAACGCGGCGTCCACCGCTCCGTCGCGGACCTCGAAGCCGATATCGCCGCATTTATTGACCCCCACAACCAGAACCCCAAACCCTACGAGTAGGACAAGTCCGCCGACGAAACCCTCGCCTCCGTCAAAAGGTTCTGCCAGAAAACACTGGCAGGAACTTCAGACTCGGGTGACTAGGCTCAGGACCCATTGATCTGCTTACGGCTCGCCGGTTGGCGTGATTCACGGCCCTCGATCAACGGGGGGCATGATGAGCAATCTGTTCTGGCTGACGGACGCGCAGATGGCGCGGCTACGACCGTTCTTTCCCAAGAGTCATGGTAAGCCGCGGGTCGATGACCGACGTGTGCTGAGCGGGATAATCTTCATCAACCGCAATGGCTTGCGCTGGTGCGACGCGCCGAAGGAATACGGGCCGCACAAGACCCTCTACAATCGCTGGAAGCGCTGGAGCGAGAGGGGCGTGTTCGCCCGGATCCTCGCGGGACTGGCCGCCGAGGAGCCCGAGGAGAAGACGGCGATGATCGACGCGACCTATCTCAAGACGCACCGGACAGCGACCAGCCTGCGGGTGAAAAAGGGGGGCGTGGACGCCTGATCGGCCGCACCAAGGGCGGGATGAACACCAAGCTGCACGCCGTGACCGACAGCCAAGGGCGTCCGATCCAGTTCTTCATCACGGCCGGCCAGGTCAGCGATTACGTCGGCGCGCGGGCGCTGTGCGGCTCCCTGCCGGCGGTCGAGTGGCTGATTGCCGACCGGGGATACGACGCCGACTGGTTCCGAGAAGCGTTGCAGGACAAGGGGATACGGCCCTGCATCCCCGGCCGGAAGTCCCGAGGGAAGGCGGTTCGCAACGACAAAAGGCGGTATAAGCGCCGCAATCGCATCGAGATCATGTTCGGCCGACTGAAGGACTGGCGGCGCATTGCAACCCGCTACGACAGATGCCCGAAGGTCTTCATGTCCGCCATCGCGCTGGCTGCAGCCGTCATCTTCTGGCTATGAGAAAGAACGAGTCCTGACCCTAGCTAATTTTTGACTGCCCGTCCGGTTGAGAGCAATGAGGCGGTTGCCGAACTCTCCGATCCACGTCAGATAATTAGTAGCCGTTATCTGGCGTTGAACCACGCTTGATGTTGCGACCGCGCGGTGCGTGAGGCATTGCTCTAAGAAGCGTCTCTCGTTGACGCGCTCGACGCGCAGCAGGGCGCGTAGATCGCTTACACGGTAGTGCAGGAATGACTCAAGATCGGCCACTTCCTGAAGATTTAGACACTCCCCCTCGATCATCGCCGAATAGAAGTCGATTCCCCGATAGATCGCCCACAGCTCGAGCGCCGTGATGTGGGTTAGCATCGTGTGGATGGTATCGGGTGTGTAGCCTGCATCCCGTGCCGCGCTTGCTGCCCACATCCATGGATAGTCGGCCGGGTGACCGTCTTCTCGGTAGACACAAAACAACGTCTCGCCGCGGAGCTGGCCAGAGGTCCAGGGGCGCCGCTTGATGTGTCCGATAGGCTTCAAGAGTTCCACCGTCGCCAAGGTACTATCGGAACCTACGCATGCCGGAGGCCGTGCGCGCAAGGGCTATTCTTTACCCCAAAAAAAACCGATCAGAATCAAGACGTTAAGTCTGGGAATTTCTCGAAATTTGGCAAGGTGGGTGTAGTGCAGGCTTCTGTTGCCAGGTGCCTGCGGACCCCGCCAGACGCTGCTACACGCCTGGGCTTAGGTTTCGATGTCGCTACTGCTTACGCAGCAACGGCCACCGGAGCACGGTTGTCATTGGCAACTGTACTTTTCGGACCGATAACGGTGGTACCTCACCGGGACAAAGCCACTCCTTTACACGTTCGTCGATCCTGTTTCGGCCCCAAACTCCCCCAATGAGGGGTTATGGTGGAGCCGCCGGGTACCGCCCCCGGGTCCGATCCGCTTATTCCGAGCGCGTTTATGTCCATAGTCCCGTTGCCGGAACATCCCAAAGATACGCATCCCGCCCCGGCGTTTCAAGCCTGCCCGTGCAGGGCGCCGCGCACCACGTTGCGCCGCTGTGCCCGGCATGCCACTGTCGCGGCGTGCGACCGCAGGGAGGGGGCATGCACGCGACATTGCGCATCGGCGACCGGCTGAGGGGGATGGGCCGGCCGCATTGGCTGGCGCTGTACGGCGGTGTTCTGGCGGCCTGGGGCCTGCTGTTTGCCATGCAGATGCCGCCCGAGATGGCCGCCGCCGCGCGGCTGGGCGGCGCCTCGTGGTGGGAGGCGTTGTGCGCGCCCGCCCCGGGGCTGGCGGGGGCGCCGTCGGTGTTCGTGATGTGGGCGCTGATGGCGGGTGCGATGATGGCGCCCACAGCCCTGCCGGCGCTGGCGACGTGGGATGACCTGCGCATGGCGGGGGCGCGCGGATTCGGGGCGCTTCTGGCGGGGTATCTGGCGGTCTGGCTGGGCTTTGCGCTGCTGGCCACGGCCGCGCAGCTGGCGCTGGCGGGCGCGGGGCTGGTGTCGGCACTGGGCGAGAGCGTCTCGCAGCCGCTGACGGCGGCGCTGCTGGCGTGCGCGGGGCTTTGGCAGTTCTCCCCCCTCAAGGAGGCCTGCCTGAGCCGCTGCCGCCGTCCGCTGGTGCTGTTCATGGCGCATTGGCAGGACGGGCCGTGGCGGATCGGGCTGCGGCTGGGGCTGGTGTGCCTGGGTTGCTGCTGGGCGCTGATGGCACTGGCGTTCGTGGGCGGGACCATGAACCTGATCTGGATGGGCGGCGCGATGGCGCTGATGACGCTGGAGAAGCTGCCGCAGCTGGGGCGCCCGCTGACCCGGCCCGTGGGGGCCGCGCTGCTGGGGGCGGCGGTGGCCGCGCTGCTGGTTTGACATGACGAAAGAGGGGGAGGACATGACCACAACACTTCAACAGCTGCCCGTGGGGCAGGTTCCGTGGGAAATCCGGGGCGAATTGATCCTGAACTGCAACTGCACGGTGTTCTGCCCCTGCGTGGTCTCGCTGGGCAAGCACGCCCCCACCGAGGGCTACTGCCAGGCCTGGGCCGGCGTGCGCATCGACGAGGGGCACTATGGCGACACGCCGCTGTCGGGCCTCAACGTCGGGCTGTTGCTGGAGATCCCCGGCCTGATGGCGCGCGGAAACTGGACGGCCGCGGCCTTCATCGATGACCGCGCGGGGCCCGAGGCCCACGAGGCGCTGGTCCACATCTTTTCCGGCGCCGCGCGCGGCACGACGGGGCTGTTCGGGATGCTGGTCAGCGACTTCCTCGGCGCCGAATCCGCCCCCGTCACGTTCGAGACCGAAGGCAAGACCCGCCGCCTGACCGTGGGCAGGAAGATCCAGGGCGAGGTCGTGCCCGTGCGCGGCGCCGACCCCGACCAGGACATCGTGGTGCGCAACACCGAATACTGGATGGGCCCCGACATCACGGTCGCCACCGCCACCAGGGGGCGTGTGCGCGCCTTTGGCCGGGTGTGGGACTTCGACGGACGCTCGGCCGAAATCTGCGCGATCGACTGGCGCGGCCCCGGCCGCTGATGCGGCCGCCGACAGGGCCCGGATACGGAAGGAACACGACATGACATTCCGCGCGGTACTTCTGGAACGCGATGGCGACGGCCCGGCCACGGCCTCGGTGCAGACGCTGAAGGACGACCGCCTGCCGGCGGGCGATGTGACGGTGGCGATCGAACACACCACCGTGAACTACAAGGACGGGCTGTGCCTGTCGCCCAAGGGCGGCGGGCTGGTGCGCGACTATCCCCATGTGGGCGGCATCGATTTCGCCGGCGTGGTGGAGGCATCGGACGATCCCCGCTACGCGCCGGGCGACCGGGTGGTGCTGACCGGCTGGCGGGTGGGCGAGCGTCACTGGGGCGGGTTCGCCGAAAAGGCACGGGTGCGCGCCGACTGGCTGGTGCCGCTGCCGCAGGGCATGACCACACGGCAGTGCATGGCGGTGGGCACCGCGGGCTTCACCGCGATGCTGGCGGTCATGGCGCTGGAGGATCACGGCCTGACGCCAGGCGCGGGGCCGGTGCTGGTGACAGGGGCCGCGGGCGGGGTGGGGTCGG
>NZ_NHSD01000221.1 GCF_016653255.1 Rhodobaculum claviforme
ACTACCTCGCCGACACCCTCCGCGCCATCCTCGACGGCCACCCCAAATCCCGCATCGAGGACCTCATGCCCTGGCGCTACGCGCAGCCGTCAAGCCTCGCCGCATAGGGCCCAGCCATCGCGCTTACGTCAATCAGCGTTGGTTGTGAGGATAAGGGACGCGGCTGCAGACATGCAAGCGGGCCCGGCATCTCTGCCGGGCCGCGTCGTGTTGTGACTCACCGCCAAGTCTTGGGGGTTTTCTCGTGGCGTTTTGCCTGCGCGGGGGTGCGAGGCTTCCACTTGTCAGGGTTACTCCTTGCAGAGCCTTTTGCGTAGCCTCTGCCTGGCTTGCCCTTGCTCCCGGACTTGTCGCCGCTCCGGGAGAACCAACTTGTAAGTCCCATCTTCGCCTCCTCTTTAGGGGAATACTATCCGGAGGCGTTTGGGAGCGGGTATCACGCTATAGCAGTATGCGTCAACCATTCCTGACGCTGGACGTGAACTGATCGACGGAGGTCAGCTCGCCGCCGTCGCCACGCCGTCCAGCCGCACCGCGACGCTGGTGATCGCGTTCCCGGCGGCCTCAGTGGCGATGCCGATGGGAAAGCGCCCCGCGGCTGGGGTGGTCACCACCTTGGCAATGTTGTCCCAGGCCACCCGCGCGCCGACGGTGAGGACCGCGGCGCTGGCCTTCGGCAGCTTGTAGACGCCGGTGGTGGCCAGTTCGAGCGGGTCGCCCTCGGCGGCCGAGTAGGCGGCGATTCCGAAGATGTTGCCGACGATCAGCCCCGCGCCCGAGGCGATCCCTCCCGCGGGCGTGGGCACGGTGATGACGTGGCCGTTCTGGATGTAGGTCTTCATGGTTCAGAGCCCTTTCGAGGATTGGATGCGGACGACGGAGACGCGCCCCTCGGCGCCTGCGATCTTGCGGTTGAGGTCCGCGAGCGCGGCGGCCATCTCGCCGTCGCTCGCGTAGGTGACGCGCTTGCCGTCGTATTCGACGGTGCGGACGCCCCGGTAGCGCGCGGCCATCAGGGCGTCGCGCCAGACGGTGAGCTGGGCGAGGCTGACCATCAGGCGCCCGCGTTCATGAACCAGCCGCGGTGGTCGATGAAGCCCGCGCCGAAGTCCAGGATCACCCGGATCTCGACGCCATCGACGTCCCAGCCCGAGCGGCTCTCGACCTGCGGACCTTCCGCGCCCGAGAGATAGGCGAACTCCAGCCCGTCGATCTCGCCGGGGTCGGCGGTGACGTACCAGCGCGTGGCCGAGGAGAGGCGCGGCTCGACCATCAGCGAGAGCGAGCCCGAGAACGGGTTCACATCCGCTGCCGTCGCGGGCGCGATGGAGGCCAGCCACTTCTCGGCGGTGGTCTCCAGCGCGGGCGGGACCAGCAGGTTGCGGGGCGTCACGCGGATCGTGCGATCCTCGATGCCCTTCTGGGTGCGCAGCGCCAGCCGGGCTGCCGAGAGGGTGGCGTCGGAGATCGCCGCCCCGGTGCCCGCCTTGTTGCCGTGATCGGCGTGGAACAGCGTCTTGCCGTCCGACAGGGTCGGCCCGTTGCCGCTGCCCGCCTCGAGGAGGGTGACGAGGATCCGCGCCTCGGTCTCGGCCGCGGCCTGTCCCATGCGGCGGGCGAGGTCCGCGAAGGCGCCGAGGTCGTCGTTCACCAGCACCTGCCGGGTGATGCCGATCTTCCGCGCCCAGGTCTCGACCTTGTAGGCCTCGCGCGCCTCGGCCATCGTCCCGGCCTTGATCTCGCCGTGCTCGTTCAGCTTCTCCAGCAGCGGCGCCTCGCCCAGCATGATCTTGTTCACCGCGCGGAAGTCCCGAGCCGTGGTCTGGCGGCCGAGGCGGCGGATGCCCGAGGGCGCGGCCTGGTAGGCGTCGCGCAGCACCCGGCCCACCGTGTCTCCGAGGATGATCGGGAAGTCGGAGGTCGTGTGCAGGGCGCGGGTCACGAGGCTCGCGGGCGAGAGCGCCATGGTGGATTCGCCGCGGAGAGTCAGCAGCTCCTTCGCCATGTCGACCGGGGTCGAATAGGCGTAGCGCCGGGCTGGCTCGCTCAGTTCGTGCCGTGGATTGATCCGGGCGTAGAGCGCCTCGCCCATCTGGCGTGCGCGCAGGGCGGGGTCGTCCTGGCTGTCGCCCATCTCGACGCGGACCTGTTCGGTGCGGATCGGCGGCGCGCTGCGCTTGGCCAGCGCCTCGAAGGCCGCGCGGCGGGCGGTGTCGGGATCGGCGCCTCCGTCGATCTGGCCTTCGATCCAGGACTGGTCGAGCCCAGCGATCCGGGCGATGGAGCGGATCTCGGCGTTCGCCTCGGCGCGGGCCTCGGTGGTCGGCGCCTCGGGCTGGGCCAGGGTGGTGGTCATGTCGGTCATCTCTGTCTCCATGCGAATATGGGCGCCGGGGTCGGCGGGCGTCGGCACCAGGGAAATCTCGTGAGGGGTCCAGCGCACCGCGGTCAGCACGCGCGCGCCGTTCTCGGTGGTCTCCGCCCAGTCCTCGACCGAGTAGCCGACCGAGACGTGCCGCAGGATGCCCGCCAGCACGTCCTGCCAGACCGGCTCAACCTCGGGCCGGGCCGAGAACTGGATGACGGCCGTGCCGCGCTTGCCGTCGACGGCGGCGCTGCGGACGGAGCCGAGCACGTCGCGGACGGCGGTCTGTCGATGCGCGTCCAGGACGCTGGCACTTTCGAGCCGCGACAGGTCTACTGCCTGCGGATCGAGGCTCAGCCGCTCGATGTATGGCCCCGCCATGTCGCGGCGGCGCACCGGTGCGCCGGTGGACCAGATCACCTCCACGGTGCGCGCCTCCGGATCGGCAGTCGCGGGCGTCAGCGTCGCGCGGCGGGTGAGCAGGCAAACATTGTCGCTCCCGACGTCTGACCGCGTCGATGCCGGGGTTGTCGCGGTGTCAGCCATCGGCGGCCTCCTTCTGCTGCTGTGCCGTCGTCTGGCCGAAACTCAGCCCCAGCCCCTCCGCGCGCTCGCGATCCGCGGCGATCTCGGCATCCACCTGTTCGGCGTCGTAGCCGCGCTCGGAGATCGCCTGGGACCGGCTCTTGAGCCCCGCGCCGATCGCCACGATCTCGGCCTGCACGTCCTTCATCGGATCGACGTAATCGAACTTCGGCGGCAGCCATTCGCACCCCAAGTAGGCGTCCGGGTTCCGGTCGAAGTCCCGCGCGGGCAGCTCGCCCGTGAGCACCGCCAGCCGCACGAACCGCTCCCAGACCGGGCGGCAGAACAGGTGCACCACCACGTTGTGCTGAAGCTGCTCGACCCTGCGTCGGAACTCGATCAGCCCGGCCCGGATCGAGGAATAGGTGACGCCCTCTAGGCTCAGGACTCATAGCCAGAAGATGACGGTTGCGGCGAGGGCGATGGCGGAGAGGAAGACCTTGGGGCATCGGTCGTAGCGTGTGGCGATGCGGCGCCAGTCCTTGAGCCTGCCGAACATGATT
>NZ_NHSD01000222.1 GCF_016653255.1 Rhodobaculum claviforme
CCACGAGCCGTCCAAATGGACGCCCACCTTGCCGTCTCTTTCCAAGCCCAAACCTCCAACGCTCATGAGCGCAGAGAATGGCTTGGTCAGATCACCAGCGGGAGGAGGGGGTCGGCGTGGCGCTTACAGGAAAACCAGTCATGGACGGTTAGCACCGGGTCGCCTCCAAGCTTCAGGAATCGGCAACGCCAGTCCCCGCTCGGGTCGTGGTCGGTATCGAACGGCAAGGCCTCGCCCGACAGAGCCTCGGCGAGCGTTGCCACTGCGGCCGTGTCGGATACGCCGGTGGCCGTCGCGATCGCGGCCGCGCGGCGCGTGTCGAACTGCGCCAGGACCTCAACGTCCCGTTCCGACATCAGACCGACAATCGCGCCGTCCGCAGAGGCGGGCGCAGCCATCGTCCAGGATGCAAGCGCAATGGCGAAGGCTGCGGCAGGGACAGGTTTGCTCATCCGCCTCTCATGCTCCACCGTCTTTGGTGCCTGCAATGTGCCGCGCCGAGGTGGCGAGAACAAGGGTTGTCGGATCGGCCCGGATGCCGTCCCGTGCAATTCGGACGGGCCGCGCACGTGGATCATCATGCAGAAGGAGCCCGGCATGGGCCGGCACCGAAAACCGAAGACCACCCTTCGCGCGCCCTATCTCAGGCGCATTAGCTGGGCCCGACCGGCAGACAGACGCCCAGAAGAGTACCCTTTCTCCCTGCCGTTCCTGCGTGACCCGAGCTGGTACATGGAGTTCACGACGCCGGTGACCATCATCCTGGGCGAGAATGGCACCGGCAAGTCCACCTTGATCGAAGCGATCGCCGGCATTGCGGGTTATGACGAGACCGGTGGCGGCCAGGGCTATCGGCCCATCGACCATTCGCGCGCGATCGACACGGCGGGAACGGAACTGGTGGAGCATTTGCGCGCGGCCTGGCTGCCCAAGGTGACCGCCGGCTGGTTCTTCCGCGCTGAAACCTTCTGGGCTGTTGCCCGCTATCTCGATGATCTGCCCGGCGGAGGGCCGGACTTCCTGTCCCATTCCCACGGCGAGGGCTTCCTGCGCGTGTTTGCCGAGCGCTGCCGGTCACAGGGGCTCTATCTGATGGACGAGCCGGAAAGCGCGTTGTCGCCAGCCCGGCAAATGGACCTTGTGGAATTTCTTGCCGACATACAGCAGAACGCATCGGCGCAGGTCATCCTCGCGACCCATTCTCCCATCCTCATGGCGGTTCCGGGTGCCCGCCTTCTTCAGGTGACCCGCCTGGGTCTCGCCGAGATCGAGTTGGAGCAAACCCGTCACTTCAAGCTCTACCGCGCATTTTGTCAGGACCCCCGGGGGTTCATCCGGCACAGACTTCAAGAGCGCAAGGCACGGCGCGAGGACGAATAGGCACGATGCGCCCGGAGGATCCTCGCGCGTTCCGTTCTGGAGCTGGATGACTGCCGATGGATGTCTGGCGCGGTGCCAAGCCTGGACCGTGGAGAGCTGCGCCCTGGCCCCGCCGCAGATCCCGCTCGTCGTCGTCCCGGGCAACCACGACCGCCACGGCAATTGCGGGCGATGACTTTCTGCCGGACAGGGAGGGCCCTTTGGATCAGGTGATCGGTGCCTTCCGAGGGTCCGGCTGATCGGTCTCGATACGCTGGACGAGACCCGGACGGACGGCTCGGCCCGGATCGACGCCGCCGGTTGCGACTGGCTCGAGGCGCGGCTGGCCGAGGCGCCGGAGCGGCCCACGGTGGTGTTCATGCACCACCCGCCCTGCGCCACCGGCATCGGCCACACGGACGCCATCGCCTGCCAAGGCGCCGAGGCGCTGGCCACGGTGATCGTCCGCTACCCGCAGGTGCAGCGGGTGCTGGGCGGCCATGTCCACTGACCCGAGACGCTGCGCTGGGCCGGCACCGTGGCCAGCATCGCGCCCTCCCCCCTCAGTCAGGGAAGTTGTCGCGCGCTCTGATAGTGGAAGTGTATTCTGAGGCGGGTGGGACAGGACGACGGATTGGCTTGCTCACTGGAACGGAAGGCGGCGGTGCTGGCGAAGATGCTGCCGCCGAACAACATGCCCCTTGGCCGACTGGCCAAGGAGGAAGGGATCAGCGTGGCGACGCTTTCCAAGTGGCGGGCGGAGGCGCGGGCGAAAGGGCAGTTCCTGCCCGACACCAATGCCGGTCCGGAGGGCTGGACCTCCGAGGACAAGCTCGCGGCGGTGATAGGTGAGCCATTGTGTCGCCACTGGTTCGAGACCAATGACGAACGCGTCGCTGAACGAGGCGGAGCTTTCCCTGCGAGTCGCGATGGCCCTCGACGAGTTGCAGGTAGCTCCGGCCGCCCGATGTCATGATGCGCGTGTACATTGGACGAACAATGTGCACCCCAGAGCTCAAGATGCAGGAATACCTTGAGGAAACCGTGTTACAACACGATCACGCCGAAGTCGTCACTGCCGGGCCACCACCTCATTGAAAAATATCAGACCGCCTACCCGGGGGAAGACCAATTCCCACCCGCAAGTGTCGAACTTCGGGGCCAAGATACATATGGAAATGTCCGGTCCATTTTGGGAAATCTGATTCCAGATTCGGGATCCAGCGGTCAACATCGATGCATTTTCCGGGAGCGCGCGTCCTTTTCGCGCGCTCCACTACTTTTGGGCTTCACAACCTCTCTTTTTAACCGCCCCTTTTTATCGGCATTTTTGGGTGTTTCTGCCCGGCGGCGAATTGTGTCATAGCTCCGGCCAGCGGTTGCGCATTCGTTTTGCGTATGGAGAATGTCCGGTCATATGACGGCACAAAACAAATACGTTTTGCAGCACGAGCTTGACTGGGTGCGCACCCTCGGGGCGTCTCGAAATCTTGTTCTGGTGGCATCCAATCTCGGGGCGATGGAGATTGTCCTGACAAGCCTGATGAACAACGACAAGGGGATGACGGTGAGCAGCGCGGCCTCGGCGGTGCAAACTCCGTTCTGTTCCCATTCGGGCGCGCTCAAGCGGATCGCCCTGCTGCGCGAGGCCGGCCTGCTGGTCGCCGGTCCGGGGCGCAAGCGCAGCGAGGTCACGCTGCGGGTCTCGGAGGCCTTTGCGCAGGAGTTGATGGAGGCCCTGGGGCGCCACTGGGGCGCCCCCTCGGAGGTCGCGCAGCCGACGCCGAACGGCGATGCACGGCCGTCGGGTCGCGCCGCTGCCGGCGATACCAGGGTCGCAAACGGGGTTTCGACGTGACGGCGGCTTTGGCCGGCACGGCGAACAGCGGCGGGCCGATCCCCTCGGCCCGGCGTGTCGGGGCAACCCGGCGGGGCGTTGGCCGTGTCGCGGCGCGCTCGGGCAAGACGCCACAGGAAATCGAAGGAAGGACAGCAGACACATGCCGAAAGATATGATCCACGAGGACGCCGTGCTCGACGGCGCAGGCCGCGACACGCAGGCCCGGGACCGCGCCGTCGCCCAGATGATGAAGCTCTGGGAGGCCAAGGGCACCCGCCGGGCTGCCAAGGGCGCGGGCCTGACGCTGATGGCCGTGACGCTGGCGGCCTGTGGCGGGTCCAGCAGCAGCCCCACCACGCCGGTACAGCCCGAGCCGACCGAGCCCGAGACGCCGACCGAGCCCGAGACGCCGACCGAGCCCGAGACGCCGACCGAGCCCGGCGCGCCGGCCGCGCCGACCGTGACCGTGTCCTTCGACAACGCGACCGGCGAATTCACCGTCACCTCGGACGTGGAGGCGATCGCGCAGGCCGAGGACGGCGGCGCCGTCGTGACCGTGGCCGACGTGACCGAAGGTGAGGCCGACAGCATCGAGGTCCTGCTGACCGCTTCGGGGCTGGGCACACTGGTGTTCGACTTTGCCGATGCCGCCGACACGGTGGTGCTGGCCGAAGGCTCCACCATCGTCGGGTTCGACACGCTGGAGGTGCGCAGCGGCACCGTGGACGTCAGCGCCGCCGATCTGGGCGGTGTGACGGTGGTCGAGGTCAACTCGGGCGTCGTGATGACGGCGGCGCAGTTCCTGGCGCTGGAGTCGGTCATCGGGGCCGGGGCCGTGACCGTCATCGCCGCCACCGCCGCCGAGGCCGCCGCCGTGGCCGCCGCCATCGCCGAGGGCGCGGTGGAGTTGTCCGAAGGGCTGGTGCCCGTGGTCGTGGCCGCCGAGGGGGCCGACGCAGCCGTCGTCGCCGCCGTGGCGGAGGCCAACGCCAGCATCGAAATCAGCACCGATCCGGTCCTGACCGAGCTGCGCGATCTGGCCGCGGCGATCGGAGAGGTGGACGCCGCAGAGGCCGCCCGGGCCGCGTTCCTGAAGGACGCGGAGGACAACGACGCGGTCAAGGCCGAGCTGGAAGGTGATGAGCCGACGCTGGAAGAGATTGGCGAGGCCGTCGACGTCGCTGAAGGCACGACCGCGGACACGCTTGGGGACGAACTCTTCGGGCTTGGCGTGGTTGACGTGGCGGCTGATTTTGGGGGCGCCTCGGACAACGTGAAGGCGGGCCTGATCGCGGACGGGCGTGAAGCGGCGCAGAAGGCCGTCGACGACGCCCAGAAGGCGCTGGACGATCTGACGGCCGAGCTTGGCGAGATCGACGGACTGCTGCCGGCCATCGCGGCCGTCAACTCGGCCAAAGAGGCTGAAGTGGCAGCAGAAAAAGCCAGCGACGCGGCCGCTGCCGAGCGGGATTTCGTCCTCCAGGACTTCGCGGCGCGCAATGATCTTGTGCTTCGAAAGAATGAAGATGGTAAATCTTTCGAGGTCGACGACGACGGCGTGGTCAGCATCCTGATTGGCGACGAAGAGGCGCTCGGTACCCTCGACCTTTTCAAGATCGTCGACGGAAAGGTGGTCGACGGGCCGGACTTCGATGCCAAACTGGTCCGGATCGAAGAGCTGCGCGAGGCCGGTGCTGCAACGGTGGAAGCGTACGAAGCCGTAGAGCAGGCAAAAATCAGCCGGGAGACCGCCGAAGGGAAGCTCAGCGCGTTGGATGGCGACGTGGCCGAAGCGACCGTCTATGCCGACGGTGAGGCCGCGCGCGCAGCACTCAACGAGGCGCAAGGCAACCTCGACGGCGAAGAGGGCGCCATCGCGGCCCAGGAGAGCCTCGAAGACGCCATCGCGGCCTGGGAAGGCGCGACGGCCCTCAAAGAGGACCTGGGCGCGCTCGACGAAGCCGTTACCGACGCGAAGGAGGCCCGGGACGAGTTCGGCGAGGTCACGGAACTCGGCGCGCCCGGTGGGACGCTGCCCGGGACGGCCGAAGACGACATCTTCATCGTCACCGGCGCTGCGGAGGGCCAAGCCTTCACCATCGCCGACTTCGGCAAGGAAGGCGTGGACAGCCTGTTCATCGGCGAGGGCTACACCCTCGTCAGCCTGGCGGAGCTGGAGCAGGACATCACCGCCAATGTCGGCGACAGCACCGCGCTGGAGGTGTTCTGGGAAGAGGATGGGGACGACCTGATCCTGTACATCGAGACGGACGCCGAAGCCGGCAACGACCGTGGCGAGGCCGCGACCGAGGGGCTGGTGAAGGTTACGCTGACGGACTTCTCGGCGGCGGATCTGGGGACCGAAATCCTCGACAGCGGGATCCTGTACGCCACCCAGCCCGAGGTGGCCTGAGGCCCTCCGGCATCGGCGGGTCCCGTACGGGCCCGCCGGTGCCCCATCCCTCGCCGCCGGCGTGCGGCGGGGCCCTGTGGACGGCCCCCTCAGATCCGAGGGGGCCGTTTCCGAGCGCGGAGGTCAGATGCAGACACAATTCGAGATCGACGGGCGGCTGGTCGACCTGACGGAGGCGACCAGCCGGGCGCGAGAGCTGGCCGAGTCCATCACATTCGTCGATGCGCAGATCCGCCAGTTGCTGAACGAATGGGCCATCGCGGACACCGCCCGGCTGGCCTACCTCGCGGCGATCGCGCGCGAACAGCGGCCGGCGCGATGAGGGGGGACGGCATGGCCGACACGCTGAGCATCGACGGCCGGAATGTGGACGTGACGCAGCTGTCGCCCATCGCGCGCGCCACGCTGCTGCGGCTGGAGCAGGTGGACGCGGGTCTGGCCCTGCGGCGGCGGCAGCGCGCGGCGCTGACGATGGCGTGGAACGTCCATGTCGAGGCGCTGCAAGCCGAGGTGCTGCATGCGACGACCGGCATCGACATCGCCTCCTTGCTTTACGATTGAAGGACAGACGGCATGCCAAGAATTACCGTGGGCGGTATCGACTACAACACCGAGGATCTGACGGAGAACGGCAAGGCGCAGCTGGCGAGCCTGCAGTTCCTCGAGTCGCAGATGCGCAAGCTGAACACCGAGGTCGCCATCTACAAAACCGCCCGCGAAGGCTACTTGCGCGCGCTGCGCGCCGAGCTGGCGAAGGCCGGGCAAACGGACGCGGCGTCGCCCGACGCGCAGCCATGATGCGGGACTTCGGCCTGCGGAAGGTTGTGGCGCCCTCGGTCGTGGGGATACTGCTGGCGGGCTGCGCCGGGGCACCGGTGGAGATCGCCGACATGCGCGCGGCGGTGGACGCGCGTCTGGCACAAGATGTGGCGCCGCAGCCCCAGGACGCCACGGTGCCGCTGTCGGAAGGGTTTGCGCCCGCGCTGCGTGCGGCGGTGGCGGCGAATGCGCGCTACCGCTCTGCCGCCGCGCGCGAGCGGGAGGCCGCAGAGCGGATCGGCGTGGCGGCAAGCGCCCTGCGCCCTGCCTTGTCGGGCGATGCCAACATCGGTGCCATCCGCGAAACCGGGGGCCGGGGGCCGAGCACGTCCAATGCCGGGATCGCCGGCGGGCTGACGGTGTCGCAACTGGTGTACGATGCGGGAGGAACGGAAGCCGCGGTCAACCGCGCCACCGCCGAGGCCGTGGCGGCCATCGCCGATCGCCTGGCGGCGGGCAACGAGGTGGCGCTGAACGCCGGGCGCGCCTGGATCGACCTGTGGCAGTACTCCGAACGGCTGCGGCTTCTGCGCGGGCGGACGTCGGATATGGACATGCTGCTGACACAGATCGAACGCCTGTCGTCCACGGGAATGGTGGACCGGGCGTCGCTGGATGCGGCACGCCGGCAGATCGTCGACATTTCACTGGAGGAAACGCGCCTCGAAGCCGGTCTCGACGAAGCCCGGAGTCGATTTGCCCGATTCTTCAACGCGCGGCCATCCGAAGTTGGCCAGCCCGCAGCCATCCTCAGCGTGGACGAGGCGCGCCGTATGACCCGCAACTGGCAAAGGGCGCCGGACCTGCAGCGCGAGGCGGCACAGCTTCTGGCGGCGCAGGCCGCGTTGGTCGAGGCCAATGCCGCGTTCCAACCGCGGGCACGGTTGCAGGCCGGGATCAGAACACCGCTCGAGCGTGAGGAATCCACCGACCTCACGGTCGGGTTGATGCTGGACTACAGCTTCAGCGATGGCGGGCGGCGGGCACGGCAACTCAACGCCGCCCGCGAACGCGTCACGGCACAGGAAGCGCGGCTGGAAGACCTGCAAAGGGAACTCATGGCAGAGCTGGAGGGCGCGGATACGCAACTTGCCTCCATAGAGCGGTCGCTTCCGTTGGTGGTGCGCAAGATCGAGTTGAGCCGGTCCGAAGCCGAGACGGCGCAGTCCCAGATCCTGACGGGGCAATCATCGGTCCGGCAGGTCGTCGAGGCGGAGATCGAAGCCTATCGCGCCGAGGACCAGCGCGTGGTCCTCGCGGCGGAACGCCAGAGCCTGCTGCTGACGGTCGCAGCACGCACCGGAGAACTCCGCGCGCTGATCGCGCTGCAGGAGTGAGCCGGACCGCATTACCGGCCTTTCAAGGGATGTCCGACGACCATGGCTCGAACAGCTGCAGATGAAACTCCGAGCGTCAGGGGCGGGGCACTGGAGCCGCGCTCGAGGCCCGCAGCGGGTGCTGCGTCCGCCCCGCAGCGGGTGATCCCGCATCCCCCGTCGGCCCCAGGCGACGCGGAAGACGGCAATGGCAGGCCCGATGACCACCCGACCGCGCCCGGCGCGGCGGCGGCCGAGGCAACGCTTCTGCACGCCGTGCAGCACATCCTGGCACGCTCTGGGCTGGCATTCTCCATCGGGGCGATCCGCGATCTGCCGGACCTTACCAGCGATCAATTTGATCCCAGGTCTGCGATCTCGGCGCTCCGGCACGTCGGTTTCGAGGCGAGTTATGGTGAAATGGCCACAAGCAGACTGCGTCCCGGCCACTGTCCTGCGATCGGCTTCCGACGCACGGGCGAGGCCGTGGTCATTCATAGGATCGATGAAACAGGGACGACGCATCTTCGCAGTTTCGAACCGGATGGCGATCTCATCGAGCGGCACATCGACAAGGGCGATCTGGCTAACTATGTAGAACCCTACTTCATCCTGGCGCGCAAAGTTCACATGGCGGCGACGCGACGCGCGCCGAACGACTGGTTCTGGGGATCGCTGTTGCAAGGAAAGTGGCTGTATGGCCAGGTTCTTGTTGCAGCGGCGGTGACGAACTTCCTGGGGCTCTCGACAGCGCTGTTCATCATGGTCGTCTATGATCGGGTGGTCCCGAATGAGGCAATCGAATCCCTGATCGCATTGACGATAGGGGTCCTGATTGCGCTCAGCTTTGATTTCGTGATCAAGACGCTGCGGGCACAGTTCGTGGACCGGGCCGGCAAACGGGCGGACTCGCGCATGTCGCGGCTGATCTTCGACCGGATACTGGGCATGAAGCTGGACAGCCGGCGTCAGAAATCAGGCGCACTGGCAAGTATCGTGCGAGAGTTCGATACCCTGCGCGAGTTCTTCACCTCGGCCACGCTCGTCGCCGTGGTCGACCTACCCTTCATTTTCCTTTTCATCTGGGTGATCTCGCTCATCGCAGGGCCACTTGCGCTGATCCCACTCGTCGCGGTCCCCTTGGTCATCCTGGCGGGGTTGGTGATCCAGCCGTTTCTTGCACGGATCACCGAGGGCTCGATGAAAAGCAACATGTCCAAGCAAAGTGTTCTGGTGGAAACACTCAATGGTCTGGAGACCGTACAGGCGACCGGATCGGGCCGTTTGATGCGCAGGCGCTTCGAGGAAGCTGCCGATGCACAATCCAACCTCGGCCTCAGGAGCCGCATGCTGTCGCAGTTTGCCATCAACTCCGCAGCATCCATCCAGCAGCTCGCGCAGATCGGCACGATCTTTTACGGGGTGTTCCTGATCCAGGATGGCACGATCACGATGGGGGCGATGATTGCCGCTGTCATTCTGGGCGGGCGCACTCTTGCCCCGCTGTCGCAGCTGGCCTCGGCGATGTCGCGGGCAAACGGGGCAAGGGAGGCGTATCGGTCATTGTCCAAGGTGATGAACCCGCAGGAAGCAGAGGAAGAAGATCAACGCCCTCGGCTGAGCCGCCCGCATCTTGCCGGTCAAGTCGAATTCAAGGACGTGAGCTACACCTTCCCCGGGGCAAACAGCCCAATCCTTCGCGACGTGACGCTCAAGATTCCGCACGGGCAGAAAGTGGCCGTCGTCGGACGCATGGGGTCGGGAAAGTCCACGCTGGCGCGGCTGATCGCTGGGCTGATTGAACCGAACGAAGGCGCGATACTGATTGACGGCGTCGACCTGCGGCAAATCGACAGGTCGGACGTCCGCCGGAACATCGGCGTGATGTTGCAGGAAACATGGCTGTTCTCCGGAACAGTCAAAGAAAACCTTCAGATGGGGTTCTACGAGTATGACGATGCTCATCTGTTGAATATCGCCCGGATCTCGGGTGTGGATGATTTCGTGGCCGGGCACCCTCAGGGCTATGACATGGAACTCCAGGAACGCGGAGAAGGACTGTCCGGAGGCCAGCGCCAGTCGATCAACCTTGCCCGTGCCCTGCTGCATGATCCCGGCCTTCTGGTTCTGGACGAGCCGACAAGCGCCATGGACACCGCGACTGAACTGGCTGTGATCGACCGGCTGAAGGTCTGGGCGGCAGACCGGACGCTGGTGATGGTGACACACCGCAACTCCCTGCTGAAGCTCGCTGACCGTGTGCTGGTGCTCGACAGGGGTGTGATCGTGGCCGACACCACCCCCGACAAGTTCAGATCGCCGGCAAGGTCATGAGGAAAGCGTAATGGCGACGACGGACTTCAAGGCGCTCTCGCGTGAAATGGCAGGCCGCGAAGGTCTCGCTGGCTCTGCAATTCTGATCACGATAATCGCGATGCTCGTGCTGGCGTTGCTGTGGGCAAACTGGGCCGAGTTGGACAATGTCACGCGCGGAGAGGGACGCATCGTCTCATCAATACAGAACCAGATGGTCCAATCTGCGGAGGGCGGTGTGATCCTGCGCCGCTTCGTTTCAGAAAACAGTGCGGTCACTGCCGGCGAGGTACTGTTCGAGATCGACCCGGTGGACGCGAACAGCGAGTTCAACACCCTTGCCCAACGCTTGGCTGGTCTGGACATTCGCGAGGCCCGCCTCCGCTCCGAGATCAGCGGAGAAGACTTCGTTATTCCGGCAGACCTCAATGCACGTTCGCCGCTGGTTGCCCTGACAGAGCAGAGCCTGCATGCTGCCCGGATATCAGAGCTTTCCGGCCAACTGGACGTACTGGAGCAGCGGTTGCAGCAGCGCCGCCAGGACCTCCGATCGGCTGAGACCACGGTGGGAACCGCCGAACGAACCGCAGGCTTTCTTAAACAGGAGATTGCCGTGGTGGAGCCTCTTGTGCGCGACAATATCGCGCCTGCAACGCGACTTCTTGAACTGCAGCGCCAGTTGGAGCAGAGTACGGGTGAGCGTGATCGGGCGATGGTCTCGATTGACCAGGCGCGCTCCGGCATTCAGGAGCTGGAAAACGAGATCGAGAATGCAAGGGTCGGTTATCGTTTGCGCGCCATGGATGAGCTGAACGCCGTCGTTACCGAACAGAGCGAGTTGCGCGAGGCCCTTCCGCGTCTCGAGGAGCGTGTCAGCCGAACCGTCATCCGGGCCCCGATGGACGGGATCGTCAGCCGGTTGAATTTTCGCACGCCAGGGGGGTTCGTCAATACAGGCGACGTGATGCTGGAACTCGTGCCCACCGGAGAGGCATTGATTATCGAGGCTCGCATCCTGCCGCGTGATATCTCCCGTATCCGCCTGGATGACGGCGTGCGAATCCGCCTGTCGGCCTACGATTCCGCGAAGTACGGCACCGTAGACGGGCGGGTGATACGCATCAGTCCAGACGCGGTCGAAGATGAACCCGGCAGCGGAACAAGCCACTACATCGTCGATGTCGCAATCGAGGGTGAGCTTGTGCTCGAAACCGGGGAGGTCGTCACCTACATCCCGGGAATGACAGCAACCGTCGATGTGTTGTCGGGAAAGCGCAGCGTACTGGAGTACATCTGGCAACCGGTGGCCCGCATTCAGGAGCTGGCCCTCCGAGACTGAAGCCGGGCCGGTTCGGAAGTGAAATGCGCTTCTATCCGGCATAGCCCGGATAAGGCCCCAACTACGGCCTCCGAGCCCCATCCGGTGAATAAGGGGGGATTAGGAGACCTAAAATAGCTCTTCGCGACCACCACATATTTTAACCAAGTGGCTTATTGCCCTAGGCTCAGGACCCATTGATCTGCTTGTGGCTCGCCGGCTGGCGTGATTCACGGCCCTCGATCAATGGGGGGCATGATGAGTAATCTGTTCTGGCTGACGGACGCGCAGATGGCGCGGCTACGACCGTTCTTTCCCAAGAGTCATGGTAAGCCGCGGGTCGATGACCGACGTGTGCTGAGCGGGATAATCTTCATCAACCGCAATGGCTTGCGCTGGTGCGACGCGCCGAAGGACTACGGGCCGCACAAGACCCTCTACAACCGCTGGAAGCGGTGGGGCGAGATGGGGGTGTTCGCCCGGA
>NZ_NHSD01000223.1 GCF_016653255.1 Rhodobaculum claviforme
GCTCGGGCGGGTACTCCGACAGCCGCATCACCCGCTGCTCCGGCATCGCGGCGTATTCGACGATGAAGGCATCCGCCGCCCGCCCCGCCGCCACCAGCGCCCGGCGCAGCCGGGGCAGGTGGCGGCCGATCTTCATCACCACGACGGCGTCGGCCGCGCGGATGGCATCCCTCAGCCGGTCCTCGGGCAGGGTCCCCGGCAGCACCGTCAGCACATCGTCGCCCCAGGTGATCGGCATGTCCGTGGCGGTCCAGGACGCCGACATGCCGGAAATGCCCGGAACCACCTGCACCGGCACCACGCCCGACAGACGCGCATGCAGATGCATGAACGAGCCGTAAAGGAACGGGTCGCCTTCGCACAGCACCACCACGTCGGCGCCCCCCCCGGCCAGCGCGCGCAGATGCGCGGTGCACCGGCTGTAGAAGTCCGCCAGGACCGCGTTGTAGCGGGGGTCGTCGACCGGGATCTCGGTGGTGACGGGGTAATCCATCGGATGCTCGGTGGCGCCCGCCGGGATCAGCCCGTCGGCGATGCGGCGGGCCTGTCCGGGGCGCCCGGCCTTGCGAAAGAACGCCACATGGGTGGCGCCGCGCAACAGGCGGTCGGCGCGCACGCTCATCAGATCCGCAGCGCCCGGGCCGAGGCCGAGTCCATAGACCGTGCCGGGGGTCATTCGGCGCGGCTCGCCAGGGCGTTGACGGCGGCGACGGTGATCGCGCTGCCGCCCAGCCGTCCCGCGACGATGCAGCACGGCGCGGGCGGGTCGGCCCACAGCGCGTTCTTGGATTCGGCCGCGCCGACGAATCCGACGGGGCAGCCGATGATCGCCGCCGGGCGGGGACAGGTCGGGTCCTCCAGCATGTCGAGCAGGTGAAACAGCGCGGTGGGCGCATTGCCGATGGCCACCACGGCCCCGGCCAGATGCGGCAACCACAGCTCCAGCGCGGCGGCCGATCGGGTGGTGCCCATCGCGGTGGCCCGCGCCGGGGTGGCCGCATCGTG
The DNA here is from genome assembly GCF_016653255.1 of Rhodobaculum claviforme. Classification (GTDB taxonomy): domain Bacteria; phylum Pseudomonadota; class Alphaproteobacteria; order Rhodobacterales; family Rhodobacteraceae; genus Rhodobaculum; species Rhodobaculum claviforme. The sequence goes on from NZ_NHSD01000223.1 coordinate 1,006, forward strand.
CAGGGTGCACACGACCGCGTTGCCGGCCGGCAGGCGCGCGCGGGTGATCCCCTCGGACACCATGCGCGCATCGCACAGGATCGGCGCGCCCGCCTGCAACGCGGCCCGCGCGGCCCGGGCAAACCCCGCCGAGAACCGGATATGCGGCGCCAGCGCGACCATGCCGGCGGCGTGGATCATGCGCACCGCGACCGGTTCCTCGTCGGGGTCGAAGCGGGCGAGGTCGGCCTCGGCGCGGATGATGGCGAAGGACTGCCGGTAGATCGCGGCGCCGTCGGTCTCGTACTCATGGGGCATGGGAGGTCTCCGGCGGCAGACTGGCCGCGATGGAATTGCTGCGGGTCCGCCACAGCCCGGCACGGGCCAGCGCGGCAAAGCGGTCGCGCAGGGCCGCCAGCGCGCCGGGGTTGGCGTCCGCCATGAAGGCACTGACACCGGCGTCCCCCAGCGTTGCCTCGTGATACAGATCGAACAGATGCGGCGGCACCACACCCGCCAGATGCGCGAACGCCGCCAGATGATCGAGCGTCGCCGCGATTTCGGCCGCGCCGCGGAACCCGTGGCGGCGCATGCCCGCGATCCAGGCGGGGTTGGCGGCGCGGGCACGGACCACGCGGGCGATTTCCTCGCCCAGGGTGCGGGCGCGGGGCCGGTCGGGGTCGGTGTTGTCGAGGTGATAGAGCGCGGCGCTGCCGCCGGTGATCGCCTGCGCGGCTGCGAATCCGGCCTCGTGGGCGGCGTAGTCGGCGGCGAGCAGCAGGTCGGTCTCCGGCAGGTCCTGCGCGTGCACGAACGCATCCGCCCCGGCCAGCCGCGCGGCGATCCCCTCCGGGTCGGGCCGCGTGGCGGTGCCGTCCAGCGCGTGGCTGCTGGCGGCCAGCCACGCCTGTCCGGCGGCGCGGCGGGCGTCGTCGGTGTAGTCCTCGGCCGCAGCACCCAGGCCCAGCCCGTACCGGCCCGGCGCGGGCCCATAGACGCGGGCGGTCGCGGCCCGCCCGGCATAGGGGTTCCAGTCCGGCGCCTCGTCGCGCGCGGCCAGTGCGCGGACCGCCTGCTGGAACAGCGCCGACAACGACGGGAACACGTCGCGAAACAGCCCCGACACCCGCAGGGTCACGTCGATGCGCGGCCGGTCGAGCATCGCGATCGGCAGCACCTCCACCCCCGACACCCGGTCGGAGCCCTCGTCCCACAGCGGCTTGCAGCCCAGAAGGTGCAGCGCCATGGCGAAATCCTCGCCCGCCGTGCGCATGGTGGCCGAGCCCCACAAATCCACCACCAGCCCGCGCGGCCAGTCACCGTGGTCCTGAAGGTGGCGGCGCACCAGTTCCCCCGCCAGCCGCACGCCCTGGGCATGGGCCGCGCAGGTGGGCACTGCGCGCGGGTCGGTGGTATAGAGGTTGCGCCCCGTCGGCAGCACGTCCCGCCGCCCGCGAAAGGGCGAGCCCGACGGCCCCGGCGCCACCCGCGCGCCCGCCAGCGCCGCGCGCAGCCCCGCGCGCTCGGCCGCGGCCGAAGGAGCGGTATCGAAGGCGCCCTGCGCCACCGAGGGGCGGCCGAACACATGCAGCCCGTCGCCGAACTGGCTGTCCTTGATGTCGCACACGAAGCGGTCGATGCGGGTGATCGCCTCGGCCGCGCAGGTGGCTGTCGCCAGGCCGAGGTCGTCCTCCACCCCCAGCGCCCGCGCCTCGGCCCGGATGTCGCCCTGCAACCGGTCGCGGCGCGCGGGGTCCAGACCGTCGGCGTTGGAGAATTCGTCCAGCAGGGCCTCCAGCCGGGCGAACCGGTCAGGCGTGGCGGACCGGCGCAGGGGCGGCGGGATGTGGCCCAGCGTGACGGCACCGATGCGGCGCTTGGCCTGGGCGGCCTCGCCGGGGTCGTTCACGATGAAGGGATAGATCACCGGCAAGGGCCCGATCAGGGCCTCGGGCCAGCAGTCCGACGACAGCGCCACCGCCTTGCCCGGCAGCCATTCCAGCGTGCCATGCGCGCCCATGTGGATCACCACGTCGCAGCCCGCCGCCCGCAGCCAGAGGTAGAAGGCGACATAGCCGTGGCGCGGCGTGTGGCCGAGGTCGTGGTAGTCCGCATCGCGCGTCGCGCCCTGCCCGCGCTCGGGTTGCAGCGCCACCAGCACCTCGCCCCGGCGCGTGGCGTTGAAGTGAAAGGCACCGTCGCGCACGGCCGGGTCATCCTCGGGCGGGCCCCAGGCCGCATGCAGCGCGTCGCGCAGCCCCTGCGGCAGCTGCGCCAGCGCCGCGTGATAGTCCGCGATCGGCCACGCCAGCTGCGCCCCGTCCGGCGCCCCACCCGGCGCCCCACCCGGCGTCCCGGCCAGCGCATCGGCCAGCGGCTGGCCGGGGGCGACCGGCACGCCGTCGGCCGCCAGATCCTCCAGCACCGCCTCGGCCGAGGCCAGCGCGTCGAGGCCCACGGCATGCGCCATCTGCCAGCCCTTGCCGGGGTAGCTGGACAGCACCAGCGCCGGACGCCGTTCCGCGCCGGGTGTGCGCGCCAGCCGCACCCAGCCCAGCACGCGCCCGACAATGGCGTCGATGCGCTCGGGGTGCGCGGCATGGGCATGACGGGCGAATTGCAGGTCCGCATCCCGCGTGCCGGGCTCCTTGAACGACGCGACACCGGCGAACACGCGCCCGTCGACCTCCGGCAGGACCACATGCATCGCCAGGTCGGCCGGCGACAGGCCGCGCTCGGCCTCGGCCCAGGCCTGGCGGGAGGACGTCGCCAGCGCCACCTGGAACACCGGCACCCCCGCGGCATCGAGCGGCGCGGTGCCATCCGCGCCCCGCGCCGAAAAGGCGGTGGCGTTGACGATCGCGGCGGGCGCCAGATGCGCCACCTGCCGGGCCAGCCAGCGCGCCGCCTCGGGCGCCTTCAACGAGGGCGCGAACAGCGCCGTGACATCGCAGCCGCGCGCGCGAAACGCGGCGTGCAATGCGGCCATCGGCGCCAGATCGGCCGCCGTGAGATAGGCGCGGTAGAATGTCAGCAGGATGCGCGGCCGGTCGGTGGCGGGGCCAAGGTCCACCAGCGGACAGCACGCCCCGTGTTCGGGCGTCCAGGCGCCGACCTCGGCCACGCCCTTGGGGCCTCGCACGGGGGCCGCATACAACCCCGCCGCCAGCGCCATCTGTGCCAGCGTCGCCCGCGCGGCCATCGCGCCGCCCGCATCGCACAGATGCGCGAGCCGCCGCAGCGTGGACACCGGCAGCGTCGAGACCGCGTCGAGTTGCGCATCCGCCCGCCCGTCGGCCGGCAGCACCGCCAGCGCGATCCCCCGCTCGGCCGCCAGCGCGCGGACCTGCTGCAGGCCATACGCCCAATAGGCCCGCCCGCCGATCAACCGGATCAGGATGCCGCGCGCCCCCGACAGCGTCCGCTCCACATAGGTGTCGACCGACAGCGGATGCTTCAGCGCCGCAAGGTTCGCCAGCCGCAGCGACGGCAGGCGCCCCTGCGGCCCGCCGCCCCCGTGCCAGCCCGCCGCAAACGCGCCCAGATCGCTGTCGGAGAACGACAGCACCACCAGATCGGCCGGGGCCTGGCCCAGGTCGACCGGGGTTCCGGCGTCGTCCAGCCCGTGGCTTTCGCGGAAGACGACGTGCATCAGGCGCCCAGCGCGGCACGGATGGCGGGGGGGTCGATGTCGTCGTGCTCCGCGATCACGACAAGGCGGGTGGCGCGGACCTCCTGCGCCGCCCAGGGCCGGTCGTACTGGTGGCGCACCCGCGCGCCCACGGCCTGCACCAGCAGGCGCATGGGCTTGCCCTGCACGGCGGCGTATCCCTTGACGCGCAGGATGTTGCGGCTGCGCGCCAGCGCCTCGATCCGGGCCACGAGGGTGCCGGGATCGGCCTGTTCGGGCAACTCCACCAGCAGGCTTTCGAAATCGTCGTGGTCGTGGTCATCGGCGCCGTCGTGATGGCTGGGCCGGGCGTCGAGGTCGGCCTCGGCGGCGGCCCCGATGCCCAGCACCACCCGGGCGTCGACCGCGCCCTCGGTGACCTCGATCACCGGGATGGCCCGCGGCGCCTGCGTCCCGATCACCGTGCGGGCCGCGGCCACGCCTGCGGGCCCGGCCAGGTCGGGCTTGGTCAGCAGCACCAGATCGGCACAGGCGATCTGGTCCTCGAACACCTCCGACAGCGGGGTCTCGTGGTCGAGGCTGTCGTCGGCGGCGCGCTGGGCGTCCACCGCCGCGGGGTTGGGGGCGAACCGGCCCGCCGCCACGGCCTCGGCATCGGCCACGGCGATCACCCCGTCCACGGTGATGCGCGAGCGGATCGCAGGCCAGTCGAAGGCCTTGAGCAGCGGTTTCGGCAGGGCCAGCCCCGAGGTCTCGATCAGGATGTGGTCGGGGCGCGGCTCCAGCGCCATCAGCCGCTCGATGGTGGGGATGAAGTCGTCGGCCACGGTGCAGCAGATGCAGCCGTTGGGCAGCTCCACGATGTTGTCCTCGGGGCAGTCGGGGATGGCACACCCCTTCAGGATCTCGCCGTCCACGCCGACATCGCCGAATTCGTTGACGACGACGGCCAGCCGGCGGCCGCCCGCGTTGCGCATCAGGTGGCTGATCAGCGTGGTCTTGCCCGAGCCGAGGAAGCCGGTGATCACGGTGACGGGCAGCTTCGACAGGTCGGTCATCGGGGGGCCTCCGGGGGTGGGATACGGGCGATGCAGTTCTTGCGGAAATGCTCGGGGCGGGCGCGCCACGGCACGACGCCATCGGGGGCGGCGCGATACAGCGCCGCGCCCTCGGCCACGGTGGCGACCTGATCGGGCCCAAGGTTGCCGTAGACATAGCTCCAGCGTCCCGCCCCCCGCAGCACCACCGTGCAGCCGGCCGAGCAGTTGGACAGGCATTCCACCGGCCGCAGGGTCACATCCCCGGGCCAGTCCAGCGCCGACAGCGCATCCAGAAGCACCGCTCCGGCGCGGGGGGCCGCATCGTCCACCGGTGCCCCCTGACGACAGGTGACACAGACGAGCAGTTCCATCGGTGCGGGCGGGGTGGCGGGGGGCGCGCCGGTCATGGGCGCGGTCGCGGCGGCATGCCGGCCCCGCCCGAAGGCATGGCATCATGCAAGAAGGACCTGCTGTGCAGGGTCATGGCGTGCTCCCTTGCGTCGCCCTCCGCGACGCGGTTGGGGACGGGGGCACGGCAGACGCCTGTCCGGCCACGGGGCCGGAGTAGCGCGCGCAGGGCACCCCGCCTGCTTTCACGGACACGCACCCGGATGGGCGCGCCGCTGGCAGGTCTCCCGGCTTGCGGATGTCAGAGGGGGAGCCTCTGGCGGGCGCCCGGCCTTCCCAGCCTGTTGGCCAGTGGCGTCGGGCGACCTCTCCGGTCACGGTCGCGGGGGCGGCTGCGCTTGGGGGCTTGGGGGCCCCTGTCGCATTCCCTTTTCACCCACCCGAAAGGTGGGCACCAGCCCGGCTGTCATGCCCGGCAACGCGAAGACTTGTCAAGTGCGCTGGACAGCGCGGGGGGCGCGTGCTGCCGCGCGCTCGGCCGCGTGGCGATAGAGCGCCAGCGCCCGCCAGCCGCCATGCGACAGCTTGCCAAAGGGCAGGCCCAGCAGCAGGCCCAGAACCGCCCCCAGATGCAGCGCCACAAGCCCCCCCAC
>NZ_NHSD01000224.1 GCF_016653255.1 Rhodobaculum claviforme
TCCGGGGCCTCCGTTGGGGGTGGGGTTGTGCGACAACATGGCGCCTGCGCGGCGGGGTGCAACCCCGTGCCCGCTTGACCGGCGGGCGCGGCGGCGATACGCGCCCCGGTGTGGCGAGTTGTGCACCGGATTGCGGGCCACGGTAAAGAAACCGCTAAAGAGGTTGGCGCATCCGCGTCTTTCCTGCCGATCCGGGGCGTGCCGTGGCTGAATGGCGGAGGGGCGAGCGATGGATGATGCGTGGAAGCCGAGGACCCGGGCCGTGCACGGCGGCACCCGCCGCAGCCAGTTCAACGAGATGTCCGAGGCGCTGTTCCTGACCCAAGGCTTTGTCTATGACAGCGCCGCCGCGGCCGAGGCCCGCTTCCGCAAGGCCGGGGCGGACGAGTTCATCTATGCCCGCTACGGCAACCCCACGGTCGCGATGTTCGAGGACCGCATCGCGGGGATCGAGGGGGCCGAGGACGCCTTTGCCACCGCCTCGGGCATGGCCGCGGTGAACGGGGCGCTGTTTGCGATGCTGCGCGCGGGCGACCGGGTGGTGTCGTCGCGCGCGCTGTTCGGCTCGTGCCTTTATATCCTGGAGGAGTTGCTGCCGCGCTTCGGGGTGGAGGTGGTGTTCGTCGACGGCGCCGATCTGGACCAGTGGGCCGAAGCGGTGACGCCGGGCACCCGGGCCGTGTTCTTCGAATCGATCTCCAACCCCACGCTGGAGCTGGTGGACATCGCCGCCGTGGCCGACATCGCGCATGCCGCGGGTGCGCTGGTGGTGGTGGACAATGTGTTCGCCACCCCGGTGTTTTCCCGCGCGCTGTCGCAGGGGGCGGATGTGGTGATCTATTCCGCGACCAAGCACATCGACGGGCAGGGGCGGTGCCTCGGCGGCGTGATCCTCGGCACGCGCGAGTTCATCCGCGGCACGGTGGAGGGCTACATGAAGCACACCGGCGGCGCGCTGTCGCCGTTCAACGCCTGGGTGATGCTGAAGGGGCTGGAGACGCTGGACCTGCGCGTGCGCGCACAGGCCGACGCAGCGCTTGCGGTGGCCCGCGCGCTGGAGGGCGACGCCCGGCTGACCCGCGTGATCTATCCCGGCCTGCCCAGCCACCCCCAGGCCGCGCTGGCCGCCCGCCAGATGGAGGCCGGCGGCACGCTGCTGGCGATCAATGTCGCGGGTGGGCAGGAGGCCGCGTTCCGGTTCCTCGATGCGCTGCGGATCTTCCGGATCACCAACAACCTGGGCGATGCGAAATCGCTGGTGACGCACCCGGCCACCACCACCCACCAGCGCCTGCCGGACGACCAGAAGGCGCGGCTGGGCATCACCCCGGGCCTCGTGCGGTTGAGCATCGGGCTGGAGGACGCGGGCGACCTGATCGCGGATCTGCGCGCCGGTCTGGATGCGGTCTGAGGGGAAAAACCGCTTTTCCCCGGCCCGGCCCTTGCCCTAAACGACACCGATTGCCTGCAGGTGGAGGAGACCAGCCCATGCCCAGCCTCAACGACATTCGCGCGACCTTCCTCGACTACTATGCGCGCGAGGGGCATGAGGTCGTGGACAGCTCGCCGCTGGTGCCGCGCAATGACCCGACGCTGATGTTCACGAACTCCGGCATGGTGCAGTTCAAGAACGTCTTCACCGGTGTCGAACACCGCCCCTATGCCCGGGCGGTCACATCGCAGAAATGCGTGCGCGCGGGCGGCAAGCACAACGATCTGGACAACGTGGGCTACACCGCGCGCCACCACACGTTTTTCGAGATGCTGGGGAACTTCAGCTTCGGCGACTATTTCAAGCAGGACGCGATCCCGTTCGCCTGGAACCTGATCACGCGCGAGTTCGGCCTGCCGGCGGACCGGCTGCTGGTCACCGTCTATCACACCGACGACGAGGCCGCGGCGATCTGGAAGAAGGTCGCGGGCCTGCCGGACGAGCGGATCATCCGCATCCCCACCAACGACAATTTCTGGATGATGGGCCCCACCGGCCCCTGCGGGCCGTGCACCGAGATCTTCTTCGACCACGGCGATCACATCCCCGGCGGCCCCCCGGGCTCCCCCGACGAGGACGGCGACCGCTTCATCGAGATCTGGAACCTCGTCTTCATGCAGTACGAGCAGTTCGAGGACGGCACCCGCAAGGATCTGGCGGCGCAGTCCATCGACACCGGCATGGGGCTGGAGCGGATCGGCGCGGTGCTGCAGGGCAAGCACGACAACTACGACACCGACCTGCTGCGCAGCCTGATCGAGGCGTCGGCGCAGGCGACCAGCGCGGACCCCGACGGGCCGGGCCGGATGCACCACCGGGTGATCGCGGACCACCTGCGGGCCACGTCGTTCCTGATCGCCGACGGGGTGATGCCCTCGAACGAGGGGCGCGGCTATGTGCTGCGGCGGATCATGCGGCGCGCGATGCGGCATGCCCACCAGCTGGGCGCGGCCGATCCGCTGATGCACCGTCTGGTGCCCGCGCTGGTGCGCCAGATGGGCGCGGCCTTTCCCGAGCTGTCGCGCGCGCAGGCGCTGATCACCGAGACCCTGCGGCTGGAGGAGACCCGCTTTCGCCAGACGCTGGAGCGGGGTCTGCGCCAGCTGTCGGACGAGCTTGGCCGCCTGCCGGACGGCAGTCCCCTGCCGGGCGAGGCGGCGTTCAAGCTCTATGACACCTTCGGTTTTCCGCTGGACCTGACGCAGGACGCGCTGCGCGAGATGGGCCGGAGCGTGGACATCAAGGGCTTCGACGCCGCGATGGCCGCGCAGAAGGCGCAGGCCCGCGCCGCCTGGGCCGGATCGGGCGAGACGAAGGAGGCCGCGGTCTGGTTCGACCTCGCGGAGGCGCACGGCCCGACCGAATTCCTCGGCTATGATCTGGAGGCGGCAGAGGGCCAGATCCTTGCGCTGGTGACCGATGGCGCCACCACGCCGACCGCCACGGCCGGCGCGCAGGTGCAGGTGGTGGTGAACCAGACGCCGTTCTATGGCGAATCGGGGGGGCAGGTCGGTGACACGGGCATGATGCGCACCGAAACCGGCGCCGCCCGCATCACCGACACGAAAAAGGCCCAGGGCGTCTTCATCCACTTTGCCGAAGTGACCGAGGGCACGCTGACCCCCGGCCAGCCCGCGCAGCTGTCGGTCGACCCCGACCGCCGCGCCGCGATCCGCGCGCACCACTCCGCCACGCACTTGCTGCACGAGGCGCTGCGGCGGCATCTGGGCGCGCATGTGGCGCAGCGCGGCTCGCTCAACGCGCCCGACCGGCTGCGGTTCGACTTCTCCCACGGCGCGCCGATGACCGACGCCGAGCTGCGCGAGGTGGAGGCCGAGGTCAACGGCTTCGTGCGCCAGAACACGCCGGTGGACACCCGCATCATGACCCCCGACGCGGCCCGCGATCTCGGTGCCGTCGCGCTGTTCGGCGAGAAGTACGGCGAGGAGGTGCGCGTGGTCTCCATGGGCCGGGCGGCGGGCTCGGGCAAGGGCACCGGCGGCGACACCTACAGCCTGGAGCTCTGCGGCGGCACCCATGTCGGGCGCACCGGCGAGATCGGGGCCTTTGCCATCGTCGCCGACCAGGCCTCCAGCGCCGGTGTGCGCCGGATCGAGGCGCTGTGCGGGCAGGCCGCGCTCGACTGGCTGGAGGGGCAGGCGGGGCAGTTGCGCACGCTGATGGCGCAGCTGAAGTCGCCCACCTATGAGGACGCTGCGAAGAAGCTGACCGCGCTGATCGCGGAAAACCGCCAGCTGCACAACGAACTGGCGCAGGCCCGGCGCGATCTGGCGATGGGTGGCGCGGGCGACGGCCCGCAGGCGCGTGACGTGGGCGGCGTGGCGTTCCTTGCGCAGGTGCTGGAGGGGGTGTCGGGCAAGGACCTGCCGACGCTGGTGGATGCGGCCAAGGGGCGTCTGGGCTCGGGCGTGGTGCTGCTGGTGGCCGATACGGGCGGCAAGGCGGCGGTGGCGGCCGGCGTAACGGACGACCTGACCGACCGGATCTCGGCGGTGGATCTGGTGCGCGCGGCGGCGTTGGCGCTGGGCGGCAAGGGCGGAGGCGGTCGGCCCGACATGGCCCAGGCCGGCGGCGCCGATCCCACCCGCGCGGCCGAGGCCATCGCCGCTGTCGAAACCCTGCTGGGAGGCTGATCATGCCCGCATACCTGATTGCCCGGATCACCGTCACCGACCCGGAGGCCTATGTCGCCTATTCCAGCAAGACCGCAGCCCTGGCCGCCCGGTTCGGCGGGCGCTTCCTGGTCAAGGGCGGCCCCATGACGCGGCTCGAAGGGGACGGCCCCGAGCGCCATGTCGTGGTCGAATTCCCCGACCGCGCGGCCGCCGAGGCGTGGTACGCCAGCCCCGAGTACCAGGCGATCCTGCCGATCGCGCAGGCCGCCAGCACACGCGACCTTGTCATCGTCGACGGAGCCTGACGCCATGCCAGCCGCCCTCTGGATCGCCCATGTCGATGTCACCGACGCCGAGGCGTACGGCCGCTATGCCGCCATCGCCACCGAGGCGATCGCCGAACACGGCGGGGTGTTTCTTGCACGCGCCGGCCGCTACCGGCAGATGGAGGGGCGCGACCGGCCCCGCAACGTCGTGGCGCGCTTTCCCAGTTTCGACGCGGCGGTAGCGTGTTACGAATCGCCGCGCTACCAGCAGGCGCTGGCCCATGCGCGCGGCGCCGCGGACCGCGATCTCGTGATCGTGGAGGAGGCCGGGGACTGAGGCCCGCGCGGCGGGTACAGCGCGCATTCACGGGGAGACAGGCGATGACCAGACCAACCACCCTCGCCGATTTCCGTTACGATCCAGACTCGGACGACGATTTCATCGACACAAAGTTCGTGGCGATCGAGATCGCGCGGCTGCTGTCCGAAGGCGACACGCAGTCGGTGGCCGACTTCCTGGTCAGCCAGGAGATCGCCGACGTCGCCGCCTGGCTGGAGGAGCTGGACACCGCCCCGGCGATGCAGGCCATGCGCCTGTTGCCGCTGCATGACCAGGCCGAGGTGATCGGCTATCTGCGCCCGGCCTCGCAGATGATCGTGGCCGCCCAGATGGGGCGTCGCGAGCTGGCGCGCGTGATGTCGGCCATGAGCCACGATGAACGCGCCGACCTGTTCAAGCAGCTCGATGCCGACGCGCAGGAGGCGCTGCTGCCGTCCCTCAGCCAGGCCGAGCGCGAGGATCTGCGGCGCCTCGCGGCGTTTGAAGAAGGCACGGTCGGGGCGGTGATGACCTCCGACTACGCCACGCTGCGCCCTGAGATGACCACGTCGGAGGCGCTGGAGGCGCTGCGCGCGCAGGCCGTGGACGCCGAGACGATCTACACCGCCTATATCGTCGATGCGGGCCGCGCGCTGATCGGCGTGCTGTCGCTGCGTGACCTGCTGATCGCCCGGCCCCGCCAGAAGGTCGTCGAGATCATGGACGGCGAGCCGATCTATGTCCGCGCCGAGGCCGAGCAGGAGGAGGCCGCCCGCCTGATCGCGCGCTACGACCTGATCGCGCTGCCGGTGTGTGATGCCGACGACCGGCTGGTGGGCATCGTGACCGCCGACGACGCCATGGACGTGGCCGAGGAGGAGGTCACCGAGGACATCTACAAGGGCTCCACCCTGGGCCCGATCGAGACGTCCGTGAAGGACGCCACCATCGTGATGCTCTACAAGGCGCGGATCTACTGGCTGGTGCTGCTGGTGTTCGGCAACATCTTCTCCGGCGCCGGGATCGCGGCGTTCGAGGAAACCATCGCGGCGCATCTGGCGCTGCTGTTCTTCCTGCCGCTGCTGATCGCATCGGGCGGCAACGCCGGCACCCAGTCGGCCACGCTGATGGTGCGGGCGCTGGCCACCGGGGACGTGCGGCCGATGGATTTCGGTCGGCTGCTGGGGCGCGAGGTGCTGATCGCGCTGGCGCTCGGGCTGACGATGGCGGCGGCGGTCGCGGTGATCGGGGTGTGGCGCGGCGGCCCCGAGATCGCGGTGGTGGTGTCGCTGGCGATGGTGGTGATCGTGCTGATGGGGGCGCTGATCGGGATGTCGCTGCCGTTCATCTTTGCCCGGCTGGACCGCGACCCGGCGGCGGCGTCGGGGCCGCTGGTGACGTCGCTGGCCGATGTGCTGGGGGTTGTGATGTATTTCAGCATCGCGCGGGTGGTGCTGGAGATCTGAGGGCGGGCCCGGGGCGGGACCGGGCCGCGGCGTGTTGACAGGGGCGGCGACTCTGCCTATACGCCGCTCATCCGCCACCGGGGGCCGAGGTCCCCGGCGGTCAGATTGCGAGACATGAGTGGTCAAGATCCGGGCCAGGTGCCCCGATCCTCTGGAATTCCACCGCGTCGCCTCCGATCCAGGAGGCGTGTGCGGTTTTATCGTTTTGCCGCCACCGTGCGGCACCCACAGGACGGGCCGTGGCGGTCTGCCGCGCGTGCCGAGCGAGACGGTCAAAAGTACGGGGACCCCGGAATGCCGACGATTCAGCAGCTGATCCGCAAGCCGCGGCAGCCGAAAGTGAAGCGCTCCAAGTCGATGCACATGGAGCAGTGCCCCCAGAAGCGTGGGGTCTGCACGCGTGTCTATACGACCACGCCGAAGAAGCCGAACTCGGCCATGCGGAAGGTCGCCAAGGTGCGGCTGACCAACGGCTACGAGGTCATCAGCTACATTCCCGGCGAGAAGCACAACCTTCAGGAGCACTCGGTGGTCCTGATCCGCGGCGGCCGGGTGAAAGACCTTCCGGGCGTGCGTTACCATATCCTGCGCGGCGTGCTCGACACCCAGGGCGTCAAGGACCGCCGCCAGCGTCGTTCGAAATACGGCGCCAAGCGTCCGAAGTAAGGAGAAGCGGAGATGTCGCGTCGTCACGCCGCCGAAAAGCGCGAGATTCTGCCCGATGCCAAGTTCGGCGACCGGGTTCTGACGAAGTTCATGAACAACCTGATGATCGACGGCAAGAAGTCGGTCGCGGAAGGCATCGTCTACAACGCGCTGGAGCGCGTTCAGGGCCGCGTGCGCCGTGCGCCCATCGAGATCTTCCACGAGGCGCTCGACAACGTGAAGCCCGCGGTCGAGGTGCGCTCGCGCCGGGTCGGTGGGGCCACCTACCAAGTGCCCGTCGAGGTCCGTCCCGAGCGCCGCGAGGCGCTGGCGATCCGCTGGCTGATCATCGCTGCGCGCAAGCGCAACGAGAACACCATGGAAGAGCGCCTTGCCGCCGAACTGATGGACGCCGCGCAGTCGCGTGGCTCTGCGGTGAAGAAGCGCGAAGACACCCACAAGATGGCCGACGCCAACAAGGCGTTCAGCCACTACCGCTGGTAATTTCATCTCAGGCTGAGGACCGTTCCAATGGCCCGCGAATATCCGCTCACGCGCTACCGTAACTTCGGGATCATGGCGCACATCGACGCCGGCAAGACCACGACGACGGAGCGTATCCTTTTCTATACCGGCAAGAGCCACAAGCTGGGCGAGGTGCATGACGGCGCCGCGACCATGGACTGGATGGAGCAGGAGCAGGAACGCGGGATCACGATCACCTCGGCTGCGACCACGACCTTCTGGCAGCGCCAGGAGGACCCGTCGTCCGATGGCACCAGCGAGACCAAGTACCGCTTCAACATCATCGACACCCCCGGCCACGTGGACTTCACCATCGAGGTGGAACGCTCGCTGGCGGTGCTCGACGGTGCGATCTGCCTGCTCGACGCCAACGCCGGCGTGGAGCCGCAGACCGAGACCGTGTGGCGTCAGGCCGACCGCTACGAGGTGCCGCGGATCGTGTTCGTCAACAAGATGGACAAGATTGGCGCGGACTTCTTCAACTGCGTGAAGATGATCAAGGACCGCACCGGGGCCGACCCGATGCCGGTGAACCTGCCGATCGGTGCCGAGGACCAGCTTGAGGGGGTCATCGACCTCGTCAAGATGGAGGAGTGGACCTGGAAGGGTGAGGATCTGGGCGCGTCCTGGACCCGCCAGCCGATTCGCGACGAGCTCAAGGACGTGGCCGACGAGTGGCGCGCCCGGATGATCGAGCTTGCCGTCGAGCAGGACGACACCGCCATGGAAGCCTACCTCGAGGGTGAGGAGCCCGACGAGGAGACCCTGCGCGCGCTGATCCGCAAGGGCACGCTGGCGCTGGCCTTCGTGCCGGTGTTCGCGGGCTCGTCGTTCAAGAACAAGGGCGTGCAGCCGCTGCTGAACGCCGTGATCGACTTCCTGCCCGGTCCGCTGGACGTGCCCGCCTACATGGGCTTCTCGCCGGACGACGAGACCGAGACGCGCAACATCCCGCGCTCGGCCAAGGACGACGATCCGTTCTCGGCGCTGGCGTTCAAGATCATGAACGACCCGTTCGTGGGCTCGCTCACCTTTACCCGCGTCTATTCGGGCGTGGTGAAGAAGGGCGACCAGATTCTCAATGCCACCAAGGGCAAGCGCGAGCGCGTCGGTCGCATGATGATGATGCACTCGAACTCGCGTGAGGAGATCGACTGGGCCGCGGCCGGCGACATCATCGCGCTGGCGGGGCTGAAGGAGACCACCACGGGCGACACGCTGTGCGACGCGCAGAAGCCGGTCGTGCTGGAAACCATGACCTTCCCCGAGCCGGTCATCGAGATCGCGGTCGAACCCAAGACCAAGGCCGACCAGGAGAAGATGGCGCAGGCCCTGCAGCGTCTGGCCGCCGAGGATCCGTCCTTCCGGGTGGAGACCGACCTCGAGTCCGGTCAGACCATCATGAAGGGCATGGGCGAGCTTCACCTCGACATCCTCGTCGATCGGATGAAGCGCGAGTTCAAGGTGGAGGCCAACATCGGCGCCCCGCAGGTCGCCTATCGCGAGACGATCAGCCACGAGACCGAGATCGACTACACGCACAAGAAGCAGACCGGCGGCACGGGCCAGTTCGCCCGCGTCAAGCTGGTGATCTCGCCCACCGAGCCGGGCGAGGGTTACAGCTTCGAGAGCAAGATCGTCGGCGGCTCCGTGCCCAAGGAATACGTCCCGGGCGTGGAAAAGGGGATCAAGTCGGTCATGGACTCCGGTCCGCTGGCGGGCTTCCCGGTGATCGACTTCAAGGTGGCGCTGATCGACGGGGCCTACCACGACGTCGACTCGTCGGTGCTGGCCTTCGAGATCGCCAGCCGGGCGGCCATGCGCGACGGTCTGAAGAAGGCCGGGGCGAAGCTGCTCGAGCCGGTCATGAAGGTCGAGGTCGTCACCCCCGAGGAGTACACGGGCAACATCATCGGCGACCTGACCAGCCGTCGCGGCCAGGTGACCGGGCAGGAGAACCGCGGCAACGCCGTGGCCATCGACTGCTTCGTGCCGCTGGCCAACATGTTCGGCTACATCAACACCCTGCGGTCCATGTCCTCGGGCCGGGCCAACTTCACCATGCAGTTCGACCACTACGAGGCGGTGCCGCAGAACATCTCGGACGAGATCCAGAAGAAATACGCCTGACGAGGGCGCAGCGGGCGGGGCGGCACAGGCCGCCCGCCACCCACCATTGAGGGGCCCGCGCCCCGCACCGAACCAGGAGGCTGAGATATGGCCAAGGCAAAATTCGAACGGAACAAGCCGCACGTGAACGTTGGCACCATCGGCCACGTGGACCACGGCAAGACGACGCTGACGGCGGCGATCACCAAGTACTACGGCGAGTTCAAGGCGTATGACATGATCGACGCGGCGCCGGAGGAGAAGGCGCGCGGGATCACGATCTCGACCGCGCATGTGGAGTACGAGACGCCGAACCGGCACTATGCGCACGTCGACTGCCCCGGCCACGCGGATTATGTGAAGAACATGATCACGGGTGCGGCTCAGATGGACGGCGGCATTCTCGTGTGCTCGGCGGCCGACGGCCCGATGCCGCAGACGCGCGAGCACATCCTGCTGGCGCGCCAGGTGGGCGTGCCCGCGCTGGTGGTGTTCATGAACAAGGTCGACCAGGTCGACGACGAGGAGCTGCTGGAGCTGGTGGAGATGGAGCTGCGCGAGCTGCTGACCTCCTACGACTTCCCCGGCGACGACATTCCGATCATCAAGGGCTCGGCGCTGGCCGCGCTCGAGGGTCGCGACGCGGAGATCGGCGAGAACGCGATCAAGGCGCTGATGGAGGCCGTGGACAGCTACATCCCGACCCCCGACCGCCCCGTGGACCAGCCGTTCCTGATGCCGATCGAGGACGTGTTCTCGATCTCGGGCCGTGGCACGGTGGTGACCGGCCGGGTGGAGCGCGG
>NZ_NHSD01000225.1 GCF_016653255.1 Rhodobaculum claviforme
CCTTGTAGTTCTTATCGGCCAAGGTTGATCCTCCCTTGTCGAATGGTCTCTCGCGCAGCTAGCGGCTGCCCGTTCGATAGGCGTCGCGGCCCCTCCCTCCCCCTCAAGGAAGCGGGAGGGGCCGCGTCTCCGCCGCGCCGGGCGCGCTTAGTAGCGGTAGTGGTCGGGCTTGAAGGGACCGGTCTTGGGCACGCCGAGGTACTCGGCCTGCTGCTCGGTCATCTGCTCCAGCTTGACGCCGATCTTGGACAGGTGCAGCGAGGCGACCTTCTCGTCCAGGTGCTTGGGCAGCACGTAGACGTCGTGCTTGTAGTCCTTGGCGTTGTGCCAAAGCTCCATCTGCGCCATCACCTGGTTGGTGAAGCTCGCCGACATCACGAAACTCGGGTGGCCGGTGGCGTTGCCCAGGTTCACCAGGCGACCCTCCGACAGCACGATCAGCCGCTTGCCGTCCGGGAACTCGACCTCGTCGACCTGCGGCTTGATGTTGTCCCACTTGAAGTTCTTCAGCCCGTCGATCTGGATCTCGTTGTCGAAGTGGCCGATGTTGCAGACGATCGCCCGGTCCTTCATCGCCCGCATGTGGTCGACCGTGATCACGTCGACGTTGCCCGTCGCGGTGACGAAGATGTCGGCCAGCGGCGCCGCCTCCTCCATCGTCGTCACCTCGTAGCCTTCCATCGCCGCCTGCAGCGCGCAGATCGGGTCAACCTCGGTCACCATCACCCGGCAGCCGGCATTGCGCAGGCTCTGCGCCGAGCCCTTGCCGACGTCGCCGAAGCCGGCCACCAGCGCCCGCTTGCCGGCCATCATCACGTCGGTGCCCCGGCGGATGCCGTCGACCAGGCTCTCACGGCAGCCGTAGATGTTGTCGAACTTACTCTTGGTCACGCTGTCGTTGACGTTGATCGCCGGGCACAGCAGCTCGCCCTTGCGCGCCATCTGGTACAGGCGTGCCACGCCCGTCGTGGTCTCCTCCGACAGCCCCTTGACCTGCTCCTTCAGCAGCTCCGGGAACTTCTCGTGCATCATCGCGGTCAGGTCGCCGCCGTCGTCCAGGATCATGTTCGGACGCCAGCCGTCCGGACCCACGATCGTCTGCTCGATCGCCCACCAGAAGCTGTCCTCGTCCATCCCCTTCCAGGCGAACACCGGCACCCCGGCCGCGGCCACCGCCGCCGCCGCCTGGTCCTGGGTCGAGAAGATGTTGCACGACGACCAGCGCACTTCCGCGCCCAACGCCGTCAGCGTCTCGATCAACACCGCCGTCTGCACCGTCATGTGCAGGCAGCCCGCAATCCGCGCCCCCTGCAGCGGCTTCGACGCCCCGTACTCCTCGCGCAGCGCCATCAAACCCGGCATCTCCGTCTGCGCGATCTCGATCTCCTTGCGACCCCACTCCGCAAGCTTGATGTCCGCTACCTTGTAGTCCTGCTGGTCGGCCATGATCGGGGCGACTCCTTCCCGTTCGATTGAGTATCGGCTGCCGTGTTGGACGGCGCCGCCGGTCCGGCGCGGTATCGCGCGGCCGTTCGGGACGGGGGCGCGATACCGCGGCACGCGGGGCGGCATTTGCGAGGCTGAAATAGCAGGCTGCCGCGATGCCGGCAAGCTGCCGTACGGTGTGCGGTTATCCGGGCGGGACAGGCGGTTATCCGGCGAAGTCGTCCAACAGGGCGGCGATCCGACCGGTGTCGTGCTGATCCATGATCGCCATGGCGCGGTGGCTGGCCGCGCGCATCTCGAGTTGTCGCACGCGCTGCTTCACCCGCGGCAGCGATGCGGAGGACATCGACAGGTCGCGCACCCCCAGCCCCAGGAACAGTGGGGTGTAGCGTGGATCGCCTGCCATCTCCCCGCACACCGAGACTGGAATGCCGGCGCGCAGTGCCGCTTCCACGGCGAACTGGATCAATCGCAATACGGCCGGATGCAGCGGGTTGTAGAGGTGTGCGACCCGTTCCTCGCCGCGATCGATGGCGAGTGTGTACATCGTCAGGTCGTTGGTGCCGATGGCAAAGAAGTCGGACACGCCAGCCAGCGCGTCCGCCGACAGCGCCGCGCCCGGTACCTCGATCATCGCGCCCAAGGGGGGCAGGGGATCCGGCACTTGTTCGCCGCGGCGGACCAACTCACGGGCGACCTCGTGCAAGGCCTTGCGGGCCTCGCGCATCTCGTTGGTGCTGGATACCATCGGCAGCAGGATTCGCACCGGCCCATGTCGGGCCGCGCGGAGCATCGCGGCCAACTGCGTATCCAGTAGGTCGCGCTGCTTCAAGCTGAGCCGGATCGCGCGCAGCCCGAGCGCCGGGTTTACGGACTCGCCCAGTTGGTTGCCCAGCGACCAGGCCAGCTTTTCCCCGCCCACGTCGAGCGTGCGCACGGTCACGGGGTGGCCCTTCATGGTCTCCAGGATCTGGCGGATCGCCTGGTATTGTTCCTCCTCGCCGGGCAGATCCTCCCGGTTCATATAGAGGAATTCGGTGCGCAGGAGACCGACGCCCTCCGCGCCTGCGGCGATCGCCTGGTCGCTCTCGCGCGGCAACTCGATGTTCGCTTGCAGGGTGATCCGATGCTGGTCGCGGGTCACCGCCGGGAGATCGCGCAGCGTCGCCAGTTGCCGCGCCTCGCGCTTCATCTCCGCCAGCCGCGCGCGATAGCGCGTCAGGCGGGCTTCCGTCGGGTTGACGATCACCCGCCCGCGCGAGCCGTCGACGATCACCTGCTCGCCCGGCAGCACCTGGCCCAGCAGGTCGGGCACGCCCAGCACGGCCGGCAGTCCGAGCGAGCGTGCCATGATCGCGGTGTGGCCCTCGGCGCCGCCCAGCACGGTGGCGAAGCCGCCGACC
>NZ_NHSD01000226.1 GCF_016653255.1 Rhodobaculum claviforme
TCCAGCGCCGCGACCTGGGGCGCCGGCAGGGGGGGCTCGGCGGCCTCATGGCGCAGCATGTCGATGCGGGCGGCGATTTCGTCGGCCCCGCGCGCGCCGTTCAGCGGGCCCGCGGCGGCGATCAGCGCCTCGGCCGGGGCGGCGGCCAGACGCTCCAGCAGCGCGCGCCGTTCGGGCGTGGGACGGGTGCGCCCGCTGAAGCGATCCAGCAGCGCGCGAAACCGGGCCGGGCGCCAGATGTGGCGCATCAGGGCGGCCTTGCGCGCGGGGCTGGCGTCCAGCCCCGCCACCGCCGCCGTCAACAGGCCGATGTCGCCGATCACCGGGCGCAGCGACAGCGGCGCGAGCAGCCGGGCAAAGACGGCAAAGACCTCGGCGTCGGCGGCCGCCGGGTCGGTGCCGTCGAACACCTCGAAGCCGACCTGGAGGTATTCGCTGGCGCGGGGGCCATGGTGATCCTGGCGGCGGAACACCGGCCCGAGGTAGGTATAGCGCGCGGGCTCCGCCCCTTCGGCCATGTGGCGCTGCACCACCGGCACGGTGAAGTCCGGGCGCAGCATCATCTCGCCGCGCAGGGGGTCGGTGGTGACATAGGCGCGGCCGCGGATATCCTCGCCATAGAGGTCCAGAAGCGTGCCCGCGGGTTGCAGGATGTCGGCCTCCACCGGGGCCGCACCGTGCGCGCGCAGGGCGGCGAACAGGCGTTCGGCCTCGGCGCGTTCGGTCGCGCGATCGGTCACGCGGTCGGGGGCGGGCGGTGCGGTCATCGCGCCAGGATGCGGCGCACGGCATCGACGAGGTCGGCCAGCGGCACCTCGGACTGGGCGGGCTGGGCCTTCCATTCCTCCAGGCTGGCGTCCTGCGCGATGCGGGCGCCCAGGGCCAGGTCCTTGATCTGCACGACGCCGCGCGCGGCCTCGTCCTCGCCCTGGATGATGGCGGCGGGGGCGGCGCGGCGGTCGGCGTATTTCAGCTGGTTGCCGAAGTTCCTGGGGTTGCCGAGGTAGACCTCCGCCCGGATGCCGGCCTCCCGCAGGGTGGCGGCCATGGCGAAATAGTCCGCCATGCGCGTGCGGTCCATCACCGTGACGACCACCGGGCCGGGGATCGCGCCCGCCAGCCGGCCCTTGGCGCGGAGCGCGGCCAGCAGCCGATCCACGCCGACGGACACGCCGGTGGCCGGCACCGTCTGGCCCGTGAACCGCTTCACGAGGTCATCATAGCGCCCGCCCCCCGCGACCGAGCCGAACTGCTTCGGCCGGCCCTTCTCGTCGAGGATCTCGAACGTCAGCTCCGCTTCGAACACCGGGCCGGTGTAATATCCAAGGCCCCGCACGACCGAGGGGTCGAGCACGATCCGGTCGGGGCCGTAGCTCTGCGCCTCCAACAGCGCGGCGATGGTCTCCAGCTCGGCCACCCCGTCGCATCCCAGCGCCGAGGCGCCGACTAGCGCCCGCAGCCGCGCGCAGGTCTCGGCCGCCGTGGCGCCGCGCGCGTCCAGAAAGCCCATCACCACATCGGCCTGCGCGTCCGAGAGCCCGGCCCCGGCGGTGACGTCGCCGCTCTCGTCCTTGCGGCCTTCGCCCAGCAGGGCGCGCACGCCCGACACGCCCAGCCGGTCCAGCTTGTCGATGGCGCGCAGCACGATCCCGCGGGCCTCGGCGTGGGTGTCGGGGTCGGCGGGGTCGAGAAGGCCCGCGGCCTCCATCACGCCGTTGAGAACCTTGCGGTTGTTCACCCGCACGATGTAGTCGCCGCGCGGGATGCCCACGGCCTCCAGCACGTCCGACAGCATCGCGCAGATCTCGGCGTCGGCGGCGACCGAGGGCGCGCCCACGGTGTCGGCGTCGCACTGGGTGAACTGGCGGAAGCGGCCCGGGCCGGGCTTCTCGTTGCGCCAGACCGGACCCATGGCATAGCGGCGGTAGGGGCTGGGCAGGTCGTTGCGGTACTGCGCCGCCACCCGCGCCAGCGGCGCCGTCAGGTCATAGCGCAGCGCGATCCAGGGGCCGCCGTCCTCCTCGGTCCAGGCGAAGACGCCGTCGTGGGGGCGGTCGACGTCCGGCAGGTGCTTGCCCAGCGCGTCGAGCGTCTCGATCGCGGGGGTCTCCAGCGGGTCGAAGCCATAGCGGTGGTACACCCCGGCGATGGTGTCGAGCATCGCCTTGCGCTCGGCCACCTCGGCGCCGAAGTCGTCGCGAAAGCCGCGGGGCGCCTCGGCGCGCGGGCGGCGCGGGCCCTTGTCCTTGGCCATGCTGTCATCCCTGCCTGAAGATCGCGCCCGGCTCTAGCCCAAGGCCCCGCGCAGGGCAAGCCGCGCGCGGCGTTTCCCTTCGCCGTCAAAGCGCACTAGAACCAGCGCAGGGATCCAGGGAGACACCGCGCCATGACCACCGCCCCCCGCCAGCGCCTCGGCGTCAACATCGACCACGTCGCCACCGTGCGCAACGCCCGTGGCGGCGCGCTGCCCGATCCGGTGCGCGCGGCGCTGCTGGCGCAGGCCGCCGGCGCCGACGGCATCACCGCACACCTGCGCGAGGACCGCCGCCACATCCGCGACGCCGACATCGCCGCCCTGATGGCCGCGCTGCGCGTGCCGCTGAACTTCGAGATGGCGGCGACCGACGAGATGCAGGCCATCGCCCTGCGCCACCGCCCCCACGCGGCCTGCATCGTGCCCGAACGCCGCGAGGAGCGCACGACCGAGGGCGGGCTGGAGGTGGCCGGAGACGCCGACCGCCTGCGGGCCTTCATCGCGCCGCTGGCGCAGGCGGGCTGCCGGGTGTCGCTGTTCGTGGCCCCCGATGCGACGCAGATCGCGGCCTCGGCCGCTGTGGGGGCGGCGGTGGTGGAGCTGCACACCGGCGCCTATTGCGACCTGCTGGACGAGGGCCGCGAGGCCGAGGCCGAGGCCGAGCTTGCCCGCCTGCGCGCCGCCGCCGAACAAGCGGCGGGGCTGGGCCTGGAGGTCCACGCGGGCCACGGCCTGAGCTATCACAACGTCTCCCCCATCGCCGCGATCCCGCAGGTGGTGGAGCTCAACATCGGGCATTTCCTGATGGGCGAGGCGATGTTCACGGGCCTGCCGGCGGCCATCGCCGAGATGCGCGCGCGGATGGACGCGGCCCGGACGGATACGGCCCGGACGGATATGGCCCACGCGGATACGGGGCGCCCGTGATCCTGGGCGTCGGCACCGACCTGGCCAACATCGACCGGATCGCCGCCACGCTGGCGCGGTTCGGCGACCGCTTCCGCACCCGCGTCTTCACCGACGCAGAGATCGCCAGGGCCGAAGCCCGGCGCGAGGTCGCCGCCACCTATGCCAAGCGCTGGGCCGCCAAGGAGGCGTGCTCCAAGGCGCTGGGCACGGGGCTGCGGATGGGGATTGCCTGGCGCGACATGGCGGTGACGAACCTGCCCACCGGCCAGCCGGTGATGGCGGTCACCGGCTGGGCGGCGGAACGGCTGGCGGCGATGACACCCCCGGGCCACCGCGCGGTGATCCACGTCACCCTGACCGACGACCACCCCTGGGCGCAGGCCTTCGTGGTGATCGAGGCAGTGCCCACCGCTTGACTTGCCCCCCCCCGACGGCCAGAGAGGCGCGACCTGCGCACCCCGCCCATCAGGAGACCCCCATGGCCAGCACGACCGGCAAGAAGGACGGCATCTGGGAGACGCTCAAGACCGTCTTCTGGGCGCTGGTGATCGCGGGGCTGTTCCGCACCCTGTTCTTCCAGCCGTTCTGGATCCCCTCGGGGTCCATGAAGGAGACGCTGCTGATCGGCGATTTCCTGTTCGTCAACAAGATGGCCTATGGCTACAGCCGCTGGTCGTGCCCGTTCGGCGCCTGCCCGATTCCGGGGCGGATCTTCGGCTCCGAGCCCGAGCGCGGCGACATCGTGGTGTTCCGCCACCCGGTGTCCGGCGCGGACTTCATCAAGCGGGTGATCGGCCTGCCCGGCGACACCGTGCAGATGCAGAACGGCCGTCTGGTCCTGAATGGCGAGGAGCTGCCGCAGACCCCCGAGGGCACCTTTGTCGAGACCTTTGCCCGGCAGGGCCCGGTGGGCCAGTTCCCGCGCTGCGCAAACGCCCCGGTGGGCGAGGGCGGCGACTGCGAAAAGCAGCGCCTGCGCGAGACGCTGCCGTCGGGGCGCAGCTACATCGTGCTCGACATCGCCGAGAGCTTTGCCGACACCACCCCGGTGTTCACCGTCCCCGAGGGGCATTTCTTCTTCATCGGCGATAACCGCGACAACAGCCAGGACAGCCGCGCGCCGCAATCCGTGGGCGGCGTCGGGATGGTGCCGTTCGAGAACCTGATCGGGCGGGCGAACCGCGTGGTGTTCTCGTCGGCCGGGCGCTCGATGCTGTTCTTCTGGACCTGGCGGTCGGACCGGTTCTTCCAGCGGCTGGAGTGAGGGGGCGATGAAGGTTTCGGCCGATCTGCGCGCGTTCGCGGCCCGTATCGGGCACGACTTCGGCCAGCCCGACCTGCTGGTGCAGGCGCTGACGCATGCCTCCATCGCCTCGCCCACGCGGCCCGACAACCAGCGGCTGGAGTTCCTGGGCGACCGGGTGCTGGGCCTCGTGATGGCCGAGGCGCTGGTGCGCGCGGACAGCACCGCGCGCGAGGGGCAGCTTGCCCCGCGCTTCAATGCGCTGGTGCGCAAGGAAACCTGCGCCGAGGTCGCGCGCGACATCGGCCTGGGCGAGGTGCTCAAGCTGGGCCGCTCCGAGATGCTGACCGGCGGGCGGCGCAAGCAGGCGCTGCTGGCGGACGGGATGGAGGCGGTGATCGCCGCCGTCTACATGGATGCCGGGTTCGATGCGGCGCGCGCGCTGGTACTGCGGCTGTGGGGGGGGCGGCTGGACCGGGCGGGCGATACCGCGCAGGACGCCAAGACCGCCCTTCAGGAATGGATTCAGGCGCGCGGCCATCCGCCGCCCGATTATGTGCAGGTGGCGCGCACCGGACCCGATCACGCGCCGTCCTTTACCATCGAGGTCCGCCTGGCATCGGGGGAAAGCGCCCGCGCCGAGGCGGGATCGAAACGTGCCGCCGAACAGGCCGCCGCCGAGGCGCTGCTGGAGCGGCTGGAGGGAACCGATGGCTGAGGACACACGCGCAGGCTTCGTGGCGCTGATCGGCGAGCCCAACGCGGGCAAGTCCACGCTCCTGAACCGCATGGTGGGCGCCAAGGTGTCGATCGTCACCCACAAGGTGCAGACCACCCGGACCCGCATCCGCGGCGTCGCCCTCGAAGGCCCCGCGCAGATCGTGTTCGTGGACACGCCCGGCCTGTTCCGCCCGCGCCGCCGGCTGGATCGCGCCATGGTCGCCGCCGCCTGGAGCGGGGCCGCCGACGCCGATGTGGTCGTGCTGATGGTCGAGGCGCATCGCGGCCTGACCGAGGGCGTGCAGGCGATCCTCGACGGTCTGGGCGACAAGGTGCCGGCCGGGCAGACGGTGGCGCTGGCGATCAACAAGATCGACCGGGTCAAGGCCGAGGCGCTGCTGGCGCTGTCGCAGAAACTGAACGCAGCGCACCCCTTCGCCGCGACCTTCATGATCTCGGCCGAGCGGGGGCACGGTGTCGACGACCTGCGCCGCTGGCTGGCGGAGCAGCTGCCGGTGGGGCCGTGGCTCTATCCCGAGGATCAGATCGCCGACCTGCCGCTGCGCATGATCGCGGCCGAGATGACCCGCGAGAAACTGACCCTGCGCCTGCACCAGGAATTGCCGTACGAGCTGACGGTGGAGACCGAGGCCTGGGAGGACCGCCCCGACGGCTCGGTGCGCATCGACCAGATCGTCTATGTCGCGCGCGACGGCCACAAGGGCATCGTGCTGGGCCACGGCGGCGAGACGATCAAGGCCGTGGGCCAGTCCGCCCGGGCCGAGATCGCGGCCTTCCTTGATCGGACGGTGCATCTGTTCATCACCATCAAGGTCCGCCCGAAGTGGCTGGAGGAGCCCGAGCGCTACGGCGAGATGGGCCTCGACTTTCGCGACGGCAACTGACGGTGGCGCCGCGCCTGACCGCAGGGTTCTGGGTGCAGGCCTATCTTGCGCGCCTGCGGCAGGAGGGGGTGGCGGCCTATGTCATGGCGCGCGGCGACGCGACGGCGGGCGCGGTGGTGGTGAAACTCGCGACCATGGACGGGCGCGCACAGGCGGTGCAGCGCACCACCGACCCCGCCACCGGCAACCGGGTCTGGACCGAGCTTGCCGCCGGACCGGAGGCCGAGGTCGACGCAGCCCTGATGCGCCAGCGCGCGCGCGACCCGGATCTGTGGATCATCGAGCTGGAAGACCGCGCCGGGCGCACCCTGCTGGACACGCCCGGCCTGTCGGACTGAGCGCGCTCAGTCCTCGTGGCGGGCGGGCGCGCCCAGGCTCAGCCGCAGGCCCACCCAGATCACCGCCGACAGGCCCGCGCACACGGCCACCGCGTTCAGCGTGTCCGCGGCCATCCAGGCGGCCGGGCCGACACCCAGCCACAGCATCACCCCCGTCAGGATCGATGCCAGCGCAATGGCGATGAAGACGTAGACGCGAATCGCCACCTCCATGATCGCCAACACGATTCCGAAGGCCACCCACAGCCACCACGTTTCGCCAACCATGCCCGCTCGCGCTCCCTTTCGACGGGCGCGCGGGTTTTCCGACCCGATGCGCCCTGTTGCGCGCACAACCTCGCCCGTCGGGCAGGCGGGCGCAAGGGGCGCGGCCGGTCAGTGTGCGATGCGTCCGCGGGTCACGAACTCCACCGCGCCGTCGTTGCCGTCGGCCACCGTCGGCTCGGCCCGGGTGCGGTCCAGAAGGTGCTGAAAATCGCGCGCCGAGATGAAGCCGTCGGCATCCGCCATCCCCTCGGGCAGGCGGATCATCTCGCGCCCGGGCTGCTGCACCCGACCCAGCCGGGCATCATACAGCAGGCATTCGCGGTTGAGGCAGGTGCGCGGGTCGCTCAGCTGCACCAGCGGTCCGGCGGCCCCCATCCGCGTCGGGCTGTCGGGGGGCGGCGTGCAGGCCGCCAGCAGCAGCGTGACGGGCAGGGCGGCAAACAGCGTGCGAGGGATCATGCGCGGGGTCCTTTGTCGTGGTACCGGACAACAGCTAGGCGCGCGGCGCGGCGCGGCACCTCACGAGGCCGTCACCCGGCGCGGGCGTCAGTCGATGTCGCGGGCCTCGTCCACCAGCATGATCGGGATGCCGTCCCGGATCGGATAGGCAAGGTGCGCCGCGCGGCTGACCAGCTCCTGGCGGGCGGCGTCATAGCGCAGCGGTGCGCGGGTGGCCGGGCAGACCAGCGCCTCCAGCATGCGCCGGTCATAGGCATGCGGGGCGGGGCGGGGCGGGGTGTCGTCGGTCATTGCAGTGTCTCCTCGCCGGTGCCGCCGCGCAGGGCGAATTCGATCAATGTCACGAGGGTTTCGCGACGCGTGGACAGTGACGGCGCCTCCAGCAGGGCCTGCTTGTCCTCCGGCTCGAACGGGCACAGCATCGACAACGAGTTGATCAGCAACTCATCCTCGGCATCCTTCAGCGCCTCCCAGTCGGTCGACAGGCTGTGGTGCGAAAAGAACCGCCCCAGCAGGTCGAAGAACCTGTCACGGCTGAACTGCGTGTCGGCCTCGGTCTGGCCCAGGTCCCGCTCGAACCCCTCCCACGAGGGCTCCACGGTGCGAAACGGGGTGCCCTCGGTCGTCTCGCGGACCAGCCGGAACCGCGAGATCCCCGACAGCGTGATCAGGTAGCGCCCGTCCTCGGTCTCGGAAAACCCCGTCAGGCGCCCGGCACAGCCGATACTGTGCAGGCGGCTTTCGCGGGTGCCGGGGGCGGCGCCGGGCTGGATCATCCCGATAAGCCGGTGCGGCGTCGCCAGGCACGCCTCCACCATCGCGAGGTAGCGCGGCTCGAAGATGTGCAACGGCAACCGGGCGCGCGGCAGCAGCAGCGCCCCGGGCAGCGGAAAGATCGGGATGGCGTTCGGCAGGTCTGCGGGTTTGATCATGGCCACGATGGTAGTCCGCCCCGTTGTTGCGACAATCGGCCCCGGATTTATTTCGGCGGCCGGGCACGCGCCGCGTGTCCGGCCATCGGTCAGACAAAGACCATCGAGCTGAGCCTGCGCCGACCCTTCAGCACCACAGGGTCGGAGGGCTTGAGCGCCTCGAAGACCGTCAGAAGCTGCGCGCGGGCCGCCCCTTCGTTCCACTCGCGGTCGCGGCGGAACAGCTCCAGCAGCTCGTCCACCGCGCCCTGCGTGTCCCCGGTGGCATAGAGCGCCTGCGCCAGATCGAACCGCGCCTGGTGGTCGTCGCCATCGGCGGCCACGCGGGCGCGCAGCTCGTCCACCGGGCCCGCATTGGCGGCCTGCCGCGCCAGCGCCAGTTGCGCGCGTGCGGCCTCCACCTCGGCCGAGGTGGCGACGGCGGCGGGCACATTGTTCAGAAGCGCCTCGGCCTGGTCGAGCTGTCCCGCCGCGATATACGCCCGGATCATGCCGCCGTGGGCGGCGGGATTTTCCGGCTCCTCCGTCAGGATGGCGGCAAAGGTCTGCGCGGCCTCGGCCACGGCGCCCTCGGCCAGCATCGCCTCGGCGGCCTCCAACGCTTCCGTCAGGCCACCATCGCCCCCCAGCGCCGCGACCCGCTCCACGAAGGCCTTGATCTCGCTGCCCGGCAGCGCGCCCTGGAAGCCGTCGGCCGGCTGGCCCTGCCAGAAGGCATAGACCGTCGGGATCGACTGGATGCGCAGCTGCGCGGCGATCGCCTGGTTTTCGTCAACGTTGATCTTGACCATGCGCACGCGGCCCTTGGCGGCCTGCACGGCCTGTTCCAGCGCCGGGCCCAGCGTCTTGCACGGGCCGCACCAGGGCGCCCAGAAATCGACGATGACCGGCACCTCGCGGCTGGCCTCCACGACCTGGGCCATGAAATCACGCTCCGAGCCGTCGATCACCAGCCCGTTGCCCGGTGCCGGCGCCTGTGTGTTGCCGCCCAGTCCCAGCATTCCTGTCCCCTCGATGCTGTGTCGCTTTCGGGCCTTATATGTGCCGTGGGGGCGCCGAGGGGAAGGGGCAGGGCGTCGGGGAATCCCGCGCGCGGCCCTACAGATCGAAGCGCGCCATCACCGGGGCGTGGTCCGATGGCTGGGCCCATCCGCGCACATCCCGCAGGATGCGGCTGTCGCAGGCCGCCGCGGCCAGATCCCCGCTGGCCCAGATGTGATCGAGCCTGCGCCCCCGGTCCGACGCCGCCCAGTCCCGCGCCCGGTAGCTCCACCACGAATAGAGGGGCCCCTCGGGGATGTCGGCGCGGGTGACATCGACCCAGCCGCCGGCCTCCTGCGCGGCGCCGAGGGCGTCGACCTCCACCGGGGTGTGGCTGACGACCTTCAGCAACGCGCGGTGGTCCCAGACGTCATCGGGGCGTGGCGCGATGTTCAGATCGCCCACCAGGATCGACCGCGCCGGGGCGCTGTCACGGCCCCAGGCGCGCAGCTCCTCCAGAAACGCGAGCTTGTGGGCGAACTTGTCGTTGACCTCCGGGTCGGGCACATCGCCCCCCGCCGGAATATAGAGGTTGTGGATCACCGCCCCGCACGCCAGCCGGGCCGCCACATGGCGCGCGTCGCCGCGCCCGCACCAGTCGATGTGGCCGGCGTCCTCGATCGGGTGGCGCGACAGGATCGCCACCCCGTTGTAGCCCTTCTGGCCGCGCGCCACGGCGTGGGTCCAGCCCATCTCGGCGAACTGCGCCAGCGGCATCTTGTCCACCGGGCTCTTGCATTCCTGCAGGCACAGGATGTCGGGCGCATGCTCGCGCAGCAGCCGTTCCACCAGCGGCGCCCGCAGCCGGACCGAGTTGATGTTCCATGTGGCAAGGGTGAGGGGCATTGCGGCGGCTCCGTGAAGGCGCCTCCGGTCGGGGGCGGGGTGAGGA
>NZ_NHSD01000227.1 GCF_016653255.1 Rhodobaculum claviforme
ACTACCTCGCCGACACCCTCCGCGCCATCCTCGACGGCCACCCCAAATCCCGCATCGAGGACCTCATGCCCTGGCGCTACGCGCAGCCGTCAAGCCTCGCCGCATAGGGCCCAGCCATCGCGCTTACGTTTTCCTGCAGCATTCTTGACGATGGGGCGGGTTGGGTACTCCAGAAGACAACCGGTTCGCAGCGCAGCATGGGGCGGCTTTACCGGCTGACCGAAGAGCGGCTGCTGTATCTGGGCGCGCTGCATTACGCCCATGAGGCGCCGATCTGGTTCGGCGAGGATCCGTCGCGAAATCAGATGGCCCTGCTGACCCGTCTGGACGATGGGCGCCTGCGGCTCGAATTCCCTGCACCCTTGGCCGAGTCCGCCTTCGACATCCTGGAACTGGCGCCCTGAGCGGGCGCTACCCTCACGGCAGGAAGGTGATACTCGCAGGGTCGAACAGCGGCCGCTCCTGACCCTCCTCGACAAAGACCGCCAGCCCGGGCCAGCGCAGGTCGGTGATGAAATACCGGATGCCATGGGTCGAGGCGCCATAGGGCCCGCAGACGGGGTCGGGAACTTCGCCCTCGGCGGTGGGCGCAAGCGCAGCCGGATCGGTGGGGGCAAGCACGTGAAACGCCATGGTAGCGGGCGCGGGGCGCAGCGCGGTGACTTGCCAGGCACAAGCGGCATTCGCATCCAGCGCTCCGGCCGCGACCAGCGTCTGGCCAAGTGCGTCCATGCCGGCGCCGTACGGCAAGGCGAAGGCCTGCACTGCAATCCCCATGTCGGTGTCGTCATTGTGGGTGACGAATGCCGCCCGGCCTTCATCCCAGACAACCTGCCATGCGCTGCCATTGAAATCGCACGTCTCGGCCCAGAGCCCGAGACCCCCGCCCTCGCGCCATTGCCACGAGCAATTGGCCGCATCGGTTTGCCAGGCGGGCAGGGGCGGCCGGCTGCTGCCGTTCGCAAGGCCCGCGACGGGCACCGCGGCTGCAATGCAGGCCATCGTCAGAGCGGTGCGCATCATTGTGCCCACCAGCCTTCCAGCTTGAGCGCCTGCCGCGCTGTCTCGTGCAAATGGCAGGCCAGTGTTGCAGGCCCACCCCCCGTGCCTCCCATCCATTGGGCCTGTTCATAGAGGCAGGAGGCATCGCGGAAGGACAGCCACGCCTGCTGCATGGCGCGCAGGCTTTCCTCGATCGAGGCGGCGGCGGATCCGAGCGTGCGCAACTCGGCATCCTGTGCTTCCGCATCGGCGAGACGCTCAGCAAAGGCCGCGGTCAGACGGGCATTCCAGTAGCCGAGTTCGCCGTCCAGGCAGACCATCATCCCCACGGTGGTATCGCCGTCGGGCGTCATCATGCACGCCGCCGCCGCGCGCCCTATGCAATCAAGCACCCCGTGTCCCGACAGACCTGGAGAACTCGCGTAGGCCGCGCTCACACAGCTATCCGTCGCCGCCGGCGAAAACACAGGCTCCGCCCGCACCACCGCTCCCGATGCGAGGGACAGGACAAGCAGGCCCGGCCCAAGGGTGCCCGTGATACATCGTCTGTTCATGATCGGCCGGCTTATGCTGCGTTATTCCGTCCCCCGACCTTGTCTCCTGTCCCGAGCTTCGGCGCAACGGTGAAAGGTCGGCAGGATGGAGGATGTGTGTCCCTTCCGGGAAATCCGGCACGGCTTGTCTTGGCGACCCCCATCCGGCGCGGTAGGAAGATCGTGACAGTGGTGAGGATCAACGCGAAGCGAGGCCCGTCTTGCCCGACCATGAAATCGAGGCGCGCGGCGGTTTCCCCGCAAGGCCGATGATCTGTCGGCTGGGCGAAGAGCAGCTGGAAATCCTTGCTGGCGCGCAGACAAGCCGGGTCGGCTATGGTGAATTGTCCTCGCTCAGGGTCCACCGCCATCCATCGGGCAAGGCGGTGCTCGGCCTTGTTTCCCGGAATGGCGAGAAGACAACGCTCCGCTTGACCCCGTCTTCCCGCTCGGATGCCGAGATTGCCTCCTTCACCGGGGCGCTGCTCGACAGGGTCGCTCAGGCAGACCCCATGACGCCACTCCATCTCGGGCCAAGCCGACGACAGTGGGTTGCCGCATGGATCGGCCTCGTCGTCTCTTGCGCGATCCTGGTCGCGGCCGGCTTGACCATTGCCGCCGCAAGCGCCGTCGGGCCTCTGCTGCTGCCGGTCGGAATCGCACTGGTCAACCTCGGCGTGGTGGTGCCGATCCTCAAGTCAGGGCGACCACGAGAACAGGTAGTCGGAAAGGCCCGGGGAGCAGTATCCTGACGCCGTAGCTTTCGCTGGTCCAGCCCCGTGCAGTGAGTTGTGCTTGGCACCGAGATGTTGGTGGCTTTCTTGTCGAGCCGGGCCCGAACCACGGTGCCGTCAAAGATCAACCGCACCATGTCCTCGTCGGCGAGGCTGAGAGCGCACCACGGGTCCCGGTCCACCTTGATCTTGCGCCACGCACGGCTGACGACGTCCTTGTCCACCGCGTCCTTGAACAGCGCCACCAGCGCTTGCGTTCGGCGAGGCGATCGTTCACCGGAAGACCGCATTTCTTCGCCTCCCCCCGCCGCGTGTTTGGTGGCGGGGAAGTCGACCGCGGTGATCAGAGCGCCTCGGCCGTCCTGGTCAGCCGCCGATCAGCGCGGCAACGCCCGCGAACGCCATTCCGTGGTGCGACCGTCAGCGCGGCTGCGGCCTGGCCCAGCGTGCCTGCGTTCCACACGGCGCGCAGCTCGGCCCCGATGCGCTTGCGGATCTCGGCATTCGGGGAGTGCTGGATAGCGCTTTGGCCTTGTAGCCATTGGCATAGCCCCGGCCGCCGGGCGTGCGCTCGTAGAGCCCGGCGCCGAGAAAACGCCCGCGCTCGATCTGCATCGCCAACTCGAAGGCGCGGGCGAACACCGAGGCGATCTCGCCAGGCCCAGACTCGATCAGCTGTTCCGAGACCGCATCAACCGCCGTATCCTTTTGCCTGTCCTTTCTCCTGTCCATTCGCGCTTCTCCATGTTCGTTGAGCAACTCAATGGAATACCAGAATGGGCAGTCCCTGCTGGGGCATGCCCCAGCAGGGACTCATGGGCTCAACCCAAAGCGAATTTCCAGGCCGAAGGGTACAGTACCTCACGCCCTGAGGGGGGGATATCTTTTGGCGCAAGGCACTCCCCTTCGGTGACGGATACCCCGAATGCCTTCTGCCGTCCTGATCTGCGTCAAGGTAGACGCCTGCTGGCGGCGCAGACTTGCGGGAGCCAGAGCGATGGAAGGAGGCCCCGCATGGAGCAGGAACGTACCATGGACGCAGTACATCCCATCCCACCGGCGAAAGCGCACGGTGAGCCGCACCCCCCCGGGTCGGCCGCGTCGGTCTCGCCCGTGCCCAGCCATGAGCGCATCCTCGAGAACTTCGAGAGTACCCGCTACCCCTATCCCCACCCGATGGCACGCAAACCCTACGAGATCGAGAAGGCGCGCCTGCAGGCCGAACTTCTCAAGGTCCAGATCTGGGCGCAGGAAACCGGCCAAAGGTTCGTAATCCTCTTCGAAGGCCGCGATGCCGCCGGAAAGGGCGGTACGATCAAGCGCTTCACCGAACACCTCAATCCGCGCTTCGCCCGTGTCGTGGCGCTCGACAAGCCAACAGACGCGGAACGCAGACAGTGGTATTTCCAGCGCCATGTCGCCCACCTGCCGACTGCCGGCGAAATGGTGTTCTATGACCGCTCCTGGTATAATCGTGCAGGGGTGGAGCGAGTGATGGGCTTCTGCACCCCCGAGGACTACCTCGAATTCATGCGCCAGGCGCCCGAGTTCGAACGCATGCTCGTTCGCTCCGGTATCCGGCTCTACAAGTACTGGTTCTCGGTCACCCCGGCCGAACAGAAGCGCCGCTTCGAACAACGCCGCACAGACCCGCTGAAGCGCTGGAAGCTGAGCCCGATCGACCTTGCCGGGCTGGATCTGTGGGATGCCTATACCGAAGCCAAGGAGGCGATGTTCTTCCACACCGACACCGCCGACGCCCCCTGGACGGTGATCAAGTCACGGGACAAGAAACGCGCCCGCCTCAACTGCATGCGGCATTTCCTGGCAAGCCTGGAGTATCCCGGCAAGGACACCTCGGTGGTGGGCGCCCCTGACCCACTGATCGTGGGGCGCGCCAGCCATGTGATCCGCGCGGGCCGGCACCTGCTGCGGGGTTAGACCCCATGATCATGGCGCTGTGCAGGCGCTCGGCGTTGGACCAGTCGACCCAATGTATGGTTTCCCACTCGACGTTTGGGAGGTTTTTCCAGGGCCCGAGCTGCTTGATGACCTCGGTCTTGAACAGACCGATGACGCTCTCGGCCAGCGTGGTGTCGTGGGAATCGCCGACCGTGCCGACGGAGAGATCGACGTCGGCATCGACCAGACGCTCGGTGTAGCGGATCGACAGGTACTGCGACCCGCGGTCGGAGTGATGGATCAAGCTCTTGCTCCCAAGAAGTTTTCTCTGCCAGAGCGCCTGGCCCAGCGCATCCAGGACGAACTGGGTGGTCATCGACGTGGAGACACGCCAGCCGACGATGCGACGCGCGAACACGTCGATCACGAAGGGTGAGGGCCTGCCCGCCACCGGTTCAAGGGCATGGCCCGAACGAGACCGTGCCCGACCAGGTCGGAACATACGTGAAATCGCTCGCCATTGTTCTCGAACCAATGGCGCACAATGGCTCGCCCCACAGTTGGTTCGGTCGCTCGGCGCGGAAGACGCGGTTGACCTTGTCGTCCGGGCAGGGGCGCGCGGTGTCGGGGTTGGTCGTCACGACCTTCTTGCCGCGCACCACCCCTCGCAGTCCCATCTCGCGCTATCCACCGCTCCACCGTGCATCGGGCCACGTGGACGTCGGCGCGATCCAAAGCGAACCAGACTTTCCGGGCGCCGTAGAGCCCGCGGTTGGCCGTCCAGACCTCCCGGATCTTCTCTCTCAACTTGGCGTTGTGCCCGCGGCGACCGGCGCGCGGGATCCCGCTGTGCAGCCTTGCGTTCGTGACTTCGGTAGTCGGGGCGATCGGCAGCACGCGGCAGATCGGCCTTCGCAAGCGGGCTCGAACCGGTGGCGCCGCGCTGGCTCAGCCCCATATTCCTCCCGGAACTCTTTAATGAACGCAATCATTTGCGGAGCGGGCGGTCGA
This sequence comes from Rhodobaculum claviforme, assembly GCF_016653255.1. Taxonomy (GTDB): domain Bacteria; phylum Pseudomonadota; class Alphaproteobacteria; order Rhodobacterales; family Rhodobacteraceae; genus Rhodobaculum; species Rhodobaculum claviforme. Next base: position 5,183 of record NZ_NHSD01000227.1, read on the forward strand.
GCTCCGCCTGGGCAAAATATGCGTTCGCCAGTGGGCTTAAACCGTCGCCCATCGGGCTCGAACCGATGGCGCCGCGATGGGCGACCGCCTTCACTGGCTCACCCTTCTTCAGGATCTCATTGGCTTGCCGAAGCTCGAGGTTCTCGCGCTCGAGTTCCTTGATGCGCGCCTTCTCCGCGGTGCTGGGCCCGGGTAGAGTTGCGGACATCATGAGCGACCCGTGGGGCAGGCACTCGAAACCACTTCAGACAGCCCGTCGCGGCGCCGCCATCCGCCGAACCACAGGCAGGCCTGGCACCTCGAAGCACGGCGTGAAGAACGCAGGTGGCAACCGGTCCCAGTTGGCGGATCATTCCGTCGGCGCGCCCACCTCCGTCACCAGCGCGACCCGGCCGAGGTTCCGGTTGAACCCGAACTCGCGGTGCATCAGCGTGCCGTTCACCAGATAGAGGTCGGCGACCAGATAGCGGTCAAGCTCTTCGGTCTCGGGGTTCCAGATGCGGATCGCGTCGTCCTGGCGGCCCGAGATGCCGGTGACCAGGCGAAAGCGGTCCTCGGGGTGATGCTCGGCCAGATGCGCCATGAGGGCGAACACGGCGTCATAATCTGTGACCCGCTCGTCGGTGAAGAAACAGGCCGCCTCCAGCCCGCCCACGCCCACCGCCGTCACACCCGCCACCACAATCGTCGCCGGCGCCAGCAGCACGGCACCGACGGTGCCCAGCACCCCGCCGGTCCCCGCAATGATCCCCACCGTCCCGGCGGCCGAGGCCCCGGCCGCGGTGGAGCCCAGCATCGTCAGCCCAGATCCCGCATGCACCAGCGTATAGACCCCGGCGGCCTTCAGCGCGCCACCGCCGGCCGCCGTTGCGGCGCCAGCGCCCGCAACCACCGCCGCACTGCCCTGCCCCAGAACAGCGCTGGGGCGATAGTCGCACACCCCCGCCATGGCCGCGGTCGACACCAGCGCCACCGCGCACAGTGTTCCGATGAACGTGCTTGTCTTCTTCATGACCGCGTCCTTTGCTCACGGGCCCCAGCCCTGCTCCATGTGGGGACGCCCCGAGCTGAGGATAAGCTGCGGCGCGCGCATTTGCCGTGGCTGTGGCCGAAGGGCACCATCCGCACCGCTGGGCGGCCGGAAATCGCATTGCCAACGACCCGGTCGCGGGACAAACATGCCAGTATTGGTTGAACGATCCACGCTTATGGGAACCCGCATGCGTGCATGGGTAACGGTCTAATCGAAGGGCTTCTGGCCTTGCACCCACGCGGGGCGACCACGGCACAGTTGCTGTGGCGCCTTAACGCGGCGGGGCGGGGACCGGGCCCATCGGCACTGCTGGAAAATCTCATGGCGCTGGTCAACAGCGGGGCCGTGCGCCATGCCCATGGCCGGTGGCATCTGCTGCGCGCCATCCCGGTCCAGGCTGAGGCGAAGACCGTCTTGCCCGGCGCCTCGGTCGCGCCCGCCACCGACACCCACTTGCCTGCGATCCCGATGCACTGGCAGCCACGGGAGGACGCGCCTGATTTTCCGGACGGCGCCCTGTGTGCCGATTGGGGCGCGCTGATGACTGGAGTGCGCCCCTGCGGGTGGACAGGATCACGCGGGGTCTTTGACAGGGGTGCGGGCGTTTAGGTCCTCGAACTGGGCGGGGCTGAGATACCCCAATGCTGAGTGCAGGCGTCTTTCGTTGTAGGCTGCGATGAAGCGGGGCACGCCGACGGCGACCTCCTCGAAGGTCTCATATTCCATCAGGTAGACATCCTCCACCTTCAGCGTTTTCATGAGGCTCTCGGCCTGCGGATTGTCGTATGGGTTCCCGCGACGGCTCATCGAGCCGATGAAGCCGTGCTCCTTCAACAGGTCGCGGTGCAGATCGGACGCGTATTGCGATCCGCGGTCCGAATGGAACACGCAACCCGGCAGCGGACGGCGCAGCGCGATCGCCATTCTCAGGGCCTCGACGGCGAGGCGGGCATCGATCCGGCGGCCGATGGCATGGCCGACAACGCGGCGGGACCAGGCGTCCATGATCAACGCCACATAGGCGAAGCCGGCAGCGATCGCGACGTAGGTCAGGTCTGCAACCCAGAGCTGGTCGGGGCCATAGACTTCGAACTCCCTGGCCACGAAGGGATGGATCGGACCGTCGTGATCGCTGTCGGTGGTGCGGACGAAACGTCGGCGCCGCCGTGGGTTCAGGTCATGTTCCCTCATCAGCCGGCGCACCTTCTTGGAGTTGACGACGAAGCCACGGTGGCGGAGCTCGGCGTCGACGCGCCGGTAGCCGTAGCCCTCGAACACGTCGGTGATGATGCGGATCTCCGCGACGATCTCAACGTCGCGAGGCGTGCCCTCGGGCTCGGCGTAGTAGGTAGACCGCGCGACGCCCATCAGTTCGCACCCCCGCTGGACGGAGACGCCGCGGGGCCGCCGGTCACGGATGTAGGCGCGCTTCTTGGCGAGGGTCTGGAGCGCAGACCCCCCTTTGAGACAACTCGATCTCGAGCGCCTGACGGCCGACCAGCCGCTCGAGCGCGGCGATCCGGGCCTCATAGGCGCCCAGCATTTCGGCTGCCGCCACATCCTCGTCGAGCAAGCCGGCGTCGGCTTTCTCGACCCAGATGCGGATCAGATTGCGAGAGAGGTCGTGGCGGCGTGCAAGAGCATGGACGCTCTCCCCGCCATGATACTCGGCGACGACCTGGCGCTTGAACTCGGCGCTGTGGCTGCGATGACGTCTGGGCATGGGCATTCTTCCTTGGAAAGCCCGGCCCCAGTCAAATCAGATCCGCTCAATCTGTCCATCCGCAGGGCAGGGCAATCGCATATGGCTCATGCTGCCAAGTTGTTGAGAACGCTTCGAAGGAAGTCGTCGTCCCAGCCTGCTCGCTTGAGCTTGATGGAGAGTGAGCCGCGCGACGTATCCCTGCGCATGACGTCTAGGGCGCGGCGGCGCAGGACGGCGATGTTGCCCGGACCGTTATCCTTGCGGTTGCGCGCGGCGTCCTCGCGGAAGGATACGTCGAGCTGCCAGTGCAGGGCGTTCTCGATTGCCCAGTGGGCGCGCACGGTAGCCAGCAGGACGTCGGGCGCAGGCATCCACGACAGCGCGAAATACCGCGTCTCGGAAGTCGTGGCGCCGGCCGTTTCCCGGGTCGCCTCGATGCGGCCGAAGGCCTTGAGGCCGGGGAAATCGTGATGCTCTGCCAGACCCTTGGCCGAAACCACCACCGCCTTTCGGGTCTCCGTCCGGCCGTGGCCGGCGTCTTGCGCAACGGCGGTGGGGTGGTCGTCCTTCAGCGTGGCGAAACAGGCGCGGGCGTCGGACAGCAGCGAGTCCTGGTTGGCCTTGAGCGCCAGACACCAGTCGCCGCCGCCGGCGTTGATCGCCGCGACCGTGCGGCGATTGCAGTGCAGCGCATCGGCCGTCACCACCTTGCCGTTCAGCGCGATCAGCCCGAGCGCCTCGATCGCGGCCTCCAGCTCCGCGCCGCGATCGGCCGGCACGCTGGCCAGGGTCAGGCGCAGCCGCGCCGTGTAGGCCGAGACCATCATCCGCGTCCGGGCGCTCTCGCTCGCGTCGCGGGCGCCGCGCAAGGCCTTGCCGTCGACGGCGATCACATCGCCCGCGCGCAGCAGCGCCGCCACATCGGCCAGCACCCGTCCGAAGGCGGCGTCGAGCGCCTTCGGATCGATCATCCGGAACACGGCCGAGAAGGTGTCGTGCGACGGGATGGTGTGCCTGAGCTTGAGGAAGTCCCTGAAAACACGCTCCTTCGACCGGCCGAACGCCGCCATCTCGGCGCAGGACGTCGCGCCGCACAGCACCGACACGAAGGCGATGACGAGCAACTCGCCAAGGTCATGCCGGGTGTTTCCGGCGCGGGGATCAGGGACGTCTTCAAAGGCGGTCAGGAACAGATGCATGGCGGCGATGGGCTCCGAGGGATGGGTCCACGCCCCCAGAATCCATCAAGCCCTCAGCCGCAAGAGGTCCCGCTCAGACCGCCGAGGTCATATGCGATTCCCCTGATCCGCAGGGGCGCACTCCAATAGGGGGTCAATTTTGGATGCCGATTGACACTCAGAAGCATTATTTACGGCAAAACGACGGATTGGACGGGTCATCGTGTCTCGTTTTGCGACAAAATAAAATCCGGGGCGCCCTGCCCTTTTCGGTGGGGTGCGCTCGCACCGCCCACAGCACGCCAGATCGAGGGCGCCGACGGCGCTTCCTTTCGACGGTTCAGTCATGCAGCGGGGCGAACAGGTCGACCAGCGTGGCCTCGTCGATGAGATCGGTGTCACGACCCTCACGTTCGGCGAACACCGCGTCGGCCAGCGCCTGTTTGCGGGCCTGCAGGGCGAGGATCTTTTCCTCGACGGTCCCGGCGGCCACGAGGCGGTGGACGAAGACCGGCTTGTTCTGGCCGATGCGGTGGGTGCGGTCCATGGCCTGGCGCTCGACGGCGGGGTTCCACCAGGGGTCGTAGAGGACCACCGTATCGGCCTCCGTCAGCGTCAGGCCGACGCCGCCGGCCTTCAGGCTGATCAGGAACACCGGCGCATCCCCGCTTCGGAACGCGTCCAGAACGCCGGCGCGGTTGCGGGTGCGGCCCGTCAGCGTCAGATGACGGATACCAAGCGCGTCGAGGTCACCGGCGATCAAGGCCAGCATTTCCGTGAACTGCGAAAAGATCAGCACGCGCCGACCCTCGGCCACCAGTTCCTCGACAAGCGCGCGCAGGCGGGCACGTTTGGCGCTGTCCCTGACGCCGCGGGCGGCCTCGGTGGGGACCAGGGCGGGGTCACAGCAGACCTGCCGCAGCTTCAGGAGAGCATCGAGGATGGTGATCCGCGCCGCGGCCAGGCCACGCCGGGCGATGGCCTCGCGCACGCGGACATCCATGGCGCTGCGGACCGCCTCGTAAAGCGCCTGCTGCGGCCTGGACAACTCGACGCGGTCGAGGATCTCGGTCCGCGGTGGCAGGTCGGCGGCAACCGCATCCTTGGTCCGACGCAACAGGAACGGGCGCAGGCGGCGGTTCAGGCGCGCTTGCGCCGCCGCATTGCCGTGCTTCTCGATCGGGGTGCGGAAGGCACTCTGGAAGGTCTTGCGATCGCCAAGCAGGCCGGGGACCGCCCAGTCGAACAGTGTCCAGAGGTCCTGCAACGAGTTCTCCATTGGCGTCCCGGTCAGGGCGAGGCGCCCCTCCGCCGGGATCTCGCGCAGGGCCTTGGCCATCTGCGCCGCGGGGTTCTTGAGCACCTGCGCCTCATCCACGATCACGAGGCCCCAGCGGGTGGCCGCCAGCATCGCGCGGTCGCGGGCCAGCAGCGGGTAGGTGGTGATCACCAGATCCGCCTCCGGGATACGATCCTGAAGCGCCATTCGCCCGGGGCCGTGGAGGACGAGCAGACGCAGAGCCGGAGCGAACCGCGCCGCCTGCTCCTGCCAGCCGTGAAGAAGGCTCGTGGGCACCACCAGAAGCGCGGGGGCGCGCTGCGCATCGTCCCCGCGCGCCTGTTCGAGGCGCGCCTGCAGCAGTGCCAGAACCTGCACCGTCTTTCCCAGGCCCATGTCGTCGGCCAGAACCCCGCCGAAGCCCGCGGCGACCAGGCTCCCCATCCACGCCGCTCCGAAGGCCTGGTAGGGCCGCAGCTCGGCCAGAAGACCCGCCGGCGGCGCGATCGCCTCGGCCGTGGCCAGCGCGGCGAGGCTGCGGGCCAGCGGCATGATGCCCGCGTGATCGGCAAACCGCACGTCGCTGCCCGCCAGCGCCTCGGCCACCTCGGCCGCAAGACCGGCCTCGCCCGGGTGCATCCGCCCGGCCCCAAGATGATGCGCGACGAAGAGGCGCAGCACCGGCGCGATCGGACTCAGATCGACCGGGACATACCCCGCCCGGCCCTGTTCGACGAACACCGGCCGTTCCGAGAGCCAGGCGCGCAGGGTCTCGTCATCCGGCGGCAGGCCCTCTGCAAACGCCTCACCGAGCTGCTCGAGGAAGGCCGCCAGAAGCGGTGCCAGATCGTGGCGCTGTCCCTTGATCTCGACCGCGAAGCCGAGGTCGAACCAGCCATGCCCGCCAAACCGCGGCCCGGTACTGGCGCGCGTCTCCACCAGAAGCTGCGCCTCGGTCTCGGCCATGCGGAACGGCCATTGCGCGGTGACCTCCACCGCCCAGCCCTCCACCCGGAGGTGGGGAAGTGTCCGAAAGGTAAACAGAAGGCCGTCACGGCGCCGGGTCGGCGCTCCGCTCAGCGGGTCGATCTCGTCATCGACAAAGACGAAGTCCGTCTCCAGCAGGCGTGCGGTCGGTGTGTGGGCGACGAGATCCTCCACCGGGATCGCACCGGCCTGATGCAGACGCAAGCGACAGGCGTCCTCCCAGTCCCGGTCGCGGGCGATGGTGACAAGGTCGGTGCCTTCGACGCGGCAGGGCTCAGCGTCCGCCGACCCGTCGACCTCCTGTCCGTCATATACGAAACGCAGGGTCATGGTCGGCAAGGTCACGCTGGCCCGGCCATGGCGCGCGCGCCCAAGATGGGCTTGCGCGGCGGACAGCACCAGGCGGGCGGTCCGGCTGTGGGCTGCGCGGCGCCGGTCTCGGGGGCGGCGCGGCGCGGGCAACGGTAGATCTCCCAGCCGGTCCGGCAGCCCGCCCTGCAACGTCGCGACTTCTGCGCGGGCCAGCACCGGGCACTCCAGCACGAGGCGCAGGACATCGTCGGCGACCGGCATGCTCAGCGCCCCGATCCGCCGCTGCGCCAGGTCAAGCCAGACCCCATCCGCCCCGAACCGGGCGACCTGCAGCGCCGCGCCGTCGGGCGACATGAACCCAAGGGTCTGCCCGCCCTGCCCGTCAACCACCCAGCCGAGCGTGGGGTCCAGCACGTCCTCCGACCAGGACAGCACGGCGTCAGGGTGCGCCCCGGCGAGAAGTCGGCCCGTGGCACACAAGGCACGAAGCAGAGGCGCGCCCACCGGCTGGGGCGCCTGCAGCACGGCCGGAAGGTCATGGGAAACCGGCGCCTGCCCCGTCAGCACCCGCGCCCGTGCCAGCTGGGCAAGGAGGTCGAGGTCGCCCGGCTGCAGAAAGTCCGGCTCCCGGCCATGGCGCAGGTGCAGCAGCACATCGCAGGCGGGCATCGATTTGTTCAGTCCGGTTCCCGCAGCATTGATGCGGCCAAGCCGAAGATCGACCCGCATGCCCGGGTCGCGCAGGTCCAGCACATACAGCAGCCGGTCACGCACACCCTCGCGCGCGGCGGGCGGACGCGAGGCCATCGCGGCGGCGGGCACCGGCGCGGGCGTGGCCTGCAGGGCCTCGACCCGCCGCAGCCAGGACCCCAGCGGCCCCGCTGCCGGGGCCGGCACCGACCGACCCGACACCTCCACCCGCTGTACCCAGGCGATCAGCGCGGCCGCAACATGCTTGCAGTTGCGCCCGACGGGACAGCTGCACGCGCCGGAAATCCGGCCCTGCGGGTGACGCCCGGTCGGCCCCACGAGCGCGATGTTCTGCTCATAGAACTTGCCCGCGGAATTGCGCACCTGCGCCTGAAGCCCGGCGCCGCCCCGCCCCACCGCAACCACCCGCCCGGTACGGACATACTCTTCCGCCCGCTCCATCGTTCCGTGGTCAAAATGCGCGGAAATCGAGATCGCCATATCAATCCTCTTCGTCCTGCCTTCCCGGCACCGCCCGGACCGCACCGGGAGCAGGTCGGCACCCCGCTCGGCGGGGATCGAGTTCGTCCGACACCGACAATGCCGCTGTGCCGGGGCACAGTCACGCGCACAGCGTCATTCCCTCACCCATGCGCGCCAGTGCCGTCGGTGGTCCGATCAAGCTGTCCAGCCACGCCACTGGAGCACATCGACACCATGGCGGTGCGCGCGGCCGCGCGCTGAGTGGAAGACGCAAACGGACCGGGCGCGGATATGGCGCGGCTCGTGAGGTCGCCGCAGCTGGCATCCAGCCTCCCTGCACTCTCGAACCGGACGCCCGCGACGTCGTGATGCCGGTCTCCGGCACCGTGATGTCCGGCGCGCCCGGAACGTCGTTAGGGTCATCGGCGTCACGTATCGCGCCCACGGCATCATCAGGACCGGTCGCTCTGTGCCCCTGCGCGATTGCGTCGAGACCGTGGATATCATCGAAGAGCCGCGACTGCGCATCATCGGTCCCGACATCCGCATCCGAGGACAGGGCCGGAGCCCAGCCACGGCCATGCGCCTCGAGCCAGTCGAGGTTTGCGATATCATCGAAGAGCGCAGCGCTGTGGCACATGGGATCCTCCATGCCCGGTGTGCAATGAGTCTATGGCTCGCGGGTGAAAATCCCGAGCGCCCAAAAAACCTCTTGCGCCGGGAGACAGGCCACCGCCCTGAAAATCCGAAAGGACCGAGGAACGATGACCGGCCTCCTTGGGCGCGCGCCTACGGCTGGCCGATGTCGGCGTCTTCGTCGGGCGGCGCGACCGGCTCCGTGTGCGCCGATACTCCCGCAGCAAGGATCGCGTCCCGGATCGCATAAAGCGACGCGCCGACGCCCAGCCTGTCTGCCACCCTGCCAAGGAGCGGGGTGATCGCGCCGAGGATGCGCGCGAGTTGCTTTTCCCGCTGGGCGGTCTGCGCCGTCTGCGCCTCAAGCGCCCTGGCCGTTGCCCGCAGATCGTCCACGTAGACCCTGTAATCGCTCTCGAGTCCGGCAGACCGGGCATGGAGGGCTCGCTCCTTGTATGCAAGCTCATCGTGAGCCCGTTGAAGGACCGCTTCGCGCTCCTCAAGGCGCGACGCTTCAACCGCAAGCCTTGCGGCCTCCTCACGCACCCACTTTCCGGTCGTCTTGTTTTGCGGACTTGGCATTCCCTCTTCGACGAAGTCACGGCCATATGCGATGCCAAGCGGTGCAACTGCCTGGTGATAGGATTTCCTTGCACACCTGCGGGCCCAGTTCCGCTTCCAGTAGTCGTTGCTGGCCCGGCCGACCGTCCGAACCCCTTCGGCCACTTCGGCGGCAGCCCGTCGGGCAGCAAACGCCGCCTCGCCTTCGCCCTTCTTTTGCCTTCCTGGGGTTCTGGGCTTTTTCCGGTAGGTCGGGATCACCAGGACATGCAGGTGCGGGGTATCTTCGTCGAGGTGCAGGGATACATGGATCAGATCGGATCCGAACTCCTTTCTCAACCACCTCGCCGTCGTTTCGAGCCAAACTTCCAGCGCTTCATCATTCCATTCGCCCGGCCCCTGGCCAGAAGCACGGAAGAATTCCGGAGATGCGCTGAGGACAATCTGAACATACGGCCTCTCGGCCTGGCGGGCGGGCCTGGCGACACCCTCCGCCCACAGCTCTGCGAGTGCAGCCTGCTGCGATCTGGGTCCCAAGAGAATTCTGTTCAGGTATGTCCGGGTCAGATCGATCGCCGAAGATCCATCCTCGACGCGTTCGATTTCGTGTTGCGTGACGGAACGGATCTCACTTGCCCCGGCGTATCGAATGTCCATCACAAGGTCCGGACCTGCTCGTTCATGTGCCATGTCTGCCATTCCTCCTCATGTCAGGCATTCTAGGCTGGGGACATGAAAGTCGGCGCATGACTTCGCGGGGGACGGCTCTCGTGGTGAAAAGTCTCTTTGCTCACATGGAGACTATGTGCCGATCCAGGCACCCAGCGGACGCCACGACCAAGAACCCTGGCGCCGCATGCACACACCGATGGGGACCTCGGGAAATACCAGCGCCCCCCTATCGGGCAGAGGTCCGCTCTTTTTCCGGGACAGGCGGGTTTCGAAATGCGGTTGGAGCGACCAGACTTATCCTTCTTGCCGATACATGCGGCGACAAGGCAGATGCTTTTATGTGGACAACTGCAGACAGTCCGATGACCGATGGACAGATATGCGGTAACCTTTCCAGATCTGATCATCCCGTTTCTGGAGCGAGGAGAGTAATATGGAAGGAAGCGCAGCTGCAGGCGTCGGCGCATCCACGTCGAGGCGAAAGTCCATCAAGGATTACCTCGTTGCGGGAGATGACGAGCTGTACGAACATTTCTACGGTCGACGCAATGACAAGAAGGAAACACCGGGGGACGAGACGGATTCGGCGCATGCGGAAACCTCCCTTCCCGTCCGTGTCTTTCTCCCTGCCCTGCGGAAACCCGTCGAGATTCCGTGGCCGCGGGACGAGGGTATGGTCGGCCGCATGCTGACGTTTGCACGGGCGGCCGAGATCTTCACCGGTGCGGATCAGATCTGCTACGCGATCCTGCCGGAGTCCCACCGCGAGCCGATGCCGGTCGCGTCGCAAGGGTTCCGGGACTGGCTGACCATGGCGGCCTGGCGCGATGGACAAACGACTCCCTCGCTGCGGGAAACGACCCGCGTCGCAGAAATTCTCACCACCTGGTCGCGCCTCGCGGGCAGCATGCGGCCGGTCGGCCTGCGCGTCGCTGAAGCAAACGGTTGCCTCTACCTCGACCTTGGAGACGCGTCCGGTCAGGCGGTGGAGATCGACACGCATGGCTGGCGCCTGGTCGACACACCACCGATGGTGTTTCGCCGTCCGTCCGGCATGAAGCCTCTGCCCGCTCCTGCACGCGGCGGCTCGATCAAGCGCCTGCGGCGGCATATCCGGACGGATGAAGACGGCCTGCTGATGGCCATCGCCTGGCTTCTCGCGGCTTTGCGCCCGAAGGGGCCGTATCCGATGCTCTATCTCCTCGGGAGCCACGGCGCCGCGAAGTCCTGGGCGATGACGGTGCTGAAGACGCTCATCGACCCCGAAAAGGCGATGCGCTCCAAACTGCCAACCGTCAGCAAGGATCTCTATGTTGTGGCGCAGGCCAGCCACGTCCCGGCATTCGACAATGTCAGCAGGATCAGCGACGGGATCAGCGACACGCTCTGCACGATCGCCACCGGCAGCTCGCATCGCGGTCGCAAGCTCTTCACCGATCAAGAAGAAAGCGTCATCACCGTCCAGCGACCGATGCTGATGAACGGCATCATCGACGCGGTCGGACGACCAGACCTGTCCGATCGGCTCTTCCGCATCGAACTTGAGCGCGTGCCGGACGAAGAACGCCGCCCCGAGGCAGAACTGCGGCGAGAGCTGGAGAGAGACCACCCCCTGCTGCTCGGCGCCCTTCTCGACATCATGGTGGTCGGGTTGCGCAACATGGGAGACGTTCGGCGGTTGTCCGGAGAACGCATGATCGACGCGGCGCATTGGGCGCAGGCCTGTGCGCCGGCGTTTTCGACCGAAGAGCGGCTGGTCGAGGCCCTTCAACGAAGCCGGAAAGCGCTCTCGTCCGACATGTTGTCGACGAACCCGGTCGCGCGGGCAATCCTGGAATTGGCCGATGAGCGCGGGCGCTGGACAGGAACCGCCACGGATCTGCTGAGCGAGGTTGTGCGTCGTGCGCCGCCGGAGGAAAAGCTGATGCCGCAGGGAGCCGCGCAGCTGAAGCGGACACTCAACCGCATTGAAACCGACCTGCGCGCGCACGGCCTCGACATCGAAGATCGCAGGGTCGGTCGCCGCGGGGATCGGGTGATCACGATCATTCTGCGCGCCCCCCCGGCCGACGCAAGAGGGACGGAGGATGGATAACGACAAGGTTCCACCGTCAGCAGCGTCAGCACCGTCAGCAGTGCCCGACCATGCGTCAAACCAAGGCGGAAATACCTCGGCTGACGGTGCTGACGGTACTGACGGTGCCGACCCCATGGCCGGCCAAGAACAGCGCGCAGCATAAACCATTCCCAAGCGGCAACTCCCTTGACGAACACCGGAGATGAGAGAAAGCCGATGTCCTCGGGCGAACCTGATGCTGAATGCGGCGCGGCGCTGATTGACCAACGCCACCGCGCGGAGCATCCCGACCACCGACCGGAGGCCCGCGATGCACAGCCCGCAGGAGATCTGGCAGGACCAAAGCGCCGCGACCGTCGGGATCCTCCACCGCTTCGGCCGCACGGCCGCCTTCGACGACCTTGTCGGTAAGAAGCTCCTGACCTTCACGGCCGCCACCACGACCAGACCGGATTTCGCCCGGCAGTTGCCGATGTTCGTGTCCAGGATCCGTGGGATCTTTCCACGCGATACCATCAACACGGAACTTCTCCGGGTCGCGCAAAGGCTCATCGAATGTGTTCGCGCCGCAGCACGGAACAAGGACCTGTCGTCCAGCGCCAGTACCGACCTCGCGGCATTCCGTCAGGTGGACGACCTCCCGACGACCCCATCCCTTGGAACGGCGTGACATCGACGACGGTTGCAGAGGGCGGGAAGCGGACGGATGCGGGTGCGGCGGCGCGATCACGGCATGCGGCCGAAGCGGCCTTTCGCCGAGACGCGAGAGCGGGCGAGCATGTCGCACTGCGCCTGAGCGCAACGAGCCCGAAGCGGACCGGATTGGCAGCGCTCGGAGCTATCGCTTTCGATCCAATTTTGCCTTCATTGCGCCGCGGACGAGCTTGCCGAAGGCGCGGTCCTTTTCGCGGCGTTCCGCCAGGCTGGCAGAGTTGAAGGCGTCCTCGGCCTGAAGCTTGCGCCAGCGGGCGAGCCGCGCCGGGTCGAGGCTATCGTCTTCTATGGCGGCCAGAATGGCGCAGTCCGGCTCGGTCTCGTGCCGACAGTCGGCGAAGCGACAGCGCGCAGCCAGTGCCGCGATATCCTCGAACACGTCGGCGATGCCGGTCGCGGCGTCGGTCAGCTGCAATTCGCGCATGCCCGGCGTGTCGAGGACAAGGCAGCCGCCGGGGGTCGCGTGCAGCTCGCGCCGGGTCGTAGTATGCTGGCCCCTCGCGTCGTCTTCGCGGATGCCTTGGGTGGCGATGGCCTGCGTGCCCAGGAGCGCATTAGTTAGAGTCGACTTGCCGACGCCGGAGGAACCGAGGAACGCGACCGTCCATCCCGGTTTGCACCACTCCGCCAGCGCCTCAGGCGGTTCTTCGCCACGGGCGTCAAGCGGCACCACCGGCATCCGGTCTGACACCTTCCGCGCCTCTTCGACATAGGGCGCGGGGTCTTCGGTGAGGTCCGCCTTGGTCAGCACGATCACCGGCTCGATGCCAGCATCGAAGGCCAGCGCGACGTAGCGCTCCAGCCGCGCCACGTTGAAATCCTGGTTGCAGGAGGTGACGACGAAGACGGTGTCGATGTTCGCCGCGATCAGCTGCACGTCGCGGCCCGTGCCCGGTGCGCGGCGCTTGATCAGGCTCTTGCGCTCCAGCACGCGGCTCGATCGGGGCCGCACTCGATCGAAGAGCAGCCAGTCGCCGACTGTCGCCTCCGGCCCCGGCGGGATGGCCTCGTCAATGCCGTCGCCCGCCACCTGCAACCCGCTGCGATGCACGGCAACGACGCGGACCGGGGGCGTCTCGGTCAGCGCATCGACGTCGATCTGCCGCGCGAAGGCCGGGCCCCAGCCGAGGCGTTCCAGCACCGTCCGTTCGCGCCGCGCCGGCGCAGCACCCGGCAGAAAGGCGGAGTAGTCGCGGACCATCGGCCTACCAGAGAGCGGGGTCGTCGAAGGCGGCGGCGCAGCGCGCCGGCCCGCCCAGTGGTGTCAGCGGCGCCTCGGTCAGGGATTGCGCGATCCAGCCCTGCGGCTGGTTCAGTGGTTGTGGCGCGGGCAGGTCGGCTTCCGAGACAGGCTTGAACCCAACGCGGCCATAGAAGGTCGGATCGCCATAGGTGACCGCGATGTCCACGCCCTCCTGCCGGAGCGCATCAAGGCCGTGCGCGATAAGTCGCTGCCCGACGCCCTTGCCTTGGCGTTCTGTGGCGACCGCAACGGGGGCCATCAGGAAGACCTTGCGCGGATCGCCCGCATAGGTGAGGCGCGTGAAGAAGATGCCGCCAAGGAGCGCGCCGTCCTCCCAGGCGGTGAAGATGCGCAGATGCTCGGCGGGCGTCTCCGCGATCAGGCTTCGTGCGAGGGCGCCGATCAGCGCGCCTTCCTCCGCGCCTTCCGAGGAGGTGAAGGTCGACGCGAACAGGTCCGCAATCGCCTCGGCGTGGGTGGTGTAATCCGTTGAATAGTCCATGCCTCGATCCTCTCTGGTGCCAGGCGGGCTCAGACCCGCTCCAGCACGAACATCTCGTAGCCGAACTGCCCGCGTCCGGTCTCGAACACGGCGATCTCGCGGCGCAGGTCGTCGAGGACACGGCTTCCTGCGAGATCCGGCTCCAAGGCCGCGAGCCGCGCGGCGAGCGGGCGGTAGTAGGTCTCCATCCCCTCCCGCCCAATGTCGAAATGGCCGAGGACGCGGTAGCCCGCGCGCTTCGACTGCGCGACGCGCGTCGCGGGCGTCGCCATCGCCGGGTATTCCGCGGCCCAGAAGGCGCGGACCTCGTCGTCGGCTTTGTCGGTCCGCCAGACCATGTCGGAGAACACGAGAACGCCGCCGGGGCGCAGGAGCGCCCGCCAGTCCGCAAGCGCCTTTTCCACGCCGAGGATATAGGCGCTGCCCTCGGACCAGATCACATCCCAGGGAGGTTCGGGGGCCCGAATTGCGGCCATGTCGATGGTCTGCACCTCGATCCGGTCGGCGAACCCGCCTTCCGCGATCCGCGCCCTGAGCTTGTCGAGCGCGACCTCTGCGGTATCGGTGGCCGTGATCCGCGCCGTGGTCGCCTCAGCCAGCGTCATCGTCGCCATGCCGGGGCCGCAGCCGATCTCGAGGATCGTCTCGGGCTCGAACGGTACCATCGCCAACGCCCGGCGTGTCGCCTCGGCCGTTCCCGGGCCCCACCAGTCGAGGCCGGCGAACACCTCCATGAACCCGGCCATGTAGGCGTCGTGTGCATTCATGTCCTTGGACACCAGCACGACCAGCCCCGCCTCCGCGCTGGAAAACCCCTGTGCCATGAGCCAGGCGCGGTGCAGATCGGGCGCAATGCGCTCGACCTGCTCGTGCCAGTCCTTGAGGCTCGACTGTCCGAGCAGAGCCGCCAGAAGGTGGCGCGACCGCGTCTTCTCGGCGATCTCGCGCTCCAGCGTTTCAAGCCGCTGGCCCAGCATCTCGCGGTCGAGCTTGCCATCGAGGCAGGCCTGACATTCCTGCAAGCTCAGACCGCCGGCCTGAAGTTGCTGCATCAGGCGCAGGCGCTGTCGGTCGGCATCTGTATAGACGCGATAGCCGTTCGCTTGGCGCTTGCCCTTCAGCAGCCCGAGCTTCTCGTAGTAGAGCAGCGTCGCGCGCGACAGGCCCACGCTATCCGCCAGTTCCGAAATCCGCACCGTCCGCCGCCTTGTCCGCTCACACCGATTCTCGACCGTCGAGGACTTCCTAATGTGTGAAGCTATAGACAGGTCAAGTTCAGTGACGCTGAAAGTCGGCTTCGTCCCGCATCAGCGACATTCGGCGGCAGAAAATGCTGCGCTCTGCACGAGTGACCGGTTCGGGGAAGCTGTACCGCGGCGTCGTAGTCGTCCCGACCGGCAGCTGTGGGCCGTTCACGTCGCAGGACCGATGCACAGGCCCGGCGACTGGAGACCGTGCAGAGGTCGGACGTGGGGCATGAGGTGCGAGGGCACAATGCTCAGGGTTGGTTCTGCCCACCGCTCTGATGCTCTTCCATCCATGACTGGAGGATACGCCGGATCATCTCCGGCCTTGTGGGTAAATCGGTCTCCTGTCGACGCAGCTCATCAAGCTGATGGATGAGCGCCCTAGGAAGTCTTAGGTTCACCGCCTCCGTATCTGCTCTAGGGCGGCCTGGACGATTTTCTTTGATGCTCATTATTGCCCCCGGTTGACACCATGGTTTTTTGGTGCCATTTATAGCGGACAGAGGCAAGGCTCCTACCCCTTGCTTCTGTCCTGACCACCACACCTGTACGGGAGGCCATGATGGCTAAGCATTTCACTACCACTCCGCTGGGCGCAGCTGAAGCGCCTGTGTTTCCGTCCCCGTCGCTTTCGGTGGCGGCGGCCCTTGCGCTGATCGCGGCGCTGGAGCGCTTGATCGAGGCCGAGCGGGATCTTGGCGGCTACAGCGGTGCGGACCCGGCGGTGGATTCGTGGTTTCGCGAGGCGGAAGCGGCGCTGGAGGCCGTGCTCCATTGGACGGAGGTATTGGAGCGGGCGCCGCTCCGGGGCCTCGGCGATGGCAGGCTGCGGCTTGTGGCGCGGGCGACGGCTGGCGTGATGCGGTGCGAGGACACCGGGGAACTGGCGCAGCGCATGGAGTTGGTGGGGGACCGGCGCTCGCTCCTGCACATGCCGGGGGGGAGCCCCTCTGCGGCTTCGGTGAACGGGCTGATCGATGCGGTTCTGGACCGGGTTCAGGCCTGCGTGAGGCTGGCCGAGGGGCCGGGGTGGCTTGAGGCTGTGGATCCCGACCTGACCTGCGACGGCTGGGACATCGATCCTGACGAGGGGCCTGCGGCCTTCATCTGATCTGATTTCCGTTTTTTTGCACGCCACCCCGGCGCGGGATGCCCCGCGCCGCCCGTTCCCCTCTTGTCGAAAGGAACCGGCCATGCCCAGCCGTTCCCGTTCGCGCGCTCTGCGCCCTGCCCCGTCCCTGACCGCGCGCCGCACCCTGCGCGGCGGCTCTGACCATGCCCGCGCCTGTCCGCGCCAGAGGACACGGCCCGTCTTCGCTCCGGATCCTCCGCGCCAGCGCCAGGCCTGGCGCACGACGGTGGCGCCGCGGGCGCTGCTGGCACCGGTCGCACATGCGGCCGTCGGCGGCGGGAGGGCGGCCATCACCAGCCGCCCTGCCCCGACACCGCCGGTGGATCCGACCCCGCCGCCGCGGGGTCAGCTGATGCTGCCCGGCTTTGCGCCGGTGGCCGCAGTGCGCCGGATCGCAGCCCCGATGTCGGGGGTGCGGGAAGTGCTCGCCGCATATCCCGACATCCCCGCCAGCGAGCTGTGCCGCCATGCCAAGCGGCTCGGCAAGTCCGCGGAGCTTCTGGTGGACAGCCTGCTGATGCGGCTTGGCGAACGGTCGTACCCGGCCGAGGAACACGAAGCCTTCGACCGGCTGCTCTGGCTGCCCGGGGGGCCGCCGCTGCGGGTGCAGATCAAGGCCCGGCACCGCCGAACCGGGGATTTGTGGGTCTTCTCCGTCACGAAGGGCTACGGGCGCTCCCCCGAGGGGGTCCGGCCCTATGGCGACGACGAGTTCGACCTGCTCGCTCTCGTCGTCCTGCCCGAAGGTGTGGTGAAGTTCGCAGCCCGCGGCGCGGCGCACCACCGCATCCACCAGCGCGAGATCGCAGCTCTGCGCGCCAGCCCGCGCGGCAGCCTCGACGCGGCGCTGGGGGCACTCGGCCTCGGCGGGGCTGTTCCCCGCCGCCCTGCATCCGCAGCTGCCTGACCATCACACTTCACCCTGTCCCAGCGATCGGAGGATTTTCCATGTCGCACTTCCCTCACAAGCACGCCCTTGCCCACCCTGGCCTGGCCCTCGCGCGGGTCTTGCGCGACGCGATGATCGCGCCGCCGCCGCCCGATCTGAAGTCCGCGTTGCTGCGGGCGCAGGCGTCGGACCCGGGGCCGTTCGATTACGAGGCGCCCGATGAGCCTTGCGCGGCAACCCCGGATATCCCGCCGCCCGCTCCGGTGGGCTTTGCGGAGCACCCGAAGCCGGTGGTCTCCCGGCTGGCGCTGACGCTGTCGCTCGCCGAGGCGATGGCGGCGGCGGGCGTCGCGCGGATCGGCGAGACGGTCGGCATCACCCGGATCGGCGGCTGGGGTGTCCCGTCCGCCGACGGGCTCAAGGCGGTGCTGCGGGGAGAAGCGCTGGCCGACAGCCTCCTTGCGGCCCCGGCGCGGGTCGCGGTGATCGGGGATGCGACCGCGGGCGGCCAGGCTGAGCGCGACCGCGCCTTCGCCCTGCGCCAGCAGCAGACGGAGGTCAGCAAGGCCCTGCTGGCCGGGCAGGCGGTGGTGTTGATCGCGCCGGATGACGCCGGGCTGTCCCCTGCGCAGAAGCCGCTGGTCGAGACGGTGCTGACGCTGCCGCGCCCAAACCGGCGCATGATCGCCGCGCTGTTCTCTCTGCTGTGGCCCGACGCGGAGGAGACCGACGCTGCACTTCTGGCGCTGCCGCGCGACGAGGACCTCGGGCGGCTCTCGGCCCTGCAACTCGAGGCCGCGCTGCGCCGGCCGGATCCGGGGGCGGCCGCGGCGGCGCTGGCGCGCATCGCGGCGCAGATGATGCCCGAGGCCAGGGGGCCGGGACTGGAGGCCATCGTCGGGCAGCCGGAGGTGGTGCAGCGGCTCGAGGCAGTCGCCGGCGATCTGACCGCCTGGCGGGCGGGCAAGCTGGACTGGGCGCGGGTGCCGCGCTCACTACTGCTTTATGGCCCTCCGGGGAACGGCAAGACCGCCGCGGCGCGGGCGCTCGCGGGACATTGCCGCCTTCCGCTGGTCGTGACGAGCTTCGCGGAGGCGCAGGGCAAGGGGTTGCACCTCGGCCAGACACTGGCCGCGCTGCGCGAGGCCTTCGACAGCGCGATCCAGCAGGCCCCCGCGATCCTGTTCATCGACGAGATCGACGCCCTAGGCACGCGCACGATCGAGGCCCAGCACAACGACTTCTACGTGCGCGCGATTGTCACCGGCATGCTCACGATGATCGACCGCGCTCTGCGGACGCCGGGGTTGATCCTGATGGCCGCAACGAACGACGCGGAGTCGATGGACCCCGCGCTGCGCCGGGCGGGGCGGTTCGACCAGCACATCGCGGTCCCGGCGCCGCGACTCGAGGGGCTGGCGGAGATCCTGCGCCGTGCGCTCGGCGCGGAGGCCCCCGACATCGACGCCGCCGCGATCCAGGCCGCCGCCCGGCGCCTCTCGGGCGGCAGCGGCGCGGAGGCGGAGGCCCTGGGGCGACTGGTCCTGGCGCGCGCCCGGGCGGCGGGACGGCCGGCGACGGCGGCGGATCTGACGGCCTGCCTGGATGCGCGTCGCCCCGAGGCCACGCCGGAGCTGATGCGGCGCATTGCGCTGCACGAGGCCGGCCACATCGTGGTGGGTCACCTTGCTGGCCTTCCGCCCCCGCGCAGCGCCAGCGCCAGCCTGACCTCGGCCGGGGTCGTGCACCCGATGCCGCCGCTGATGACCCTGCCGCAGGTGGAGGCCACGCTGGTTTCGCTTCTGGCAGGCCGCGTGGCCGAGCAGCACTTTCTGGGGGATGTCTCGACCGGGGGCGGACATGGCACGTCCTCGGACCTCGCCGAGGCCACGCGGCTCGCGCTGCACATCGACCATGCCTGGCACCTGCCGGACGACACTCCGCTGGTGTGGTCGGATGTCTCGACCGCCCCGCGCCCCGGCATGCTCCCGCGCGACATCGCGCGGGCGGTCAGCGAGCGGCTGCGCAGGGCCGAGGCGCGGGCGCGGGCGCTGGTGGAGGCGCACGCCGACGAGGTGATGGCCATCGCCATTGCGCTCGACAGCTACGTCGAGCTCGACGGGGAGCAGATCGCGCAGCTCCTGGCGGAGAACCTGCCGCCCCCCGAGATGCGCGACGAGGCCATCGAGCACAGCCCCGGCAGCCCCCGGTGAGCGAGGGGTGTCCCCGGCCCACCCGGTCGGGGGCACCTGCCCTCTTCGCCGGCCGTCCCCTGCCAGCGCATCGTCTTCACCACACGCGGATCAGAACAGCGGGCACAGGACGCCAAAGACATGCCGAGACGATGCATGAGCCAGTACCGAGAAGACGCGCCGCAGGCCCCTGGTCACTCCGTGCAGACGCATCCGGATCAAGGGCACAACGCAAAAAGCAGAAGGCAGAAGGCAGAAGGCAGAAGGCAGAAGGCAGAAGGCAGAAGGCAGAAGGCAGAAGGCAGAAGGCAGAAGGCAGGAACCGAAGGGGGCAAAAAACAAAAGAGCAAAAAACAAAAAATCCGCCGCAGGCGGCAAAGGCGCGTCAGCGCACAGGAATGGGAATGGGAATGGGGCGCCAGCCCCCAGGATTGCGCCGGAGGCGCTGCGGGCGGAGCCCGCCAGGTACAGGAGGCCATGATGAGACAGGAGATGATGCGACCACAACGAGGCCAGCTCCCACAAACCCGGAACCTCGCAAGGCAAAACAGCGCCCGCACGACGGTGTTTGCGCCCCGAGCTTCGGAGTTATCCACAAAGAACCGCATTTCAGCGGCGGGGCCGGGGATTTTTCAGGGTTCCGGCCGTAGCCGTACTGCGATGTGCTGCGATATTCTTTCCCTCGGCGGCGGGTCTTTCACCCGGCCCATGTCACCCACCCCCTGCCCGTTCGGGAGGACCGCGTTTGCGCGACCGGCAGCGCCTTGCCAAGTCACAGCCCAAACCCCGCAAACGGGGTGCGGGCGGCGTGGCCACATGTTCCGGAGCCTCGCCTCAAACGCCGCCACGCGGTTCGGACCAGCCCCCTCCGCATCCGGCTCTCTTCGATCTCGTGCGCGCCCTTGCGCGGGCGGCCGCGCGGGAGCACCATGCCGAGATGACGGTACCGCGAGACGCGACAGACGGCGGTGGCGGGCCAGACGGTGGGGAGTGATCGGATGACTCGGAAGGGAGCGATCGCCGCCAGACCGCCGCGGGTGGCGATCTACGCGCGCTACTCGACCGAGTTGCAGCGCGAGGCCTCCATCGAGGACCAGCTGCGGGTCTGCCGGCGGCGGATCGAGGCCGAGGGCTGGCAGGAGGTGCGGGTCCACAGCGACAAGGGCATCTCGGGGGCGACGCATCTGCGGCCCGGCTACCAGGCGCTGCTGGAGGACGCCCGCACAGGCCGCATCGACGTGGTGCTGGCCGAGAGCCTCGACCGGCTGAGCCGGGACCAGGAACATGTGGCGGGCTTCTACAAGCTGATGGTGCATGCCGGGGTCGAGGTGGTCACGGTGGCCGAGGGGGTGATCAGCGAGTTGCACATCGGGCTGAAGGGCACGATGTCCGCGCTCTACATCAAGGATCTGCGCCAGAAGACCCACCGCGGGCTGGAAGGCCGGGTGAAGGCGGGCAAGTCGGCGGGGGGCCTCAGCTATGGATACGCCGTCGTCCGCACGCTCCTGCCCGACGGCACGCCGAGCACCGGGGATTTCGCCGTCCTGCCGGGGGAAGCCGCCGTGGTGCGCCGCATCTTCTCCGACTACGCCGCCGGACAAAGCGCGCGCCGCATCGCCATCGCACTGAACGCCGAGGGCATCCCGGCGCCGCGCTCGGGCAAGGGCACGGGGACATGGACGGCGTCCACCATTTCGGGGAACTGGCAGCGCGGAACGGGGATCCTGAACAACGAGCTGTATGTCGGTGTACGGGTGTGGAACCGGCTGAGCTATGGCAAGGACCCGATCACGGGCAAACGCGGCTCACGGCTCAACCCGCCCGAGGAATGGATCAGCGAACCGGTACCCGAGCTGCGGATCATCGATGACGCGCTCTGGACAGCCGTGAAGGCCCGCCAGGAGGCCACGCGCATGACGGTGCTGGTCGAGACCCAGGCGCGGCCCAACGGCTTCGGCGTCGCCCGCCGCCCCACCTACCTGTTCTCGGGACTGCTGAAGTGCGGCTGCTGCGGCGCGGGCTACACGCTGATGAACAAGACGAAGTACGGCTGTTCGGCGTCGCGCAACCGCGGCACCTGCGACAACCGCAAGCTCATCAAGCGTGAGGAGTTGGAGGCGCGGGTCCTCGATGGCTTGCGCGACCGGCTGATGCACCCCGCGCTGGTGGCCGAGTTCCTCGCCGAGTACCAGCGCGAGTGGAACCGCCACCAAACCGACGAGACAGCGGCCCGGGCCACCACCAAGGCGGAGCTTGCGCAGGTCACGCGCAAGATCGACCAGATCCTCGACGCCATCGAAGGCGGCATGTTCCACCCCTCGATGAAGGACCGGATGACGGCGCTGGAGACACAGAAGACCGCGCTCAACGTAAAGCTCGAGGAGTTGGGCCCCGAGGAGCCCCCAGTCCTGCTGCACCCCGGCCTGACGGAGGTGTACGCGCGCAAGGTGGGCGATCTGGTTACAGCGCTGAACGCCGAAGGCACGCGGTTGGAGGCCACGGAGATCCTGCGCAGCCTTGTCGACGAGATCAGGCTGCACCCCGAGCAAGATGGCCACGCGATCGAGATCGTGGGCGATCTGGCGGGGATTTTGTCGTTGTGTGAGGGGGATACGACAAAACCCCGAGCGTTGCGGCTCGGGGTGTCGGATTCGGTGGTTGCGGGGGTAGGATTTGAACCTACGACCTTCAGGTTATGAGCCTGACGAGCTACCGGGCTGCTCCACCCCGCGACAGAGTGCGCGTTATTTTGCGCAGTATCAGTTCTGTTTGGTGATCGTTGAGTGTTGTTCCTTTCCAAGTTTGGCGGCGACCTACTCTCCCACGCCTTGAGACGCAGTACCATTGGCGCGTCGGCCCTTAACTTCCGAGTTCGGGATGGGATCGGGTGTTTGGCACGTGCTGTGACCACCAAACCGGGGAAGGAACAACTCACATCAGTCACTGGGCTGGTGATGCCCTGACGATCTTTCATCATGCGCACTGTTGTGCGGGATTGTACTTAATTCCGTGTTCTGGTCGAGCGGGGATATGTTTCCCTGCTGTTTCCGGGTCGGATCAAGCCTATCGGGCGATTAGTACCGGTCAACTGAGCACATTGCTGCGCTTACATCTCCGGCCTATCGACGTGGTGGTCTTCCACGGCCCTAATGGGGAGACCTTGTTTTGAGGGGGGCTTCCCGCTTAGATGCCTTCAGCGGTTATCCTGTCCGATCATAGCTACCCTGCACTGCGGCTGGCGCCACAACAGGTCCACCAGTGGATCGTTCACCCCGGTCCTCTCGTACTAGGGGCAACTCCTCTCAAGTCTCCTACACCCACGGCAGATAGGGACCGAACTGTCTCACGACGTTCTAAACCCAGCTCACGTACCTCTTTAAACGGCGAACAGCCGTACCCTTGGGACCTGCTCCAGCCCCAGGATGAGATGAGCCGACATCGAGGTGCCAAACGGTGCCGTCGATATGGACTCTTGGGCACCATCAGCCTGTTATCCCCGGCGTACCTTTTATCCGTTGAGCGATGGCCCTTCCACTCGGGACCACCGGATCACTATGGCCGACTTTCGTCTCTGCTCGACCTGTCAGTCTCGCAGTCAGGCAGGCTTATGCCATTGCACTCAACGAGCGATGTCCGACCGCTCTGAGCCCACCTTCGCGCGCCTCCGTTACTATTTGGGAGGCGACCGCCCCAGTCAAACTACCCGCCACGCAGGGTCCCGGATCCGGATAACGGACCGCGGTTAGACATCAAGAGTGCGAAGGGTGGTATCTCAAGGGAGGCTCCACCGGAACTAGCGTTCCGGCTTCAAAGCCTACCACCTATCCTGCACATCACAATCCTGATGCCAGTGCGAAGCTGTAGTAAAGGTGCACGGGGTCTTTCCGTCTGACCGCGGGAAGCCTGCATCTTGACAGGCAATTCAATTTCGCTGAGTCGATGTTGGAGACAGCGGGGAAGTCGTTACGCCATTCGTGCAGGTCGGAACTTACCCGACAAGGAATTTCGCTACCTTAGGACCGTTATAGTTACGGCCGCCGTTTACCGGGGCTTCAATTCGGAGCTTGCACTCCTCCTTTTAACCTTCCGGCACCGGGCAGGCGTCAGACCCTATACGTCGTCTTGCGACTTCGCAGAGCCCTGTGTTTTTAGTAAACAGTCGCCACCCCCTGGTCTGTGCCCCCCGCCCCTGGTTGCCCAGAGACGGGGCCTCCTTCTCCCGAAGTTACGGAGGTATTTTGCCGAGTTCCTTCAACATCGTTCTCTCAAGCGCCTTGGTATTCTCTACCAGTCCACCTGTGTCGGTTTAGGGTACGGTCTGATGGAGGGCTATTTCCGGGAACCGCTAAACGGCCTGCCCAATCCGATAAGGGCAGACAATCCTCGCGATCCGTCACATCCTCCTGGCCCTGGAATATTAACCAGGTTCCCATCGACTACGCCTTTCGGCCTCGCCTTAGGGGCCGGCTCACCCTGCTCAGATTAGCTTTAAGCAGGAACCCTTGGACTTTCGGCGACAGGGTCTCTCACCCTGTTTGTCGCTACTCATGTCAACATTCTCGCTTCTGAACGCTCCACCGGTCCCTCACGGGCCGGCTTCACAGCAGATCCCTCTCCTCCGGCGCACCCGAGGGTACGCAAGAGGAATGGGATACAGAACAGAACGCTCCGCTACCGCGCATCCCGAAGGATGCACCCTGAGCTTCGGCTCGTGGCTTGAGCCCCGTTACATCTTCGCCGCAAGACAGCTTATCTAGACCAGTGAGCTGTTACGCTATCTTTAAAGGATGGCTGCTTCTAAGCCAACCTCCTGGTTGTTTTGGCCGTCTCACATGCTTTCCCACTTAGCCACGAATTAGGGGCCTTAGCTGCAGGTCAGGGTTGTTTCCCTCTCCACGACGGACGTTAGCACCCGCCGTGTGTCTCCCGGACAGTCCTTCTCGGTATTCGGAGTTTACTTAGACTCAGTAAGGCTGTGGGCCCCCATCATCCATGTAGTGCTCTACCCCCGAGAGGATACATCCGAGGCGCTACCTAAATAGCTTTCGCGGAGAACCAGCTATCTCCGAGTTTGATTGGCCTTTCACCCCTAGGCACAGCTCATCCCGATCCTTTTCAACGGATGTGGGTTCGGTCCTCCAGTTGGTGTTACCCAACCTTCAACCTGGCCATGCCTAGATCACTCGGTTTCGGGTCTGATCCCAGTAACTCGACGCCCATTTAAGACTCGCTTTCGCTGCGCCTGCACCTAACGGCTTAAGCTTGCTACTGAGACCAAGTCGTTGACCCATTATACAAAAGGTACGCCGTCACCTCGCCGCGGATCCGAAGATCCATGGAAGGCTCCGACTGCTTGTAGGCGTCCGGTTTCAGGGACTGTTTCACTCCCCTCGTCGGGGTGCTTTTCACCTTTCCCTCACGGTACTGGTTCGCTATCGGTCAGCAAGGAGTACTTAGCCTTCGGGGGTGGTCCCCCGATCTTCAGACAGGATTTCACGTGTCCCGCCCTACTTGATACGTCCGATCGAGCTTCGAATACGGGGCTGTCACCCGCTGTGGCTGGCCTTTCCAGACCATTCTTCTCACTCTCACGGCTCGGCTGGTCCGCGTTCGCTCGCCGCTACTGACGGAGTCTCTGTTGATTTCCTTTCCTCCGGGTACTTAGATGTTTCAGTTCCCCGGGTTCGCTCTTTGTGGCCTATGTATTCAGCCGCAAAGTACCTGGATAACGAGATTGATGGGCCGCCCTGCGCGAACGCAGACCGACACAACAACCCCATTTCAGGTGGGTTACCCCATTCGGAGATCCATGGATCAAAGCCTGTTCACGGCTCCCCATGGCTTATCGCAGTGTACCACGTCCTTCATCGCCTCTTGCTGCCAAGGCATCCACCAAACGCCCTTATCGCGCTTGATCCGACCCGGAAAGAGCAGGGATGCTTGCGACGCCCTGGTGCCGTGCTCATCGAGCAGGACGCCAGACCATCGGTCGCGGCCGTCTTCCGGGATCGGAATTTCGTACGTTTTTCCCATACGCAGGAGCTGGTTCGTCTCCGGCGTACTTGGTCAGTGTACTTGACTTGATCGTCATGCGCCGCGCCGGAGACCCCGAGGGGTGCCCGGCAGACGATCCCCTCACGCGGGGATCATCAGCGCGTGACTGATGTGTTTCTCAACGATGTCAAACGTCCGGAACCGGACGATGGGCACCACCGCGCGGGTGGGGCCGATGATCGGGTTCCATGTCGAAGGTGCATATGGTGGAGCCTATCGGGATCGAACCGATGACCCCCTGCTTGCAAAGCAGGTGCTCTCCCAGCTGAGCTAAGGCCCCTACTTTTTCTTGGCCTACCGCCTGCGGCTACTTGAGGCCGATCTGCGCCTGGCGACCGAATGCTCGGAGACCCTGCGCAGCATGCGGAAAGAATGGTGGGTCGAGGAGGACTTGAACCTCCGACCTCACGCTTATCAGGCGTGCGCTCTAACCACCTGAGCTACCGACCCACGAGCCGGTCCCCGGTTACGCCATGCAACACGGAGCCGGAGGCCCTGCGCTGGCGCGGGGCCAAACGACGCAAGCCGCAAGGAGCGGCGGTTCGAGCGACGGCACCACCGTATCCGGTGCGTGCTGCCTGCTCTTATCATGTGAAGGGGCATGAGGACGGTTTCGGTCCCTGCGTATGCCACCGAAGTGGCTGCTAAGTTGCCCCACGAGGATCGCAAGCGATCCTGCCAGGGACTTCCTTAGAAAGGAGGTGATCCAGCCGCAGGTTCCCCTACGGCTACCTTGTTACGACTTCACCCCAGTCGCTGAGCCTACCGTGGCCGGCTGCTTCCTCTTGCGAGGTTGGCGCACCGTCTTCGGGTAGACCCAACTCCCATGGTGTGACGGGCGGTGTGTACAAGGCCCGGGAACGTATTCACCGCGTCATGCTGTTACGCGATTACTAGCGATTCCAACTTCACGGGGTCGAGTTGCAGACCCCGATCCGAACTGAGACAGCTTTTTGGGATTAACCCATTGTCACTGCCATTGTAGCACGTGTGTAGCCCAACCCGTAAGGGCCATGAGGACTTGACGTCATCCACACCTTCCTCCGGCTTATCACCGGCAGTTTCCATAGAGTGCCCAACTGAATGCTGGCAACTAGGGACGTGGGTTGCGCTCGTTGCCGGACTTAACCGAACATCTCACGACACGAGCTGACGACAGCCATGCAGCACCTGTGTGGTATCCAGCCGAACTGAAAGACCGGTCTCCCGGTCCGCGATACCCATGTCAAGGGTTGGTAAGGTTCTGCGCGTTGCTTCGAATTAAACCACATGCTCCACCGCTTGTGCGGGCCCCCGTCAATTCCTTTGAGTTTTAACCTTGCGGCCGTACTCCCCAGGCGGAATGCTTAATCCGTTAGGTGTGACACCGAACAGCATGCTGCCCGACGTCTGGCATTCATCGTTTACGGTGTGGACTACCAGGGTATCTAATCCTGTTTGCTCCCCACACTTTCGCACCTCAGCGTCAGGTTCGAGCCAGTGAGCCGCCTTCGCCACTGGTGTTCCTCCGAATATCTACGAATTTCACCTCTACACTCGGAATTCCACTCACCTCTCTCGACCTCAAGACTGACAGTTTTGGAGGCAGTTCCGGGGTTGAGCCCCGGGATTTCACCCCCAACTTTCCAGTCCGCCTACGCGCGCTTTACGCCCAGTAATTCCGAACAACGCTAGCCCCCTCCGTATTACCGCGGCTGCTGGCACGGAGTTAGCCGGGGCTTCTTTACCTGGTACCGTCATTATCTTCCCAGGCGAAAGAGCTTTACAACCCTAAGGCCTTCATCGCTCACGCGGCATGGCTAGATCAGGGTTTCCCCCATTGTCTAAGATTCCCCACTGCTGCCTCCCGTAGGAGTCTGGGCCGTGTCTCAGTCCCAGTGTGGCTGATCATCCTCTCAAACCAGCTATGGATCGTCGGCTTGGTGAGCCGTTACCTCACCAACTACCTAATCCAACGCGGGCCGATCCCTCGGCGATAAATCTTTCCCCCGAAGGGCGTATGCGGTATTGCCCCAAGTTTCCCTGGTATATTCCGCACCGAAAGGTACGTTCCCACGCGTTACTCACCCGTCCGCCGCTCACTCCGAAGAGTGCGCTCGACTTGCATGTGTTAGGCCTGCCGCCAGCGTTCGTTCTGAGCCAGGATCAAACTCTCAAGTTGAAACGTCTCACGACGTCTCCTTGACGAGACCGAACCTACGCACATCGTGTCCCAAATGCCCCAACCCCAACCGGAAAAACCAGCCAGAACAAAGACAATCAGGACACAGCCCTGTTCAACCAGTAAAACCAGTCGAACAGTGAAGCTGACACCCACATCATCGGTAAACCCTCTCAGGCTACCTAGCAGGTCGACATGCAAACGATCCAGTCCGCCGAAGCAAAAACCAAAACCGCCCACATGCCCCTTCATGTTACAGTTATGTCAAAAAGCG
>NZ_NHSD01000228.1 GCF_016653255.1 Rhodobaculum claviforme
TGGCTGTCGGGCGCCAATGCCCTGCACGCGGGCGATGTGCCCGCGGACGCCCACGCCCAGGCGCATCTTGCCCTCGACCAGCTGGAGGCGGCGCTGAAGTCGGTGGGCGGCTCGCTTGCCGACCTGACAAAGCTGACGACCTGTGTGATCGACAGAGGCTATCGCACCGCAGTCTATCGCGCCATCGCCGAGCGTGTGCAGACCGACGCCCGGCCCGTCAGCACCGGGCTGGTGGTCGCGGGGCTGTGCGATCCGTCGCTGGTGGTCCAGATCGACGCCGAAGCCTGGATCGGCGAGGGGCGCCGGAATATCCGGCCCTATGACTATGACGACTGGTTCGGGCAGGGCTTCGCCTGGCACGGCTCCATGGTCCTCGTCACGCCCGACGAATTCTTCGTGCGCGGCCAGACCGGCGGGGCGCTGGACCATTCCGGTCAACCCGTCACGGGACGCACTCCGGACGCCGCGCGCCAGCTTGCTCACGACGGCCTTGCGAACCTGCGCCAGCTGCTCGAGGAAGCCGGCGGCGGGCTGGAGGATGTGGCCCGTATCAACGTGTATCTGGCCGACCGGCGCCACCGCGCTGCGATCTATCCAGAGATCGGCGCAGCGTTTGGCGACATCCATCCCTGTTCCACCGGCGTCGTCACCACCGCGTTTGCTCGCGAGGACATCGTGTGGGAGATCGACGTGATCGCGCCACGCCGCAAGGACGGCGCCTCGCATCGCCGTCACCGAAAGTACCACTCCGCCACCGCCCGCTACGGCACCGAGGTGCAGCCGCTGGATTGCAAGTTCTGCATGAGCGTACAGGCGGGCGGGCGCATAGTCTTGCGCGGTCAGACGGGCATGGCGCTGGACGAGCAGCTGGTGGGCCCGGGCGATGTGGTGGCGCAGACCGAGCAGGCAATGGACAACGTGGCGCAGCTTCTTGCGGAGGCCGGAGCGGGCTTCGGTGATGTGGTCAAGGCCGTCGTCTATGTCACCGAAGGTGATTTCGTGGGCCCGGTCAACCGCACGTTGACCGCGCGATTCGGGGCCGATCTGCCGGCGCTGACGACCGTGGTGGTCAAGGGCCTCGCCAGCCCCGAGCTTCTGATGGAGATCGACATTACTGCCATGACGCCGGCCGGCTCAGGACGGCCACGGCGTGTGAACTGATGCGGTGGATGACCGACCCCAGGCCCGCACGGCCGTGTCCGTGTTGGTGACGCGGGTGAGGGTTTCAATCGACACGCAGCGTCGCGCCACAGTCAATTCGTCTTTGGTCTCCAGCATGGCGGGGTGGCCCGCTTCGAACGGCTGACAGGCCAGATCGCCGCCCTGCTGCCGAGCTGGTCGCTGGCGCCGGTGGTGGAGGCCGTGCAGCCGCGGCGGTGATCCTGCAGCATGGACTTTGCGCGCGCGAGGGCCTCATCTTCCCGACCCTGGCGCAGCAGCGCCTCGGTGGCGAACCGCTCGTCGGACCACATCCGGATGTTGCGGAGCTTGAGGAGCGCCAGCAGCTCGTCATGGCGCCCGGCCTCCAGCAGGCACGACAGGGTGAGAGTGGCCGTCGGTACATGCGAGAAACGTGCATGATCTGCCCATGCCTGTTCGATCAGATCGAGATCGCGGTCGACGTGCTTGTGCATCAGCACGCTAGAGCGTGTTGCGGGCTTCCCGATTCAGGATTCCCATGGCGTCTGATCCGTGATTCCCTGTCTGCGAGGCAGATATGGGGGTCTGGGATGGGCAAGCCACATCCTGTCGAGCTTCGCGAGCGGGTAGTGGCCTTCGTCGAGGAAGGGCATTCGCATCGTTCGGCGTCGGCACGGTTCCGGGTTTCAGTGAAGTTCGTCAATGACATGGTGATCCTGAAACGCGAGACGGGCGGACTTCAGCCGCGGCGCCAGGGCAATGGCGGAGGGCATGGCAAGCTGGAGCCGGTGCGCGTGTGGCTGGAGGCGCGGATGGCGCAGAAGCGGGACCTGACGCTGGACGATCTGGTGGCCGAGCTTTCTGACCGGCACGGCATTGCGATCCATCGCGTCTCGGTCTGGCGGTTCCTCCGCAGCCTCGGCCTGACGCACAAAAAAAGCCCTGCGCGCCGTCGAGCAGAAGCGGCCTGACGTCCGTCACGCGCGCCACATCTGGATCACACGGCGCCAGCCCTTCATGCGCAACCTGTTGCCAAGGCTTGGTTTCATCGATGAAACCTCGCTCAAGACCAACATGGCCAAGACCACCGGCTGGGCGCCGAAGGGTGCCCGGCTGATCGACCACGCCCCGTTCGGCCACTGGAACACCCAGACGTTCATCGCCGCGCTGCGCCACGACCGGCTGGACGCCCCCTGGGTGATCGGCGGCGCCATGAACCGCGCGCTGTTCGACCTCTATGTCGAGACGCAGCTCGTTCCGACCCTGCAGCCAGGCGACGTGATCATCCTCGACACCCTCGCCGCCCACCACAGCCCGACAGCCGCAGCGGCCATGCAGGCGGTCGGCGCGTGGTTCCTGTTCCTGCCTGCCTACAGCCCCGACCTGAACCCGATCGAGATGGCCTTCAGCAAGCTCAAGGCCCTCATCCGACGCGCCACTGCGCGAACCTACGAAGACCTCTGGCGGGCCGTTGGCCACGTCTGCGACCTCTTCACCGACGAGGAGTGCTACAATTTCTTCAAGGCCGCCGGATACGAAACCAATTGAGCGCAACACGCTCTAGGCTCAGGACTCATAGCCAGAAGATGACGGTTGCGGCGAGGGCGATGGCTGAGAGGAAGACCTTGGGGCATCGGTCGTAGCGGGTGGCGATGGCCGGGAATGTCCCGCCCGATGTTGAACTTCGTGGAGTGAAGGGTGGCGTTGCTCTCCCTGAGCCGTAGGCTCGGGGTGTTCAATCCAGATGGAGAGCAACACCATGAAGAGAGTTACCACATCCCCGCTGGCGCTGGCCAGCACGGCCGACCTGACGACGGCGGTCGAGGAGGCGCGCGACGCGGTCGGGGCGAGCTTC
>NZ_NHSD01000229.1 GCF_016653255.1 Rhodobaculum claviforme
CCCCCGTGCCGCCGTGGTCCCGCATGCCCGCCCCTTCTGCCGTGGTGAACCGTTGTGTCAGCGCTAGCACGAAGCGCGAACAACGACCAAGCGGGTTTTGCCCTGCGGGGCGTTTCCAAACTGCTGAAAACCTGCGCGGCGGGGAGCATTAATGAAATAAAAGCAACATCATGGCGGGCATGCACCGGACGCATGGATCCGCGGTCGAATCCGCCTTGCCCGGGCGTCGGGGGGCGCCTAGATGCCTTGGCAGACGGGAACGCCCGTCAGCAATGACCCCGGAGAAGACCAATGTCCGACACCACCACCACCCGTCCGCTGGGCGCCCTGCCCGGTGGATTTTCGCTGCGTTTGTTCGACAGCCTGATGGCCTGGAACAACCGCCGCGTGACCCGCAACGAACTCTATCGCCTGACCGACCGCGAGCTGGAAGACATCGGCCTGTCGCGTGGCGAGATCGACACCGCCGTGGAGCGTCTGCGTTGAGCGGATGCAGCCCCGACGGGGCACTCGATTGCCAGTGCTGAGGGCCGCGCGCAGACATGCCGCGGCCCTCATGCGTTGTGGGGGCGCCTGAGCGTCAGCGCAGGCGGAAATCGGCGTGGTCGCCCTGCCCCTGATCGGCGACGAAGCGGATGGTGCCGTCGCGCACCGCGACCAGCTGGCAGTTGTGGCCCAGGTCGGTGCTGCCGTAGCCCAGATCGCGGCAGAAGAAATTCCCGTTCCATTCCCAGGCCCCGAACACCGTCTGGCCAAAGCCGCTGCCGCCGATCTCGCCGTCGGGAGTGACGGTCAGGCGGATCCCGAAGCGGCGCAGCTCGCGCCCGTCGACCAGGCTGACGAACTCGTTGCGGTCCGTGACGACGCGGAACTCCGACGCGGCGGCGGGGGCGGTTGCGGCGCCCAGCCCAAGGGCGACGATCAGGGCGGATGCGATGCGACTGTGCATGAGCGGATCTCCCGGCTGTCAGGGCGCGATGTCGCGCCCCCTTGCCGGACGAGAGATTGGTCAGATCCCGAGCACGTCAAGCATGTCGTAGTCCCCCGCCGGGCGGCCCAGCGCCCAATCGGCGGCTTTCAGCGCACCGCGGGCAAAGATTGTCCGGTCGGTGGCCATGTGGCGCAGGACGATGCGTTCGCCGGGGCCTGCGAACACCACATCGTGTTCGCCCACGATGTCGCCGCCGCGCACCACGGCAAACCCGATGGCACCATCGGCGCGCGGGCCGCACAGCCCGTCGCGGGCGCGCTCGGCGGCGGTGTCGAGGGCGACGCCCCGCCCCTCGGCCGCCGCCTCGCCCAGCATCAGCGCGGTGCCGGAGGGGGCGTCGCGTTTGGCGCGGTGGTGGGCCTCGATGATCTCGATGTCGAACTCGGGACCCAGCGCGGCGGCGACGCGGCGGGTGAGCTGCACCAGCAGGTTGACGCCCAGGCTCATGTTGCCCGCGCGCACGCTCACCGCCCCCTGCCCCGCCGCCACGAGCGCCGCCAGCGTGTCTGCGTCAAATCCGGTGGTGCCGATCACATGCACCGCCCCGCGCGCCGCGGCCGCGCGGGCGATCGCGACCGAGGCCTCGGGGGCGGTGAAATCCACCACCACGGGCGCCACCGCCAGCGCCGCCGCGGGATCATCGGTGACGGGCACACCCTGCGGCCCGCCGCCCGACAGCCAGGGGTGGCCGGACCGCTCCAGACAGGCGCCGAGGCGCAACGTCGGGTGGTCGTGCAGGAGCGTGCGCAGGGCCGCGCCCATGCGGCCGGAAGCGCCGGCCACGGTGACGGGGGTGCGGTCGGGCATCGGGGATCTCCTGCTTGGCTGCCGCGCCGGGCTTAGCGCAGGCCGCGCGCCGCGCCCAGCCCCGTGTTGTGCAGCCTCCCCCCCCCCCGCTGCGCTGGCCCGGCTGACGCAGACCCCGTGTTGCGCCCGGGCGCGCGGGGCCCTATGTGGCGGGGATGGCACGTGATCGCTTCTCTCCGGGCAAGGGCCCGACGCAACGCCAGCTCCGCATCGGCGAGCTGATCCGCAGGCGCCTGGCAGAGGTGCTGGCGCGTGGCGAGGTGCATGACAGCGACCTGAACACGCTGTCGATCACCGTAGGCGAGGTGCGCATGTCGCCCGACCTGAAGGTGGCGACGGCGTTCGTGATGCCGCTGGGGGGCAAGGGGCTCGACGTGGCGCTGGCGGCGCTGGCGCGCAACCAGGGCGAGCTGCGCCACCACATCGGCGGTGTGCTGAGCACGAAATACACCCCACAGCTGCGGTTCCGCCCCGACGAGACCTTTGACCAGATCGACGCCACGCGGCGGATGTTCTCGGACCCCACGGTGCAGCGCGACATCGCTGCCCCCTCTGACGGGGACGATCCCGAAGGTCCGGAGTCGCGCTGAGGTGCGCGCGCGTGCGCGGATCGCGCTGGCGGCCCTGCTGGCGGCCCTGCCGGCGTGGGGCGGCGGCCCGGCGGCTGCGGCCTGTGCCCCGATGGAGCACGACGGGCACCGCCATGTGGTCTGCACCGTCACCGCCGGACAGGACGTGCGGCTGTGGTTGCGCGACGGCGATGGCCGGGTCTGGGGCGGGTTCGACCGGCTGGAGGCCGCGCTGGCGGCGCGCGGCGAACGGCTGGTGTTCGCGATGAACGCGGGCATGTACCACGCCGACCGCGCCCCCGTGGGCCTGTTCATCGGCGAGGGCGGGACCGAGGGGCGGGTCGTCACCGCGGCCGGACCGGGCAATTTCGGGATGCTGCCCAACGGCGTGTTCTGCGTGCACGAGGACGGCTTTGCGGTGGTCGAGAGCCGCCGCTTTGCCGACAATCCCCCCGATTGCGTGGGCGCGAGCCAGTCCGGGCCGATGCTGGTGATCGAGGGTGCGGTGCACCCGCGCTTCATCCCCGGATCGCCGTCGCGCTTTGTGCGCAACGGGGTGGGCGTCAGCGCCGACGGGACGACGGCGCATTTCGTGATCTCGGACCGGCCGATCAGTTTCCACGATTTCGCCGGGCTGTTCCGCGACGCGCTGGAGACGCCGCAGGCGCTTTACTTCGACGGCAACGTGTCGCGGCTGCATGCGCCGGGGCTGGCACGGTCAGACCGGGGCCGACAGCTGGGCCCGCTGGTGGGGCTGGTGGTCGCGGACTGAGCCGTCAGCGCAGGACGTGGACGGCGCATTGCGCCCGGCCCACCACCCAGGACGCGGTGGAGCCCATGAACCAGCGGTCCTCGATCCCGGGGCGGTGCGAGGCGATCACGATGCAGTCGACCGCGTGCTCGTGGGCCCAGTCCAGCAGCGTCCGGCCCGGCTGCCCCTCGATCAGCACGCCGTGCCCGTCGTCGAATCCCTGCGCCATCGCGTCAAGCTCGGCCTGGAGCGCGTCACGCAGCGAGCGGGTCACGTCGGCCGGGATATAGGTGAGGGCATAGGGCGGCGCCTCCTCCATCACATGCAGGACGGTGACCCGCGCGCCGGGGGCGGCCAATTGGCGGGCCACGGCCAGCGCATCCGCGGGCTTGTGATCGGTGTCGAAGGCGACGGGCACGAGAAGGTGGTGGTACATGGTGCGCTCCCAGGCGGTGTGCCCGTCCGTGTTAGGCCCGCGCGTCGGCACGGGCAAGGCCGGGCATCACCCCCCGGCCCGCAGGATCGCCGCCAGCCCGCTGCGATAATCGGGATGGATCAGCCGCACGCCCAACGCCGATTTCAGCCGGTCGTTGCGGGTGCGGCGGCATTCGGCATAGAAGCTGCGCGCCATCGCGCCGAGGTCGGCCGCGTCAAAGGGGATGGCGGGCGGGCGCGGCAGGCCGGCAAGGTCGGCCGCGTGCCAGATCACCTCCTGCGGGGGGGCGGACAGGTCGTCGGCGAGGTTCACGACCGCCGTTGCCGTGGGCCGCGCCATCGCCGCCGCGATCGCCTGTGCGATGTCGTCCACATGGATGCGCGAGAACACCTGCCCCGGCTTGACGATGGCCCGGGCGGTGCCCGCGCGCAGCGTGTCGAACGGGCTGCGGCCGGGGCCGTAGATCCCCGCCAGCCGGAACACCGTCAGCGGCACACCGGCGGCGGCGGCGGTGCGGGTCCATGCGGCCTCGGCCGCGACGCGGGCGGCCGAGCGGGGCGCGCCGGGAGCGGTGGGGGTGTCCTCGTCCACCCAGCCGCCGGCATGATCGCCATAGACGCCGGTGGTCGACAGATACCCCATCCATGTCAGATGCCGCGCCTGCGCCAGCGCCGCTCCAGCCCCCTCCAGCACCGGATCGCCGCCCGAGGGCGCATCGCCCTGCCCCGGCACGGGCGGGACCGAGGACAGCACATGACTGGCGCGCGCCAGCGCGGGTGCGAGGTCACAGCCGGGCCACACCAGCGGCGTGGCCCCGGTGGCGGCGATCGCGGCGCGCGCCTCGGGGCGGCGGGTGGTGGCGATCACCTGCCAGCCCAGCGGGATCAGCCGCGCCGCAAGCGCCTGCGCGCTGTAGCCGTGGCCGAAGGACAGCAGCGTGCCCGGCGTGCTCATCGATCCGACCCTTCCACCCATTCCCAGGGCGTGGTGTAGCTGCCCATCAGCTCGGCCACCACCGTTTCCTCCACCGTGCCGGTCCGTGACAGCCGCGCCACGAGGCCGCGCCGGGGGTGCTCGGCCACCTCGGCCACGCGGACGGGCAGCTTGGCCTCGGCAAATGCCGCGTCGAAGACCCGGGCGATGGCGCGGCGGCGCAGGTCGGGCTTGAAGATCTTGCCCACCGCTGTCTTGGGCAGCGTGTCGAGCACCTCGATGTGGCGGGGGATGGCGGCGCGTTCGCCGATGCGGCCGCGGATGTGCTCCAGCAGGGCGGCGGGACGGACGGTGGCGCCGGTGACCAGCTCCACATAGGCGCAGGGCAGTTCGCCCGCGACGCGATCGGGCTGGCCGATGGCCCCGGCAAAGGCGACGGCGTCGTGCGACAGAAGCGCCTCCTCGATCACGGCGGGGTCGATGTTGTGCCCGGCGCGCACGATGGTGTCCTTGGCCCGCCCGGTGATCCACAGATAGCCGTCACCGTCCAGCCGCCCCAGATCGCCGGTGCGCAGGTAATCGCCCGCAAACAGCCCGGCATTGCGCGACGCGTCGGCATAGGTCTGGCCGGGCCAGACGCCGGGGTTGTCGATGCAGATCTCGCCGACCTCGTCGGTGGCGCATTCGCGGGCGCAGCCGGCTTCGTCGAAGTGCAGGATGCGCACGCGGGTATGCGGGAACGGGATCCCGACCGAGCCGAGCTTCTTCATCCCGCTGGGGGGGTTGCACGAGACCAGGCAGGTCGCCTCGGTCAGGCCGTAGCCCTCGGCGATCTGGACGCCGGTGGCGGCCTCGAAGCGGTTGTAAAGCTCACGCGGGAGCGTGGCCGAGCCGGAGATCGCCGTCTCCAGCGTGCTGACATCGGCGTCGATCTTGCGCTGCATCAGCGCCGACAGCGCGGTGGGCACGGTGATCAGGAAGGTCACGCCCCAACGCTCGATCAGCTTCCAGAAATTGTCGAACACGCCGTCGCCGCGGTATCCCTGCGGGGTCGGCAGCACCACATGCGCCCCTGAGGTCAGCGCCGACATCAGGATCGGATAGGCCGCAAAGACGTGAAACAGCGGCAACGGGCAGATCAGCACGTCGCGTTCGTTGAACATCAGGCGATGGCCGACCCAGCCGTTGTAGATCATCCCCGAGAACCGGTGCCGCGCCAGCTTCGGCAGGCCGGTGGTGCCGCCGGTGTGGAACAGCGCGGCCACCCGGTCGGCCTGCGGCGCGTCGAAGCTGAGCCGGTCGGCCGGTTCGCGCGCGGCTTCGGCGTTGAAGTTCAGCACGCGGGCGGTGTGGTGGATCGCGACCCTGGGCCGGATCAGAGGGACGATCCAGCTTTTCGGCGGGCGGAGATAGCGGTTGAGGTCGATCTCCAGAACGCACCGCACCTCGGGGGCATAGGCGACCGCCTCGGCCACCTTTTGCGCCACGTCCGTCCTTGGCATGGCGCGCAGGGTGACGACGACCTTTGCGCCGGTCTCGCGCAGCAGGGCGGCGATGGTGCTCGGCTCCAGCAGCGGGTTGATGGGGGCGACGATGCCCGCGGTCATGCCGCCCAGCAGCACGGTGGCGGTCTCGGTGCAGTTGGGCAGGACATAGGCGACGGTGTCGCCCTCGTGGATGCCGAGGCGGCGAAACAGGTTGGCGGCCTGCGTGGTGCGGCGGTGCAGGTCGGTCCAGCTCAGCGTCTCGGCCGGGTCCTTCGGGCCGGAGGTCATCTGGAACGACAGCGCTGGGCGGTCGGGAAACCGCGCGCGGGTCCGGCTCAGCAGCGCATGGACGGTGGCGGGACGCTCGATCCCGGCCCAGGGGGCCTCGGCCTCCACGGCGTCGCGGTCGGCTGCTGAGCTGAAGTTGCGCGTCATCCCTGTCCTCCCTCATGCCGCGGGTCGGCGGCAGGGCCATGTTGCCCGGCGCGGGGGCGCATTGACAAGCCGCGACACGGCGGGGTCGCGCAGACGTTTGGGCGTGGCTTCAGGGTTCGGTAAGGATTGGGGTGTACCAAGAACAGCAGGGGGACATGGGACCCCGCACAGGAGGTGCCGCATGGACGATCCGCTCTTTACCCACATGTTCGGCGAGGCGACGCCGCGCCGCTCAGCGCCGCTTCGTGCCCCGCAGGCGCAGCGCAATGTTCAGACCGACGAGGAACGCCTCGACGAGCGCTGGGCTCTCGCCGCGCTCCGGCACGCGCAGTCCGGCCTCGCGGAAGATGGCACGGACGGCCGCGTCGCGGTCTGAGGGGGCGTCTGCGGGGCGGTCTGCGTCGTTGTCTGTGTCGCTGTCTGGGGCGGGTTGCGGCGGGCGCCTGCGTCCCGGGCGGGCCAGCAGGAACAGAACCACGGCCGTCAGCGCGCATCCCGCCGAGACGATCAGGCTGGCGATGACCGGATCACGCCACGCCGCCAGCCATAGCCACGCCGCAACGGCGATCAGCGCCCCCGATGCCAGCAGGAACAGCCCGCCCGCGATCATCAGCCCCGCCTGTGCCAGCGCGCGGCGCCAGCCGAACATGCCCGCGTCCCGCACCGCCGTCACCGGCGCGACAGGAACAGGCCGACCAGAAAACCCACGCCCGCCGCCAGCCCCATCGCCGTGGCGGGGTTTTTCCGGGCCGCGCTATCGGCCTCGGACAGCACCGTATCGAGCCTGCGGCGCATCTCCTCGATCTGGGCCTCGCCGGCGGCGCGGGCACCTTCGGCGTGCTCGCGGGCATGCGCGGCGGCCTTGTGGCCACCCGACAGGCCCAGCGCCTTGAGCGTCTCGCCGATGGCCGCGAGGTCGTCGCGCAGCGCCGCGACCTGCTGGGCGAGGTGGTCGACCGTGACCTCGGGGTCGCTGCTGTCGCGGGCCTTGCGGCTGCTGTCGGAATTGGCGGCCATGGGGATCTCCTTCGGGGTGGCGCGGGATCGGCCCCGTGCTGCCGGGCGCGGTGGCCCGCACCGGATCAACACGTAAGGCGCCGATTCGGTTCCGGCAACCATGCGCTGTGGCGCGCGGGCCCGGCGCAGGGTGACGGCCTGTGGCCCCCGGCCCCGGCGGAGGGCCGGGCGGCGCAGCGGTTCCGCGCCGTCCATGGGGCCGTTGGCCGCGCGCGCAGCGGTGGGATCCAGGCTCAGCCGGCGATGAGGCCCATGTTCTCGAGCTTCAGCAGCACCTGCTGGGCGCTGTAGTCGACATCCACGCCTTCGGTCCCGACGCGGACCTCGGGGGTGGTGGGTTCCTCGTAGGGATCGGAGATGCCGGTGAACTCCTTGATCTTGCCCTCGCGTGCCAGCTTGTAGAGGCCCTTGCGGTCGCGGCGCTCGCATTCCTCGAGGCTGGTCGCCACGTGGACCTCCACGAAGGCGCCATAGGTCTCGATCATCTCGCGCACGGCGCGGCGGGTGGCGGTGTAGGGTGCAATGGGCGCGCAGATGGCGATGCCGCCGTTCTTGGTGATCTCGGAGGCGACATAGCCGATGCGGCGGATGTTGATGTCGCGGTGCTCCTTGGAGAAGCCCAGCTCGGACGACAGGTGCTTGCGCACAACATCCCCGTCGAGGATCGTGACAGGCCGCCCGCCCATCTCCATCAGCTTGATCATCAGCGCATTGGCGATGGTCGATTTTCCCGAGCCCGACAGGCCGGTGAAGAACACCGTGAAGCCCTGCTTGTGGCGCGGCGGCGAGGTGCGGCGCAGCTCGGCCACCACCTCGGGGAAGGAGAACCAGTCGGGGATCTCGATCCCCTCGCGCAGGCGGCGGCGCAGCTCGGTGCCCGAAATGTCGAGGATGGTGGCGCCCTCCTCGACCTCGTCGCGGGGCTCGTACTGGGCGCGCTCCTGCACGAAGACCATCTGCTTGAAGTCGACCATCTCCAGCCCGATCTCGGACTGGTGCTCGCGGAACAACTCCTGCGCGGCGTAGGGGTCGTAGAAATCCTGCCCCGCCGAGTTCTTGCCGGGGCCTGCGTGGTCGCGCCCGACGATCATGTGGGTGCAGCCGTGGTTGCGCCGGATGATGCCGTGCCAGACCGCCTCGCGCGGGCCGGCCATGCGCATCGCGAGGTTCAGCAGCGACAGGTGGGTGGTCGCGGCGGGGTACTTGTCCAGCACCGCCTCGTAACACCGCACGCGGGTGAAGTGGTCCACGTCGCCGGGCTTGGTCATGCCGACGACCGGGTGGATGAGCAGGTTGGCCTGCGCCTCGCGCGCGGCGCGGAAGGTGAGCTCCTGGTGGGCGCGGTGCAACGGGTTGCGGGTCTGGAACGCCACCACCCGGCGCCAGCCCATCTTGCGGAAGAACGCGCGCAGCTCGTTCGGCGTGTCGCGGCGGGCGCGGAAGTCATAGTGCACCGGCTGCTGGATCCCGGTGATCGGCCCGCCGAGGTAGACCGGACCGGCGGTGTTGTGCAGGTAGTTCACCGCCGGATGCGCCAGATCGTCGGCGCCATAGACGGCGGCGGCCTCGCGCGCCTTGTCCGGCGACCATTTGTCGGTGATGGACAGGATGGCAAGGATCACGCCTTCGGGATCGCGCAGGGCGATGTCCTGACCCGGCGTCACGGTGTCGGCGAATTTCTCGGACACGTCGAGGGTGATGGGGATCGGCCACAGCGTCCCGTCGGCCAGCCGCATGCCCGACACCACCCCGTCATAGTCGGCCTCGGCGAGGAAACCCTTGAGGGGGTGGAAACCGCCGTTCATCAGCAGCTCCAGATCGCAGACCTGGCGCGGCGTCAGGTCCCACGAGGGCAGCGAACCCGCCTCGACCCGCAACTTTTGCGCACTGTCATAGGAGACAAAGAGCTCGGGGATGGGGGCGGTATTGGTCATGTTCGTGGCCATGGCGGATGCGTTCCTCGGACGATGCGTGGTATGCTGCGCCTACGCCCGGCCCGCGCGCGCCGCAAGCCCGGATGCCCGGGCCGGCGCAACGCCGTCCGGGCTGTGGCAAATGGATCGCCGCGGGCGCGATCAGCCGCGCGCGGCGCGCATCTCCGACAGGGACTGCCCCGGGGCGAGGGCATCGGGATCGAGGACCAGCTCGATCACCGCCGGCACGCCGGAGGCGCGGGCACGCCCGAAGGCGGCGGCGAAGTCCTCGGTGCGGGTGACACGCTCGCCTTGGCCGCCATAGGCGCGCGCCAGGGCGGCAAAGTCGGGGTTGTGCAGCGCGGTGCCGCTCACACGCTCGGGATAGGCGCGCTCCTGATGCATGCGGATGGTGCCGTACTGGCCGTTGTTGCACACGATCACCGTCAGCGCGAGGCCGCGCCCGGCGGCCGTGGCCATCTCGTTCAGCGTCATCTGGAAACAGCCGTCACCGGCAAAGGCCACCACCTCGCGCGTCGGGCAGGCCAGTTTCGCCGCCACCGCCGCCGGCAGGCCATAGCCCATGGAGCCCGAGGTCGGCGCCAGATGCCCCGGAAAGCCGCGCGCGCGCAGATAGCGGTGCAGCCAGGCGGCATAGTTGCCCGCGCCATTGGTGACGATCGCGTCGTCCGGCAGGGTGTCCGACAGATGCGCGATCACCGCCTCCAGCTTGACATCGCCGGGAGTTTCGCGCGGCGTCATCCAGGCGTCCTGGTCGGCGCGGGCGGCGCGGGTCCAGTCGGCCCAGTCGGGATGCGCGGGCGGATCGCGGTGCGCGAGCCGGGCAATCACGTCGGTGGCGGGGGCCGCCAGCCCCACGTCGGGGCGCCAGACGCGGCCCAGCTCGTCGGGGTCGGGGTGGACGTGCAGGATCGTCTTGCCCGGAGCGGCCGGGTCCATCGCGGTGTAGCCGTTCGTCGCCGTGTCGCCCATCCGCGCGCCCAGGATCAGCACGCAATCGGCATCGCGCAGCCGCTGGGCCAGCTTCGGGTTCATGCCGACGCCGAGCATGCCCGCGTAATGCGAGTGGCGGTTGTCGATGCGGTCGTGACGGCGGAACGTCACCGCCACCGGCAGATCGAAGCGCTCGGCAAAGGTCGCGAGGTCACGCGCGGTCTGCGCCGACCAGACCGAGCCGCCCGCCACCACCAGCGGGCGCTGCGCCTTGCACAGGCCCGCCAGCAGCGCGTCGATCTGTTCGCCGCAGACGCTGGGGGGGCGGGGGCT
>NZ_NHSD01000230.1 GCF_016653255.1 Rhodobaculum claviforme
CGCCGACGTCATCGCCCGCATCTCCGACATCCCCGTCTCACGCCTGCCCGAACTGCTCCCGTGGAACTGGGCCGCCCCCGCAGCCAGCGTCAAGGCCGCCTGACCGCGGTTCCCACCGGATGCTTACGAAGCGCTTGACGGTCGCCTCCTTGATCGTGCGGTTCATCCGCTCGACCTGGCCATTCGTCCAGGGGTGGTTCGGCTTGGTCAGGCGGTGCTCGATCCCGTTCGCCTCGCAGATCATGTCGAAACGCATCTCCCGGGAAGTGATGGTGTACCTGTTGCGGGGCTGCTCGGCGAACTGGATGCCCCTCGCCACTGTCTCTCGGACCATGTATGGATGGCGCCTTGGCAAGAGCTTTGTTTGGTCGTCTGGCACTTGGTCGGTCGCGGCCATGTATACGGCGTCTCGTTTGCGGCATGAGGTGCCGCGCGCCCTGATGAAGTCCGCTGGATGGACGGGTCCCGATCAATGGCACGCGGGAGCCGCCGCAGGCTTCCATCGCCACGACGCACGGCTGCAGTTGCCCAAAGAACGCCAGCACCTGATCCCGTCTCAGCTTCTTGCGCAGCACTGCCCGCCCTGACGCGTCAGCCCGCCCTGTCAGGGATGTTGCCGCTGGGTTTCAGAAGTTGATGATGGCCTGAGGCGGGCGGAGGACAGGACGAACGGTGGCGTACTCGAGCGAGCGGAAGGCATCGGTGATCGCGAAGATGCTTCCACCCCACAACATGCCCCTCCAGCGGTTGTCGCAGGAGGAGGGTATATCGATTGGCACGCTGTCGCGGTGGCGGGCTGAGGCCCGGGCGCGCGGTAAGCTGCTCCCCGATGGCCAGGCCGGGCCCGAGGGGTGGACGGCGCGGGACAAGTTCGCCGCGGTGATGGAGACTGCGGCGATGAACGCGGCGGAGCTGTCGGAGTACTGCCGCGGCAGGGGCCTCTATCCCGAGCAGATCCGGGTCTGGCGGGAGGCCTGCGAGCGGGCCAACGACTGGGACCGTGCGGCCTCGCGGCAGATCGCGCGGGAGACGAAGGACGATAAGAAGCGCATCCGGGATCTGGAGCGCGAGCTCGCGCGCAAGGAGAAGGCGCTGGCCGAGGCGGCCGCGTTGATGGTGCTGAGAAAAAAGGCGGACGCGATCTGGGGCCCAAGGGAGGGCGGGGACGAATGACCCCAGCCCCGGATCGCAAGGAGATTGTTGCCCTCGTCGAGGGCGCCATGGCTGCAGGGGCCCGCCAGGCCGCCGCCTGCGCCGAGCTTGGCCTCGATGCCCGCACCCTGCAGCGCTGGACAGATCCGGAGGGCGCGGTGCGCGAAGATCGCCGCCCCCTGGCCGAGCGCCC
Organism: Rhodobaculum claviforme; assembly: GCF_016653255.1. Lineage (GTDB taxonomy): Bacteria > Pseudomonadota > Alphaproteobacteria > Rhodobacterales > Rhodobacteraceae > Rhodobaculum > Rhodobaculum claviforme. The sequence continues at coordinate 1,346 of NZ_NHSD01000230.1, forward strand.
CGTGCACCGATCCGTCTTCCCGGCCAACCGGCTGACCGAGGCGGAGCGTGACCAGATCGTGGACACCTGCAACGCGCCCCAGTTCGCGAGCCTGCCTCCGAGCCAGATCGTGCCGAAGCTGGCGGACGAAGGCGTGTACATCGCCTCGGAGTCGAGCTTCTACAGGGTGTTGCGCGAACGGGGCCAGAACCACCGCCGTGGCCGCGCCCGCAAGCCTGGCCGGTCACGGCCACCGGCAAGCTTCCAGGCGAAGGCGCCGTGCGAAGTCTGGAGCTGGGACATCACCTGGTTGCCAGGGCCGGTGCTGGGCATGTTCTTCTACCTCTATCTCATCGTCGACATCTTCAGCCGCAAGATCGTCGGTTGGGAGGTCCATGAGCGCGAGAGCGGGGAACTCGCGGCCGGCCTGCTGGAACGTGCGGTCTGGGCGGAGGGGTGCATCATCAACCCGCTGATCCTGCACGCCGACAACGGCAGCCCCATGAAGGGCGCGACGATGAAGGTCACCATGGAGCGCCTCGGCGTCACCCCCTCCTTCAGCCGACCGCGGGTGTCGAACGACAACCCCTTCTCCGAGGCCCTGTTCCGGACCTGCAAATATGTCCCGACCTGGCCCGCCAAGGGGTTCGCCTCGATCGACGAGGCCCGCGCCTGGGTGATGGAGTTCGTGAACTGGTACAACACCCAGCACCAGCACAGCGCGATCCGCTTCGTCACCCCCGACCAGCGCCATCGCGGTGAGGACAAAGCCCTCCTCGCCAACCGCCACGACGTCTATCAGGCCGCGCGCGAAAAGCACCCCGCGCGATGGTCAGGCCGGACGCGCAACTGGCAACCCATCGGCCCCGTCTGGCTCAACCCCGAACGGTCCGACACACAGCGCGGAGGCCATGGGGGCGCCGACGCGCTCACCCAAAGAGCTGGCGGCGGCGCCCCCATGGCCGGCCCTCAGCAGAGCGCAGCATGAACCAGTCCCAAGCGGCAACAATGTTGACAAACACCGTCAGCGCCATGCGCCTGAAACACATTCTTCGCCAGGTCGAGCCCGACCGTGATAATCTCCGACATGACCGTCCTCCTCCGTGGATCCCCGCAGACCCACCGTGGCACATCGATGCCGTCGGGGGGCGGTCACATCATCAACACCCAACTGACCGAAAAACGCCAACCTGATCCCGTCTCAGCTTCTTGCGCAGCACTGCCCGCCCTGACGCCTCAGCACCATGCGCCTGAAACACAGTCTTCGCCAGGTCGAGCCCGACCGTGATCATCTCCGACATGACCGGTCCCCTCTGTGGATACTCGCAGACACACCTTGGCACATTGATGCCGTCGGGGGGCGGTCACATCATCAGCGCCCCTCTGGTGGCTAAGTGTTGCGTTCACCGCACGGGCTTGGGGGTGCAGCGGGCGCGGCGGCGACGGCGGATGCCGAGACGGACGCGGTTCAGCTCGCTCAGCACGATCCGCCATTCCGGGCGCCCCGCCACCTTCGTGCCGCCCCGCGGCACGGCGAGGTGGGCCTCGACCTCGTCAATGTCGGCGCCGTGGCGGGCCATGACAGCGCGCCAGTGCTGGATCGGCACCTTCAGTGGATTGTCGCGCAGCAACTCGACCTTCACGAAGGGCATACCGCACTGCACCAGATGTTCCCAGTAGCTATGGCTAACGTTGACGAGGGCGACCTCGTCTGGATCGCAACCGGGAAACAGCGCGTCCAAGGGGAATAGCACCTTGCTGCTCAGCCCCCAGCGGACGGTGGCAAGGTTAAACAGGCGGGTCTCCAACGCGTCGATAACGTCTTGCTTGCGGGTCAGTACCGGCATTTCTGCCCAGAAGGCGTGCACCGCGTCATTCTTTAGCGCCCGACCTTGAAGCATGAAGAAATAGCTCTGCAAATGAAGGCGAGGATGTTGCGATTCAGTCAGCCCCACATACTCGGCTGTCTGCGCCCGGAGCCGATCCATGAAGCACGGAAACAGCATCGGCAGGGGCAGGATACTGTCGTTGGTGAAAACCAGCCGCCCGGCTTGCCAAGCATCGGGCAGGAGTCGGAGTGTAGCAGCCCATGTGGCAAAATCCATGCCCCCATTGGCCCGGAGCACGACTCCCTGCGCCGCCGCCAGCGGCGCGAGGTCCGGGGTAGAGTTGGGATCCTCAAGAGCTACACACGCGACTACGGTCCACCCGTTTTCGGCCAGTAGGGCGATATGGCGCGCTGTAGCCTGCGTCACCCGCCCCTGCGGCGCATACAGGGCAAATAGGCAAAGATCTTGCCCCGCCACTGCTCCTGGATGCCGTACCACGCGGGCCGACAGCGGGTCTCGCTCAGTTCCGGAGTGCGTTAAGGGGGTGGTGTGCGAAGGCGTGCCGGCAACAGAGATGCTGCTAGGCGCTTCCCCCTGCCCCTGCGCCGCCACGGGCTCGGACGGTCGAGCTCGCTTCGCCGGTACCGATGCGGGTTCACCCGGGATTGCGCCCCGGGTTCGAAGGTCATCGGAGGGCATACTTGGCAGTCTCCCTTTTGTAACGCTTCAAGGCTCACGGCCTAGTTCCTGCCGCTCGGCTCTCGCTCGTCGGGAGTAATCTTGCACCGGCGGTGCCGACGGGCAAGCTCTCTCGTCCCGGGCCCTAGGTGTTCAGTCCCGGCATCTGGTGGGTCGGATCAACGATGAAACGATCCGGCTCTGATGTCCAGATTTTGCAGATGCATTCGTAGGGCGTGAGGCCGCCGAGCGTCTTGAGCCTGCGGGCAAGGTTGTAGGCTGCCATGAAGTCGGCGAGGTGTGTCCGCAACGGGTCGTGGCTTTCGTAGTGGAAGCGCTTGACGGTCGCCTCCCTGGTCGTGCGGTTCATCCGCTCGACCTGGCCATTCGTCCAGGGGTGGTTCGGCTTGGTCAGGCGGTGCTCGATCCCGTTTGCCTCGCAGATCATGTCGAAACGCATCTGCCGGGAAGTGATGGTGTTCCTGTTGCGGGGCTGCTCGGCGAACTGGATGCCCCTCGCCACTGTCTCTCGGACCAATGGCGTTCCAATGGCTCGATCGGTCAGGATCGTGTGGATGCGATAGGGCACGACGCGCAGGAGGTATTCCAGAAATTCCCAGGCCGTGCGCCGGTCGGCCTTCTCCACAAGCCGGGCGACGGCGAACTTGCTGGTGCGGTCGATGGCCACGAAGAGGAAGAGCTTGCCTTCGGCCGTCTGCACCTCGGCAATGTCGATGTGGAAAAAGCCAATGGGATAGCGCTTGAACCGCGCGCGCGTCGGCTTGTCCCCGCCCACATCCGGTAGCCGGGAGATGCATTCGCCATGGTGCTTGAACCAGTGGCGCACCATGGCTGCATCGCTGCAGGCACCGGTGCAGCGCCGACCGGGTCAGATGCGGGATCGAGGGCTGCAGGGCGTAGAGGCAGTCATCGAGCGGCAAGAGTGTGTGCCGCCGGAAGGCGACGACAGCCGCCTCCTCTTCCTCGGTCAGGACCGTCGAGCGCGGTTCCTTCGGCCCGGTCTTCATGTCCTCGACCGTCGCCTACTTGCGCCACTTCGCGACGGTCTTCGGATTGATCCCGACTTCCCGGCTCAGCTGCGCGAGCGAAGCTTGCGATCGCTGTATCGCAGCTCTGACGGCGTGCGTGGTCGTGGCGCTCCCGTGACGAACTTGTTCCATACGGCTTCCTTCCATCCCTGAGAAAGCATCGCACCATCAAACCGTGGGATCAAACACCTAGATCCCATGATCGCGGCGTGAGCTGACTGTGGCGGTGCGTGCTGTGACCTCGTTGAGGGTCGGGGGCGGGGGCGGGGCGATCAGGCCGGATGCAACCGCGCGCAAATAGGAGTGTCGGGCGGCGGCAAAGATCGGCTCGGAGTTTTTCTTGAGACAGAAGGTCCCGAGGGCACGGGCGTTGCCCAGCGGAAAGGCCACCGGGTAGCGGCGACGGTTGACCCAGCGGCGGATGTGGTCCAACGCGTCGGCCCGCCACGCTGCCTCGTCGCCCGAGCCCATCCATGTCGGGTGCGGGCCTGTTTTGGCCGACTCGGCCCACAGCGATGTTGTCGCTTCGGACGTCCTCATCTGCGGTTCTGTCCTTTCCGGGCGCCGGCGCTGCAGCGCAGCCTCATGTTCTCCAGGCACTTGGCGGTCGAAGGTGGCCTGTACGGTACGGGGCTCGCGGGCACCCTGGGCCCTGGGCCACCCTGCCCGCGTCAGTAGGACCGCGTTCTCTTTGGCGAACTGATGGTCGTCATAGGCGGCGTGGTCCAAGATTTCGCATAGCGAAACTGTTTCTTGCATTGCCATTGCCTTCAGGAACATTTCGCGTGTGCCCAAGGCGGCGAGATCGAAGCCAGCGGCCTCCATCGCGCGGGACAGGCCGATCTCGCCCCGCCTGATAGTGTCGGGCTTGTAGTCGGTCAGGCGGTAGCCGTCCCAAAAGGCTTGGAACGCCGGTGCCCGCCACAGCCGCGCGGAGACGCTCAGGCAGTAGCTTTCCAAGTGGCGGCGATCGGTGGGCCTGCCGCCGCTGCGGTCATGGGCGACCTTCTCGTCTTGGACGATGCCCACCAGATCGCCGGCATGCGTAAGCAGAGCCGAAAGCGGGTCTGCGTCCATGGGGCACCAGACGCTGTCGTTCATCAACAGCAGCCGCTCAGGCTGCAAGCCCTCAGCGCGGATTAGCCGGATTCCGTCACGGTAGGCGCCAAAATCATAACCGAAATTGGGCCGTTCCACCACGCGCCACGCGGTGTCCGCCAGCGCTGCGCGGTCAGCGTCAGCCAGTGGCGCGTTGGAGACGACCAATGGTGCCACCCCCGCCGCCGCAAGCCACCGACATGTTGCCAGAGTCGAACCGGCCACCCCGCCCGGTTGGTAAAGCACAAGGACCGACAGCCGCGCGTTCGGTTGTAGCGTGCCCACGGTCTGGTGCAGCGCGGCGGGGAATGCCGCGTCATAGGCCCTCGCGCGGCGCGGCTCGGTCAGGCGTTTAGGCAGCGCGGCAAGGCTGTGCGGTATGTTTGCGATCTGCGTCCCCACGCGTGCCAACTCCCGCCTCAACTTCCAGCCCGGGATCATTGCACCCTCCTGCCCGCACCCCCTCGCCTTGACGGGGATTTGGGCCGGGAATACAGTTTTGCCTTGGCTGCGGCAACCTGAGTGGCCGCGCGGGCATGGTCGAGTGCGCGTCGTCCAATCAGGCAGCGGCAAGGGACCCGAAAGGAAAAGCGCATGGACCGGGTTGTGCTGTGCATGCGGTGGGGGACGCTTTACGGACCAGAATACGTCAATGTGCTGTTCGGAGCAGTTCGGGCGTATCTGCCGGGGCCCGCCCGCTTCGTATGTCTCACCGACGACTCTTCTGGCATCCGCCCCGAGGTGGAGTGTCTTCCGATCCCTGACTTGGGTCTTCCCGATGATATGTGGCGCGTCGGTGCCTGGCCCAAGATTGCGCTGTTCCGCCGCGATTTGTACGGACTGCGTGGGCGGGCACTGTTCGTTGATCTGGACATGATTCCGTGCGGTGACCTGTCAGTGTTCTTCACCCATGGGCAAGGTCTGATGGCGGTGGACGAGGCGCCTTGGCGGACAGGCCTGCTGTCCCGAACCAGCCCGCCCGAGACCATGAGCGCGCTGATGGCCTTCGATCTTGGCAGTCTTGGCCACTTGGAGGAGAAACTGCGCGCTGCCCCGCGCGTCGTTGCAGACCGCTACGGGCTGGAGCAGCGCTATATCCACCATGAGGCGGACGTGCATGGCTACTGGCCAGCCGAGTGGGTCGTCAGCTTCAAGCGCCATCTTCGCAGGGCGCCAGGTATCGACAGGTTGCTCGCGCCGCGCCAGCCTCCGGCGGGGGCACGCATGGTCGCCTTCCATGGTCGCCCGCGTCCGGCCGATCTGGTGCACCGCAGCCCCGGAAACCGCGACCGCTGGCCTCACCACCTCGGCGCACCGGTGGCGTGGGTGGCCGAGCATTGGCACCGCCACGGCACTGACCCCTCGGCCCTCTAAGTGCCCGACTCGAAACTTCCTCAAGCGAAGCAATGCCTTGCGATGCGCCGTGTGAGGAGGCGGATATGGGCGATGAAAGCCATGGCGGTGGCCGAGGCGATGGTTTTCTCCCAATCTTTTGCGAGCCTGCGGCAGCGCCCTAGCCACGCGAAGGTACGCTCCGCGACCCATCGGCGCGGCAGGACCTCGAAGCCCTTGGCGGTGTCGGATCGCTTGATGATCTCGATGGTCCATTCGCCGTGACCGGCCATGGCGGCCTGCAGCATAGAACGGGGTGACCTCGACCCAGGCCCGGCGCCAGGCCGGGGCGATGGACGGGTATTTCCCGGCCCACTTCTCCTCGAAGGCATCGAGCTGGCGGGCGGCCTGCTCGGCAGTCGGGGCCTCGTAGATCGGGCGCAGGTCGGCGGCCACCGCCTTGCGGTCCGTAAGCATCCGGTGGGAACCGCGGTCAGGCGGCCTTGACGCTGGCTGCGGGGGCGGCCCAGTTCCACGGGAGCAGTTCGGGCAGGCGTGAGACGGGGATGTCGGAGATGCGGGCGATGACGTCGGCG
>NZ_NHSD01000231.1 GCF_016653255.1 Rhodobaculum claviforme
CATCTATCTGCGCGACGAATATCCGAAAGTGAACCGCCTGCTGCAGGAGGCGTTGGACCGGGTCGCGCGCGCTGGCTACATCGACCGCATCTGCCCGGTCTACCTGCGCCGTGGCGCAGGCGCCTACATCTGCGGCGAAGAATCGGCGATGCTGGAATCGATCGAGGGCAAGCGCGGCCTCCCCCGGCACAAGCCGCCGTTCGCCGCCGAGGTCGGCCTGTTCGGCCAGCCGACCCTGACCAACAACGTCGAGACGCTGTACTGGGTGCGCGACATCATCCAGCACGGCCCGCAATGGTTCGCCGGCAAGGGCCGCAACGGGCGCTCGGGCCTACGTCTCTTCTCCGTCTCCGGCCGGGTGAAGGAGCCGGGCGTCAAGCACGCCCCGGCCGGGATCACGGTGCGCGAGCTGATCGACGAGTACTGCGGCGGCATGGCCGAGGGGCACAGCTTCAAGGCCTACCTGCCGGGCGGCGCGTCCGGCGGCATCCTGCCGGCCAGCAAGAGCGACATCCCGCTCGATTTCGGGTCGCTGGACGAATACGGCTGCTTCATCGGCTCCGCGGCGATCGTGATCCTGAGCGACCAGGACGACATCAAGGCCGCCGCGCGCAATCTGATGCGCTTCTTCAAGGCCGAAAGCTGCGGTCAGTGCACGCCGTGTCGCAACGGCACCGAGAAGGCGGTCAAGCTGTTGGAACGCGACCGCTGGGACCAGGAACTGCTCGCCGACCTGTCGCAGGTCATGCGTGATGCCTCGATCTGTGGCCTTGGCCAGGCAGCTCCGAACCCGATCGACTGCGTCTTCAAGTACTTCCCTGAGGATCTCGAAACATGACCGACACCATCCGATTCGAGATCGACGGCCGGACGGTCGAGGCCGCGCCCGGTGAGACCATCTGGACGGTCGCCAAGCGCGAAGGCATCGAGATTCCCCACCTGTGCCACCGCCCGGAGCCCGGCTACCGGCCGGACGGTAACTGCCGGGCCTGCATGGTGCAGGTGGAAGGCGAGCGCGCGCTGGCCGCTTCCTGCATCCGAAAGCCAAGCGAGGGCATGAAAGTGTCCGTGGCTGGGGACCGCCCCAGCCGGGCCCGCGAGCTGGTGTTCGAGTTGCTGGTTTCTGACCAGCCCGCGCGGGAGACCAGCCACGACCCGACCAGCCAGTTCTGGCACTGGGCCGACCAGGTCGGCGTCGCGCAGTCCCGCTTTCCCGAGCGCGAGCAGTGGCAGCCGGATACCAGCCATCCGGCGATGGCGGTCAACCTGGACGCCTGCATCCATTGCAACCTGTGCGTCCGGGCCTGCCGCGAGGTCCAGGTCAACGACGTGATCGGCCTCGCCCACCGCGGTCACGACGCCAAGGTGGTGTTCGACTTCGACGACCCGATGGGCGAGAGCACCTGCGTGGCCTGCGGGGAGTGCGTGCAGGCCTGCCCAACCGGCGCGCTGATGGAAAGCGCGCTGTTGGACGAGCAGCAGACCCGCACCGAATGGCCCGACACGCAGGTCGAGAGCGTCTGCCCCTTCTGCGGGGTCGGCTGCCAGGTTACCTACAACGTCAAGGACGACCGGATCATCTCGGTCGACGGGCGCAACGGTCCGTCCAACGAACAGCGGCTGTGCGTGAAGGGCCGTTTCGGCACCGACTACAGCCGCCATCCGCATCGCCTGCAGGTGCCGATGATCCGCCGGGCGGACGCGCCCAAGCGCGGCGACGACAAGGTCGATCCCGCCAACCCCTGGACCCACTTCCGCGAAGCCAGCTGGGAGGAAGCGCTGGAGGTCGCGGCGGGCGGCCTGCAACGCATCCGCGACCGCGACGGATCGGGCGCGCTGGCCGGCTTCGGCTCCGCCAAGGGCACGAACGAGGAAGCCTACCTGTTCCAGAAGACGGTGCGGGTCGCCTTCGGCACCAACAACGTCGACCACTGCACCCGGCTGTGCCACGCCTCCTCGGTCGCGGCGCTGATGGAGAACCTCGGCTCCGGCGGCGTCTCCGCACCGTTCAACGCGGCCAGCGACGCCGAGTGCATCATCGTGATCGGCGCCCGCCCAACCGAAAACCATCCGGTCGCGGCGAGCTACCTGAAACAGGCCGCCAAGAACGGCGCCAAGCTGATCGTGATGGACCCACGCTATCAGGTGCAGCTCGGCCGCTACGCCTGGCGCAACGTGCAGTTCAAGCCAGGCCAGGATGTGGCGCTGTTGAACGCCATGCTGCACACCATCTTCGCCGAGGGGCTGGAGGACACGCAGTACATCCAGGCGCATGCCGACGGCGTCGAGGCGCTGCGCGAGAAGGTCAAGGACTTCCCGCCGAAAGAGATGGCGGAACTGGTCGGCGTCGACGCCCAGACGATCAAGGAGTGTGCGCGCGCCTACGCGACCTCCAACGCCTCGATCATCTTCTGGGGCATGGGGGTGAGCCAGCACGTCCACGGCACCGACAATTCCCGCAGCCTGATCAACCTGGCGCTGTCGACCGGCCAGATCGGGCGCAAGGGAACCGGCCTGCATCCGCTGCGCGGGCAGAACAACGTCCAGGGCGCCTCGGATGCCGGGATGATCCCGATGGTCTTCCCGGACTACAAGCCGGTCACCAACGCCGACTTCAAGCAGCAGTTCGAGGACTACTGGGGCACCGAACTGGACGGGCAGAAGGGTCTGACGGTCGTGGAGATCGTCAACGCGGCCCACGACGGCGAGATCAAGGGCATGTACGTCATGGGCGAAAACCCGGCGATGTCCGACCCGGACCAGACGCACGCCCGCGCCGCGCTCGCCAAGCTGGAGCATCTGGTGGTGCAGGAGATCTTCCTGACCGAAACGGCCTTCCACGCCGACGTGGTCCTGCCCGCTTCCGCCCAGCAGGAGAAAACCGGCACCTACACCAACACCAACCGGCAGGTGCAGTTGGGCCGCCCGGCGATTTCGCTGCCCGGCGAGGCGCGCCAGGACTGGTGGATCACCCACGAGATCGCCCGGCGAATGGGCCACGACTTCGGCTTCGCCCAGGTGCGCGAGGTCTACGCCGAAATGGCCGGTATCATGCCGTCGCTCGCCAACATCACCTGGGACCGGCTGGAGCGCGAGGGGTCGGTCACCTACCCCTGCCCGGCCCCGGACCATCCGGGCGAACCGATCGTGTTCTCCGAAGGCTTCCCGACACCGAGCGGACGCGGCGGCATGAAGCCGGTCGACATCACCCCGCCAGCCGAGTTGCCCGACCAGGACTATCCGCTGGTACTGACC
>NZ_NHSD01000232.1 GCF_016653255.1 Rhodobaculum claviforme
GGCCGGGACGCCGCGGCCGGCGGCACGGGCGGGGCGCGCAGGATGACCTCCACGCGGGTGCCGACCTGCGGGGCGCTTTCGATCGTGATCTCGCCGCCGATCAGATCCACCAGCTTGCGCACGATCGACAGACCCAGCCCCGAGCCGCCATAGCGCCGGGTGACCGAATTGTCGGCCTGCTCGAACTCGCCGAACACGCGGGCGAGCTGGTCTTCGGTCATGCCGATGCCGGTGTCGCGGACCGTCAGGTGCAGCCGGTCGTCGCGCAGGTCGATGGCCAGGATGACCTGACCCGAATCGGTGAACTTCAGCGCGTTGCCCACCAGGTTGTGGAGGATCTGTCCGATGCGGGTGGGATCGCCGAGCCGCGCGACGCCGGCCGCCGGCGTCGCCGTGACCACGAGCGCGAGGCCCTTCTTGCGCGCCGCCAGCCCGTGCAGCGCCTCCACCCAGCGGCCCAGGTCGGTGGGCACGAAGGGTTCGGGCGCCAGCGTCATCTTGCCCGACTCGATGCGCGCAAGGTCGAGGATGTCGTTGATGATCGTCAGCAACGCCTCGCCGGAATCGCGGATCGTGCCGACCATCTCCGCCTGCGCGCTGTCCAGCGGGGTGCCCGCCAGCACTTCGGACATGCCCAACACGCCGTTCAGGGGGGTCCGGATTTCGTGGCTCATGTTCGCGAGAAAGGCCGATTTCGCCCGATTCGCCGCCTCGGCCGAGCGGCGGGCCTGTTCCAGCTGCAGCTGAACCCGGCGCTGGCGCAGGGTCTGGGCCGTCAGCCCCGCCGTCGTCAGCACCAGAAGCGCCAGCACGCCGACCGTCCCCATGAAGACCCGGCGTTGCAGCTGCCCGATCTCGTCGCGCTGCAGGTCGCTTTCGGTGTTGAAGAAGTGCAGGATCTGAATGGCGAAATTTCGGGTGTCCGCATGCAGCGCGGCAATGTCCTCCAGCAGTGGCGGCAGCCCCGCCACCAGCGCCGCGTCGGTCCCGTCGATCAGCGCGACATGCCGCCGAAGGAACGCCCGCAGCGGCTGGCGGGTGCCGGTGGTATCCTCGAACCGGCGGAATTCGCGGCCGATCAGGCCCTGGTCGATGATGTTGCCACGGCTGTAGAGAATGTCGAACCGGGTCCGCAGCTGTGCCAGCGCCGCCGGGTCGCCACCGCGGGCGGCCGTGGCGGCGAGCCACAGCCGCAGCACATCCACCTCCAGCTGGGTGGCGGTCCAGTAGACGTTGTCGCCCCCGGCGGCGCGCAGTTGGGAAAACCGGCGGTCGGCCTGAACCGCGAAGGTGACGACCAGCACCACGGCGATCGCCAGCGCGGCCAGCATCAGCGGACCGATCGCCCAGGTGATCCCCTGGCGCACGTCGCCCGTCCCGGATGCCCACAGGCGCATCCTGCCTCAGCGCTCCACCAGCAGGTGGCTGACTTGCCAGACGCTGCGGGCATAGGTGGTTTCGGTCTGGAACGCCGGGACCTCGTCAAAGGGATAGATCAGCCAGAACGGCCCCTGCGCCCGCAACGGCATTTCCGCGCCGTCGCGCAGGAAGGCCAGCATCGGGGCGACGCCGGTGATCTCGGTGAAGTCGAGGGTGGCGCGGTAGCTGTCCAGCGCCAGCACCGTGACGGCACCCGCGCCGCCGTCGATGCCCGCATGCAGCAGCAGGTCGCGCAGCAGCACCCCGGTGTAGCGGTGCACGGCATCGGTCCAGACCGTGCCGGTCACATATGTCGTCTGCGGCATCGTGCGCAGCGCGGCGATGTCGATGCGCCGGGCTGCCGCGGTGGCGCTGTCCCGCAGCAGAAAGGACGCGGTCTGTGCCGAGCGTTCGCCGGCCGTGGCGTGCCCCCCGATCATCGCGCAGCCGAGCGCGGCCGCGATCAGGCCGAGGCAGCATCGACGACGGCCGAGGCCAATCCGTTCGGTCATTGCAAGCTCCGTTGTCGGCCCCGTCCCGGTCTGGCCCGATCTGGCCCGATCCGCGTCAAGGATACGCGATTTGCATCGATCACCAACAATTTGTCTGGGCAAATTCAGGCTCTGGACCATCTTGCGGCAAATTGACGAACAGTCTGTTAGCCCGACCCTGTCAAAATGGAGCGGGCAGGGTATCCCGGCGGCGCAGGCGATCGGGTCGCCGCGGTCAAGGGGCGCGCAGTGGTGGAACGGGGACGCAGGACGATGGGACAGCTGGCGGGCATCCGGCAGGGCATGATCGGGGCCGTTGTGGCGCTGTGGGCGGCGGTGGCGCAGGCCGACACGCACACCGACCTGACGGTGGTGTGGGTGTCCGGCGACCGCACGAAGGTGCACAGCATGGCCGCCCTCAGGGCGCTGGATCCGGTGACGCTCACGACCTCCACCCCCTGGACCGACAGCGCGCAGCGCTTCGAGGGGGTTCCGCTCGCGCGGCTGCTCGGCTCGCCCCGTCCCGGGGATGGGACGCTGCGGCTGGTGGCGCTGAACGACTATGTGGTGGAGATGCCGCTGGCCGATGTGGGCGACACCCTGCCCATCGTCGCCTACAGCCGCGACGGCCAGCCCATGTCGATCCGCGACAAGGGGCCGTACTGGGTGATCTATCCCTTCGACGACAGCCCCGACCATCGCTCGGAGACGCATTTCTCGCGCAGCGTCTGGCAACTTGTGCGGATCGAGGTCCATCCCTGATCGCCCCGCCGTTCAGCCGTGCAGCGTCCCCCACCGCGCCAGCAGCGCCTGTTGCAGCCCGCGCGCGCGGGTGGACCAGGCGCGCGCGCCCACCGGCGCCTCGCGCTGGGCCGTGGGGATGCGCCTGCGCGCGTCCAGGTCGGCGGAGAAGATCGCGAACGCCAGTTCCGGCCCGCCCGGCGGCTGGATGTAGCCCGCAAGTCCGCTGACGAAGTTCAGCGTGCCGGTCTTGGCCCGGATCTGCAGCGGGTTGCCGGGGATCTCGCGCCCGTTCGCGTCGCGCAGGGGCATGTCGCGCAGCACGTCGCGCAGTTGCCCCGCCACGCCGGGCGCGCACAGGGCGGCCACCATCTGCGCGGGGCTGATCCGCGACGCCTCGCCCAGGCCCGAGTGGTCCACCAGCCGCATTCCCGCCACGCCCAGCCGCGCCTGGGCCCAGCCCGCCATCTGCGCGCCGGACTGCGGCAGCCCGCCGGGGCGCAGGCCGCGGGCCTGAACGGCGCTCAGGCCCACCGCCTCGGCGGTCAGGTTGTTCGACCAGCGCAGCATGTCGCGCGCGACCTCCTCCAGCGGGGCCGAGGCGTGCTGGGCGACCACGGTCCCGGCGGGGGGCGCGCCGTTCGCCACCACGGGCGCCGGCAGGGTCACGCCACGGTCGCGCGCCAGCGCGCGCAGCACGTCCCCGGCATACAGTTCGGGGTGGCGGGTCGGCAGCCAGCGGGTGCCGCTGTTGCCCAGCGCGGGGCCGGCCACCGTCCAGGCGTCCCCGGCGCCGGTGTCGCGGTGGGTGAACAGCGGTCCCTGCCGCGCCACCACCTGCATCTGTGCCATCGACACCCGCACGGTGTTGCGCGTCGCGGGGGCGTCCATCGCCGCCGCATGCCCGCCGCCCGAGCGCTGCCAGCGGAATTGCACCCGGTTGTGGTTGAGGTTCAGCCCCGACACCGCCGGGTTGTAGCCGACATGGTCGGGCTGGTCGGGGTCGATGCGCGCGATGCGCGGCAGGGCGGCACCGTTGACGATGAAGCGCCCGGTGATCCCGGTGATCCCGCGCGCCCGCAGCGCCTGTGCCAGATCCGCCAGATCGTCGGTGTCCAGCGTCGGATCGCCGCCGCCCACCAGCACCAGATCGCCCGCCACCTGCCCGCCCGACACCGGCCCCGTCGCCACCAGCCGGGTGACAAAGCGGTGCCCGCGCCCCGGCGCCTCCAGCGCGTACAGCGCCGTCAGCGCCTTGACCACGCTGGCGGGCGGCAGCGCGAGGTTCGGCTCGGCGGCCTCCAGCAGGCGCCCGGTGCGCGCATCGGCCACCGCATAGCCCACCCGCCCGCTGATGCCCGCCGCGTCGATCAGCGACTGTGCCCGCGCGACCACCGTGCCATCGGCCATGCGTTCGGGCCGCAGCGGCGGCAGGGGCGCGCGTGCGGGTGCGTTGGCACACGCCGGCAGCGCTGCTCCGGCCATCAGGGCGCCCACCATCCAGCGTCGCGTCACATGCCGCACGTCCTGCCCCCCTGCACTCGCGCATGGGCCGAGTAAACGCGACCCGACCTGCCCGGGCAAGCCCCTCAACCGCCGCGGTCGAGCTTGGTGGACAGGTGGATCAGGCTTTCGGTGGCGCGCACGCCCGGAATCGCGCCGATGGCATCCAGCACCGCGTCCAGCGCCGTGGTGGAGCCCGCGGCCACCGCCACCAGCAGATCGAATCGCCCCGAGGTGGTGTGCACCCGCTCCACCTCCGGCAACGCCTTGAGGCGGGCCACGGTGGGGGTCTGGCTGCGCGGCTCGATCGACAGCAGGACGGTGGCGCGGATGCGGTCGGGGCGCGCGCCCTCGCCCAGCCGGACGGTGTAGCCGGCAATGGCGCCCGACCGCTCCAGCCGCTCCAGCCGCGCCTGCACGGTGGAGCGCGCCAGCCGCAGCCGCCGCGCCAGCGTCGCCACCGACACCCGCGCGTCCGCCGTCAGCTGCCCCAGCAGGGCGCGATCCGTGTCATCCATGCAAGGCCCGTCGTTTTGTATGTCCGTTTCGTCATATTGCCCGTGATTTCACGCGAATCAACGGTTTTGATCGGTGAATTCGTCAATCATACGCCACATCCTCGGATTGCGCGGGGGCTGCCCCCGACGACCGGCCATCTGCACGCACTCAGGAGGGTGACATGGGTCTTGCCAAGACAATCTGGGATACACCCGCCGATTATCTGCACCACCGCGCCGAGGCGGAGGCGCCGGTGCTGTTCTTCGCGCCCGCCGCGTTGCAGGGCATCGCGCGGCGGTTCATCGCGGGCTTTCCGGGTCTGGTGACCTATGCCGTCAAGGCCAACCCCGACGCGGAGGTGATCGCCAACCTTGCGGCCGCCGGGGTGCGCGGCTTCGACGTCGCCTCGCCCGAGGAAATGGCGCTGGTGCGCCGCCTCGTGCCGGATGCGGCGCTGCACTACAACAACCCCGTACGCTCGCGCCGCGAGATCGCGCAGGCGGTGGCGCTGGACGTGGTGTCGTATTCGGTCGATTCGCACTCCGAGCTGGCCAAGCTGACCGAGGCGCTGCCGGCGGGGACCGAGGTGACGGTGCGCTTCAAGCTGCCGGTGTCGGGCGCGGCCTATGACTTCGGCGCCAAGTTCGGGGCCGAGCCCGCGGCGGCGGCGGCCCTGCTGGCCGAGGTCGCGGCGCACGGCCTGACGCCGGCGCTGACCTTCCACCCGGGCACGCAATGCACCGATCCGCGCGCATGGGCCGCCTACATCCACGCCGCCGCCCGCATCGGGCGGGATGCCGGCGTGCGGGTGGCGCGCCTGAACGTGGGCGGCGGTTTCCCCTCGCACCGCCGCGCGGCCGAGGCGCCGGCGCTGGACGCGATCTTTGCCACCATCGCGGCGGAAACCGCGGCGGCCTTTGGCGACGACGCGCCCGCGCTGGTGTGCGAGCCGGGCCGCGCGCTGGTGGCCGATGCCTTCACGCTGGCGACCCAGGTCAAGGCGGTGCGCGACGGCGGGGCGGTGTTCCTCAACGACGGTGTCTATGGCGCGCTGGCCGAGGCGCCGGTGATGGGCCTGCCCGACCGGATCGAGCTGCGCGCCCCCGGCGGCGCGCGTCGCACCGGCTGGCCCCGCCCGCGCGAGGTGTTCGGCCCCACCTGCGACAGCATCGACCGGCTGCCGGGCCATGTGCCGCTGCCCTGCGACATCGCCGAGGGGGACCATCTGCTGTTTCACGGCATGGGGGCCTATTCCACCGTCACCAACACCCGCTTCAACGGGTTTGGTGGGCTGTTGCTGGTCACGGTGCTGGAGCTGACCGACCGCGCATCCTGATCCGGCGCGGCCTTGTCGCCGCGCTTGACCGGCCACGCCACGGGTTGACCTCGGCGGCGTGGCGGGCCATGTCTCGTCCCAGTTGCGAGGGATTTGCAAGAATGCGCCGCCGTTCCCGGCCCGCCCCATGAGTGGACTGCTGCCTCTGTTGCAGTCCGGCATCGTGCAGACGGTCGCGCTGGGGGCGGCGATCCTGGGCGTCGTGGGCGGTGTTCTGGGCGTGTTTGCGGTGCTGCGGCGCCAGAGCCTGATGGGCGATGCCCTCAGCCACGCGGCCCTGCCGGGGGTGTGCCTGGGGTTTCTGGTGGCGGGCGCGCGCGATCTGGGTGCGATCCTGACGGGCGCGTTCCTGTCGGGGGCGCTGGCGGCGCTGACGGTGATGCTGATCGTGCGGCGCACGCGGCTGAAGACCGACGCCGCGCTGGGCATCGTGCTGAGCGTCTATTTCGCCGTCGGCGTGGTGCTGCTGACCCATGCGCAGGCCACCGGCGGCGCGGCACAGGCGGGGCTGGCCACGTTCCTGTTCGGACAGGCGGCGGCGATCCTGCGGGGCGATCTGTGGATCATGGGCGGGGTCACGGCGCTGGCGCTGACGCTGGTCGTCGGGCTGTGGAAAGAGTTCAAGCTGGTGGCCTTCGACCCCGACTTTGCCCGTGCGCTGGGCCTGCCGGTGCTGGCGCTGGAGGCGGCGCTGACGGTGATGGTGGCGATGGCCATCGTGGTCGGGCTTCAGATGGTGGGCGTGGTGCTGATGGTGGCGATGCTGATCGCGCCGGCGGCGGCGGCGCGGCAGTGGACCCGTTCCCTGGGCGGCATGGTGGTGCTGTCGGCGGTGTTCGGCGCGGGCGCGGGTGTGACCGGGGCGCTGATCAGCGCCACCGGGCGGGGCCTGCCGACCGGGCCGGTGGTGGTGCTTGTGGCGAGCGCCGTGGTGGCGGTGTCGCTGGCGCTGGCGCCGGGGCGCGGGGCGGTCTGGCAGGCGGTCGCGGCCCGCACGCAGCGGCGGACCCTTGCGGCGCGCCGCGTCATGATGACGATCCATGACCTTGGTGCCGCGCACGGCGATCCCGCCTATCCGGCCGAGGGGGGGATGCTGGACGCCTTTCACGGCACCGCCACCCGCCCCGCCCTGCGTCGGCTGGAGGCGCGCGGCCTCGTGCGCCCTGTCACCCACCCCCCCGAGGACAGCCCCCACTGGGCCCTGACCGAGCGCGGCCAGGCCGCCGCCCGCGCGGTGCGCGACGACGCGGGGGCGCCATGATTGCTGCGGTCTTCGACTCGATCCCCGCGATGATCGTGCTGACCGGCGTGCTGGTGGGGCTGTCGGGGGCGCTGCTGGGCTCGTTTCTGGTGCTGCGCGGCTCGGCCATGCTGACGGATGCGATCAGCCATTCCATCGTGCTGGGGATCATCCTGGTGTGGCTGGCCACCAGCCAGCTGTCGGGGCCGGTGCAGGTGGTGGGCGCGGGGCTGGCGGGCCTCGCGACCGTGATCCTGTCCGAGGTGCTGGGCCGGTCGCGGCTGGTGCGGATGGACGCGGCCATCGGGCTGGTGTTCCCGGCGATGTTCGCGCTGGGGGTGCTGCTGATCAGCCTGTACGCCCGCGACGTCCACATCGACGTGGAGACCGTCCTGCTGGGCGAGATCGGGTTCGTCTGGCTGCACACCGTGCCGCTGTGGGGCGCCGAGGTGCCGGTCACGGTGCTGACGCTGTCGGCGATGCTGGCGATCAACCTGGCCTTCGTGCTGGCGCTGTGGAAGGAGCTGAAGCTCTCGATCTTCGACCCCGGGCTGGCGGCCGCGCTGGGGCTGGCGCCGGTGGCGGTGGGGTATGGGCTGCTGGCGCTGACCTCGGCCACGGCGGTGGCGGCGTTCGATGCGGTGGGCGCGGTGCTGTTCATTGCCTTTGTCATCGTGCCGCCCGCGACGGCGTTCCTGCTGACGCGGCGGCTGGCGGTGATGGTCGTGCTCGCGGCGGCGGTGGCGGTGGTCTCGGTGCTGTCGGGGTATCAGCTGGCGCGGCTGTGGGATGTCTCCATCGCGGGGATGATGGCGACGATGACGGGGGTGTTCTTTGCCGCAGCACTGGTGGCCGCGCCCGCCGACGGGCTGCTGGCGCAGGCGCTGCGGCGCCGGACGCAGCGGCTGGACGCCGATTGCGCGGCACTGGTGGCGCATCTGGCGACCCACGCGGGCACCCCCGCGATGGCCGAGGAAAGCACCATGCGCGCGCTGGTCGACCACCTGCGCTGGCCGGACGCGCGCGCGCGCGCGGTGGTGCTGAGGGGCCTTGATCGCGGGCTGATCCGGCGCGACGGGTCGGGCCTTGTCCTCAGCCCCAAGGGCGACGCGATGGCGCGCGCGCTGCTGGCGGGCTGAGGCCGCTCAGCGCTCGCGCTCGCTCAGGCGCTTCTCGATCGCCTCCAGCCGGGCCAGCACCTCGTCGCGGTAGGCGTCGGTCTTGACCACGTCCTCCTCGTGGTGGGCGTCCTGCATGGAGTTCACGATCAGACCCACCAGCAGGTTCACCACCGCGAAGGTGGTCATCATGATGAACGGCACGAAGAACGCCCAGGCGTAGGGGTAGACCTCCATCACCGGGCGCACGATGCCCATCGACCAGCTTTCCAGCGTCATGATCTGGAACAGCGAATAGGCCGAGTTGCCGAGGTCGCCGAACCATTGCGGAAAGGCGTCCTGGAACAGCTGGGTCGCCATCACCGCGCCGATGTAGAAGATCATCCCCATCAGCAGGAACACCGACCCCATCCCCGGCAGCGCCTTGAGGAACCCCTCCACCACGCGCCGCAGGCTGGGCGTGACCGACACCACCCGCAACAGCCGCAGGATGCGCAGCGCCCGCAGCACGCTGAACGCGCCCGAGCCGGGGATCAGCGAGATCCCCACGATCACGAAGTCGAACAGGTTCCAGCCTGAACGCCAGAACGCCAGCCGCTGCGCAAACAGCTTCAGCGCGATCTCCACCACGAAGATGCTCAGGCACAGGCGGTCGGCGATCCGGATCGCCGGTCCCACCCTGTCCATGATGCCCGCGGATGTCTCCATCCCCAGGATCAGGGCGTTGAACAGGATCACCGCGGTGATGCCGTGGCGGACGGTTCGGGTTTCCAGGAACTCGGCGGTCCGGTGGCGAAGGCTCATGGCGTCCTCGGCTGGGTGGGCATGGAGGGGCGAACGGGCCGGGTATGCGGCCATCGCGGCGGCACCGCAAGCGCCGCCATGGGGCCGGCTCAGCGTCGAAGTCGGCGCCGCAGCCGCGCTGCGGCGGATAGCCCCGAGGCGAGCAGCGCCAGCGGTGCTCCGCCAAGCGCCACATTGCCGAACGCCATCGCGTCGAGGCCCCGTGCCATCCAGCTGCGTCGGCGCAGCCAGGCGGGATCGCCGATGGCTGAGGCCAGCGGGCGAGCGGCGGCGGCATAGGGTGACAGCTCGAACGACACGAAGTGGAGATAGCGGGACAGGTCCGCACGCGGATCCGGGGCGGTGGCGAAGTCCCACGGCTTGTAGCTGCCCAGCATGTGGACGAAGGCCGGGCGCGCGCCGCGCAGCACCGCGATGCGGTGTGCCACGGAAAACCGGCTGGCCCCTTCATGGAGCAGCATCTCGCGCCCCGGCAGGAAGTAGTCGACGGCGCGCAGCGGCCCCTCGTGGGCGAGCAGCGCAGCCCAGAGCGCATCCTGGTCGCCGACCATCGCCATGGGCCGCTGGGCGGCCGGCCGCCGTTGCGCTGCGCGGTAGTCGTCACGCTCCAGCAGGCGCGTCCACGCCTTTATGACCTCGCAGTGGCTACGGTCGGCCAGGATCGAGCCGCTGTTGACCGAATGGGGCAGCCGGCGGAGGTCGTGCAGCCCGAAGCCCCGTGTGCGGATGCGCCCGGCGATCCCCTCGGGGTCGGGGTATTCGCTTCCCACCACCAGCGTGCCGGGGCTGTGGCGCGCCAGAACGGGCGACAGAGGGCCGCACAGGATCACGTCGGTGTCAAGCCACAGCACCCGTTCGTGGCGGTCCAGCGCGCGCCCGATCACGGCGGGCTTCACGTTCCAGTGCCGCCCGGCAAGATCCGGCGTCGGGACGACCGTCACATGGTCCAGCCCCTCCAGCCGCGCGGCCAGCGCGTCCGAGGGGGACTGCACCTCCAGCCGGAGGCCCGGGTCGTGGCGCAGCAGGGATCGTGCCAGCAGTTCCACGCCGACGAACGCCTCCGCACGGTCCTCATAGGTGACGACAACAGTCAATGGTCCAGCCCTTCCGCGTTGCCGTATCCCCTAGCAGGCGGGGACGGGCTGGTCATCGGTGCCGATGAAACCGCCCGACTGCCGGTCCCAGTAGCGGGCATAGAGGCCGCCGCGTGCCAGCAGATCGGCGTGGGTGCCCTGTTCGACCACCCGGCCGTCGCCCATCACCACGATCCGGTCCATCTCGGCGATGGTGGACAGCCGGTGCGCGATCGCCAGCACCGTCTTGTGGCCCATCAGCCGGTGCAGGGCGGCCTGGACCTGTGCCTCGACCTCCGAGTCGAGCGCCGAGGTTGCCTCGTCCAGCACCAGGATCGGCGCATCCTTGAGGAAGGCGCGCGCAAGCGCGATGCGCTGGCGCTGGCCGCCCGACAGCCGCACGCCGCGTTCGCCCAGATGCGCCGCGTATCCGGTGCGGCCCATGTGGTCGCGCAAGCCGCCGATGAAGTCATGCGCCTCGGCGGCGCGGGCGGCGGCCTCGACCTCGCTCTGGGTCGCGCCGGGGCGGCCGTAGCGGATGTTGTCCAGCGCCGAGCGGTTGAACATCGCGGTTTCCTGCGTGACCATGCCGATCTGGCTGCGCAGGGATTCCTGCGTGACCCCGCGCAGGTCGTGGCCGTCGATGGTGACCCGGCCCGCCTCGGGATCGTAAAGGCGCAGCAGCAGCGCCACCAGCGTGGATTTCCCCGCCCCCGAGGCACCGACGATGCCGATCTTCTCGCCCGCGGCGATGGTCAGGTCGATCCCCTCCACCCCGCCGGTGCGGCGGCCATAGGCGAAGTCCACCCGTTCGAACCGCACCGCGCCGGACACCGGCGGCAGCGCCACCGCGTCGGGCGCATCGGTCAGGCCGTGCGGCGGCGTCAGGGTCTTCATGCCGTCCTCGACCTCGCCGAGGTTGGCGTAGATCATCATCAGCGTGAAGCTGACCCAGCCCGTCATCTGTGCCAGCCGGATGGAGATCGCGCCCGCCGCCGCGATGTCGCCTGGCGTGGCCAGCCCCAGCGTCCACAGCCACAGCGTGCCGCCGATCATCAGCACCGGCAGCACCCCCGCCAGCGTCATCAGCGCCAGCCGGAACCACGCCGACACGACGCCGAAGTCGATGGCGCGCTCGCGGAACACCTCCATCGCGCCCAGGGCGGCGCGGTCCTCGTGCTCGGCGGTGGCGAACAGCTTGACGGTCTTGATGTTGGTGATCGCGTCCACGATCTGGCCCGACACCATCGCCCGCGCCCCCGCCCGCGCCCCCGAACGCGCCCGCACCCGCGGCAGGAACGCCCGGATCAGCCAGACATAGACCGCCAGCCACACCAGCAGCCCGACGCTCATCCACCCCGAGATCGCGAACAGCAGAAGCGCCGAGGCGACGATGGAGGCCAGCGCAAAGGCCACCGTGTTGATCGTCTCGGAGGTCACATCGGTCAGGGCGGTGGCGGTCTGCATCTGCTTCTGGGCGATACGGCCCGCGAAATCATTGTCAAAGAACGTGACGTCCTGGCCCAGCGTCCAGCGGTTCAGGCGGCTGTGCACCAGCGGTGCCACGTTCGGCGCCACCACGATCGCATTCGCCGCCGAGGACGCCCCGAACGCCAGCGGGCGCAGCACGACAAAGAACACCACCGCCCCCAGCAGCAGCGGCCAGTTGCCGACCAGCACGCCCCCGGG
>NZ_NHSD01000233.1 GCF_016653255.1 Rhodobaculum claviforme
CCCATGCCCACCCGCCGCGCGCTGCTGGTCGCGCTGTCCACCTCCCTTGTGGTGCCCGCGCTGCACCGCGCCCGCGCCGCGACGCCCGACGATGTCGCGCGCGCCGCGCGGGGGTTGGACCAGCTCCATGCCATCGTGGTGCAGCGCGGCGACGCGCCCGTGGTGGCCGAGGCGCCGCGCGGCCCCGGCCTGTCGCGGCCCGCAAACATCAAGTCGGCCTCGAAATCCGTTCTGGGGCTTCTGCTGGGGCTGGCGGTGGCGCGCGGCGCGGTGCCCGGCCCGCACGCCCGGCTGGCCGATGTCGCCCCCCGCCTGATCCCCGCCGCCGCCACCGAAGGGGTGGAGGACCTGACGCTGCACGATCTGGTGACGCTGCGCGCGGGCCTGGAGGGGACGTCGGGCGCGCGCTATGGCGCCTGGGTCAGCACGCGCAACTGGGTGGCGCATGCGCTGACGCGGCCGTGGGTGGCGCAGCCGGGCGGGCGGATGATCTACTCCACCGGCTCCAGCCATGTGCTGGGCGCGGCGCTGGTGGAGGCGACGGGCGACAGCCTTCTGGCGCAGGCGCGCGCCGGGCTGGGCCGTCCGCTGGGGATCGAGATCCCCGACTGGCCGCGCGATCCGCAGGGGTATCACTTCGGCGGCAACGACATGGTGCTGTCGCCCCGCGCGATGCTGCGGGTGGCGCTGGTGATGCGCGATGCCGGCCGGGTGGAGGGTGTGCAGGTGGTCCCCGAAGCCTGGGTGCGCGCGTCCGCGCGGCCGGTGACGCGCTCGGCGTTTTCGGGGC
Source organism: Rhodobaculum claviforme (assembly GCF_016653255.1). Taxonomy (GTDB): domain Bacteria; phylum Pseudomonadota; class Alphaproteobacteria; order Rhodobacterales; family Rhodobacteraceae; genus Rhodobaculum; species Rhodobaculum claviforme. The sequence goes on from NZ_NHSD01000233.1 coordinate 791, forward strand.
TGGGCTATGGGCTGGGGTGGTTCGTCAGCCCCTCGGGGTGGGTTCTGGGGCGTGGCTATGGCGGGCAGGTGATCGCGGCGCACGGCCGCGCGGGGCTGGCGGTGGCGATCACCTCGGACCCGACGCGGCCGGCGCGCAGCGACGGGCATTTCGGAGATCTGATGCGGCTGCTGGACGGGCCGGTGCTGGATCTGGCCTGACGGGTCCGGTTCTGGCGGAGGGGTTGTCCGCATCTTTGCCCGGCGTTGACCGGGCGTTCAGCTTCGACTGCAAGAGTGCGGTGGCCGGGCATATCGCGGGGCAGGGGGTGCACATGGACGGGGCGGAACGGGGCGATGCCTGCGTGCCACAGGCGCCCGCGCTGGAGGCGATCGTGCGCGCGGTGCTGGACGGCACCCGGTACGAGGGGTTCGACCGGCTGGCGCGTCTGGCCGGGCGCGCGCTGGGGGCCGATGTGGGGCTGGTGTCGCTGATCGATGGCGCCGGCGACCGGCAGGTGTTCGCGGGCGCCGCCGGGTTGCCGGCCGGGCTGACGGCCGCGCGCTGCACGCCGCTGGTGTATTCGTTCTGCCGCCATGTGGTCTCGACCGGTCAGGCGCTGGTGGTCGACGATGCGCGCCGCCATCCGCTGGTGCACGCCAACCCCGCGATCGAGGAACTGGGCGTGCGCGCCTATCTGGGTGAGCCGGTGCTGGCGCCCGATGGCACCCCGGTTGCCGCCATGTGCACCATCGCGCGCGCCCCGCGGCGCTGGAGCGCGCAGGACCGCGCGCTGGTGGCGGATTTCGCGGCGCTGGCGCGTGACCAGCTGGCGCTGGTGCTGGGCCTGCATGCGCGCGACGCGGCGCTGGCGGCCGAGCGTGCGGTGGCCGCGACCAAGGCGCGGGTCCTTGCGACCATGAGCCACGAGATCCGCACCCCCCTCGGCGGGGTGCTGGGCATGGCCGAGGTGCTGGCCGAGGGCCCGCTTGCGCCCGACCAGCGCGAGCTCGTGCGGATCATCCGCGCCTCGGGGCTGGACCTGCTGGGGATCCTCGACAATCTGCTGGACATGGCGCGGCTGGACGCGGGCAAGCTGACGCTGGAGGTCGCGCCGTTCTCGCTGCGGGCGGTGCTGGAGGCGGTGGTCACGCCGGCCCGCGCGCTGGCGGCGCACAAGGGGCTGGCGCTGCATCTGGTGGGGGCGGGGGATCTGCCGCCGGGGGATCTGGTCCCCGAACCTCTGGTGCCCGAGACCCTGCCGGCGGGGGATCTGCGGCTGGGCGACCGGCTGCGGGTGCAGCAGGTGCTGTGGAACCTGACCTCGAACGCGGTCAAGTTCACCGCCCACGGCCGCATTGTCGTGCGCCTGACCGAGGAGGCGCCCGGGATGCTGGCCTTTGCCGTCTGCGACACCGGCATCGGCATGGACCCCGTCCAGATCGCCCGCCTGTTCGAGCCGTTCGAGCAGGCCGACACCTCCACCGCGCGCCGGCACGGCGGCGCCGGTCTGGGCATGAGCATCGTGCGCGGCCTGGTCGATCTGCTGGGCGGCACCATCGCGGTGGACAGCGCGCCGGGGCAGGGGACGCAGGTCACCGTCCGGGTGCCGCTGCCGCAGGCGCCGGACCCGGCGCCGTCCGGGGCTGTCAGCCTGGAGGGGGTGCGGGTGCTGGTGGCCGACGACAATGCCACCAACCGCCGGTTGCTGACGATCCTGTTGCAGCGCGCCGGCGCGGTGGTCGCGGTCGTCTGCGACGGGGTGCAGGCGGTGCAGGCGGCGCGGGGCGGCGGGTTTGATGTGCTGGTGCTGGACATCGCGATGCCGGGGCTGGACGGGATGGCGGCGCTGGCGCGGATCCGCGCCGCGGCGCCCGATGGCCCTGCGGCGGTGGCGCTGACCGCCAATGCCGCACCCGAGCAATCCGCGGCCTATCGCGCGGCGGGGTTTGCCGCGGTGCTGCCCAAGCCGATCGAGGCGCAGGCGCTGATCGGGACCCTGGCGCGGCTGGCGGGGCGGATCGACACCGGACGTTAAGGGCGCACGGGCATGGTGGGCTGCGGTTGGCCCATGGGGATGTGCGATGCGATTCTGGTCCCGAACCACGTTTGACCTTGCCGCGCTGGCGGCGCTGTACGCCCCGGTGCTGGAGGATGTCGCCCGGCCCGCGCTGCTGCTGGCGCCCGACGGCCGGGTGGCGGCGGCCAATGCGCCCGCGCTGGCGTGGCTGGCGCGATCCGGCGATGCGGTGCGCGGGGTCGCGCTGTCGGCGCTGCCAGGCCTGGGCGGGATCGCGCTGGCGCCCGGTGCGGGACGGCTGGAGCTGGCAGGGCACGGGGCGGCG
>NZ_NHSD01000234.1 GCF_016653255.1 Rhodobaculum claviforme
ACCGTTTCCGGCCACCTGTGGCCCCTGGGCTATTGCCCTGCCCAGAAGATCGCTCTGCGAGAGCTACCGTTCGAGCGCTGCATTAGCCCTGCACGAACGCCTCCGATCGGCCCGCCGTGGCGTCCAGCCAGTTCTGACCACCGAAGGCGACGAGGGCGATCTGAAGCCGGTATCCGGTCCCTGTAAAGCGGAAGACGATCGTGATCTTCTGTCCCGCACCACCATGACGCACGCGCCATCCCGGGAGGGCCGCACCCAGGATTGTACCCGAGCTCGGGTTTGAAAGGATGTCGGCGAGAAGGGTGTCGACCTGATCGAGCCGACGCTCGGCTGCCCGGAGATCGCCCGACACCTCCGCCACGTGGCGCGCCAGTTCCCGCAGGTCACGCCGGACCAGCGGATGACGTTCGATCCGGATCATGCCTGCGGCATCTCTCCGTCCTGCTGGTCCGCAAGGAAGGCGCGCGCATCGGCGGTGAAGTCCTCGACACCCGCAACGGGCTCCCACTGGTCCGGCGGCAGCTGGAGCCGCCGGCGCACCTCCGCCTCGAGCAGCGCTTGCTCTCGCCCGCGTGCGGCGCGGGCGCGGGCCAACTCGCCGGACACGGCGGCGCTGACATTGGGGTAGTCGCCGCGATCAACCAACTCCCTGGCATAGGCAAAGGCCGCTTCGGTGAAGCTGACGGACTGTTTGTGGACCCCCATGGCGCCCTCCTTTGGTGCTCCAGTATCGTACCAACTGCCCTGCACCATGTCCACCGTGTGGGTTTCTGTTCAGGCGTGCGGCCCCTCAAGCACCGCGGACGGGAACATCGCCAAAGCCCGTACAGCGCCTTCATCGCGGATCATTGCCGCGCCAGATGGGTGTCGCTGGACGCCAGACGAGATATCGCAGCTCTGGAAGCACAGATGGTCGCCATCGTACCGAAACGAGGTCACGGCATGGATGTCTATGGTGAGCCTGCGGATCTGGTCCGGGCAACCCTGCGCGTCTTGCGTGCGGCCCGCCTGAGCTGTCGGCCAGTGTGCGCCAGCGTGCCCGCTTTGCGGGGGAGCATCTTCCGGCGACTCCTGCGGTGATCATCCCCGGGGAGCCGCCGTCTCCGGCGGGCCCGCTCCGTGTTCTCGCGCTCGATGTGGAGACCGCAACCGCGACCGTGGCGGCATCTGCCAGATCGGTGTGGCCTGCGTGCGCCCGGATGGCGTCCACCGGCGCCGATGCGTTCAATGTGATCGACGACGATGGACCGGCATCCGTACAATCCCGAAGCGTCGCCGTCTCGGGCATGCTCAACCGGACCGGGACGCGGGTAGCCCGTAAAATGCTTGACTGATGGGGAAGGTCAGGGAGATCCTCGAAACATTCGCATGGAGTGTGGGGGTTGAGTGCTACAGCACCCGGTCGATCAACATGTGGGGATGCGCATTCGCACTCGGCGGCTGGCCTTGGGGCTGTCACAACAGATGCTTGCGACCCAGCTGGGCGTCACATTCCAGCAGATCCAGAAATATGAACGGGCGATCAACCGCGTCAGCGCGTCGATGCTGTGGAACATGGCGCAAGCCCTGTCGGTCCCGATCTCCTATTTTTACGACGCCCTGCCGCAGGGCGACGGAGAGCAGGCGTCCGATCGTGAACTCCAGGATTTCCAGGCGTCGGCCCTCATGCGCGCCTTTGCGGCCATCGATCCACCCAAGCGCGCCAAGCTGCTGAGCCTTGCGCGTTCCATGGTGAAACCCCCAGCGTGACTGCGACTTCGGGAGCCAGGAGGGGGGCTCCTGGGGTATCTTGGGAAGCCGTCGACACGCGCCGTCCTTCCGGTCCCTGGCCGGAGGGCATGGCAGGGAAGACCCTGAAGCGTGGCGCAGGTGGGGCCATGACAATGGGGGAGGGGGCATGCAGCGAGGCCGTCATGGACACAGCCGGCGCACGTCATCCGACCTTGTCAGCGTGTGCTGAGGGATCCGGTGTGCGCGGAGATGGCGCCGCGCGAAGTCCTGTGTGGCCCTGATGGAGGCCGGTAGGCCTGTCGCATGGTGCCCTGCGCCGATCCAGTGGCCGCCGCAGGGATGTGCCGTGGCGTGATTGCGCGGTGACGCGCCGTTCGGATGCGGGAACGGGGGCAGGCCGATCCGCGCGCGTGTGCCTCCTGGAGTATCGTGAACGAGTCTCGGGGGGGCGTCGGCCGGCGGTCGAGGTCCCGAGGTGTTTCGCGCGAGGGTCAAGGGTGCCAGCGGCGGCCCCTTTTTCCGTTTGAAACTGCACATGTACGCTTGTAACTTGTAGTGATAAGTGAGGTAACTCCCCTAAGTCACTGAATAGAAGCCACTGTTACAATATATATATCTAGTTACATATATAGATAAATATACATGCGCACACACGCACACGCACGCACGCACGCACGCACGCACACGCACATTAAAAATACACCCCGCGTAACGGCGAAACATTGTAACTGCGTTTAAAAACAATGGCTTGGCTTGTGACGCCTGTGTTTCACCCGGGCGTCACCCGCCTGAATGTAACTGGATCTGGCCAGATCTGACCCCGCATCATCCCAATCCGGTCCCCGATGCATGATGGCGCGGTCGACGGCGCGATCCTGTGGGGCGGGAATGCCCCGCAGCGTTCGATGACCCCCGGGGCAGGTCCGGAGCCTGGGGAGGGGTGCAGGCCCGGCGGCGGGCGGTGACACCAATCACGGCCGTTCAGCCGAGCTCGCAGGCGCCCTGCGGCTCGATATGGCCTCAGGAGCGCTGAGAGAGCCGCAGAGCGGGCACGCAGCCTTTTGCCTACCCGATTAGCGCCGAGAGGGCAGATGCCGCCTCTACGGGCCGCTCAGCGCCTCTCAGGCCATGCCGCGCCGAACTGAATGATCCGCAAGGTCACCCGCCGGCCGGGGGCCGGACCAGCTCATCCCAGGGAGCCCAGGGCATGCGCCACCGCCTGCGGGCATGAGCTTGAAACCCCTGCCGCCGGGATACACATGCACCGACCGCATATCTGACCTGGGAGGCCGACATGCAGGTTGCGAAGTGGGGCACTTCCCTCGCCGTCCGCTTGCCCGCAGAGCTTGTGCGCGAGCTGGGCCTGAGGGAGGGCGACCACATCGACCTGGTGAAGGACGACGGACAGGTGAAGGTACGTCGCCGACCCCGTGCCGACGAGGTTCTGGCGGGTCTGCGTCGCCTTCGCGGCAGGTTGCCTGCCGCGGAGCGCCTGAGCCGCGAAGACGCGCATGAGCGTTGAGTTCGCGGACACGAATGTCGTGCTCTACCTCCTCGAGGATGGTGCGAGGGCGGATCGCGCCGAGGTCATCCTGGGGCATGCACGACGGCCTGCTTGTGGAGGGCCAGCTCCGGATCGTGAACCCCTTCGCGTGAGCGGGTCTTGCGCTCGGCGGGTCATGCTGGACGCCGCTCCAGCACGCCCGGGCGAGCCAACCAGCCAGACCGCGCAGGGCTGCTGACGACGGCCATCTCCCCCAGCCCGATCTCGGTCAGTTTCTCGCGTGAGAGACGTCGTCGTTGATAGCCTCTTCCCCGCCGCGGGCGTCCTCAGACAGCGCGTGCGAGAGAGCGGCGGCGTGTTTGCGCACAGCGTCCTCCAGGATGCCCTGCTTTTCGGGGTCCTGTTCCTGCGCCAGGGCAACCAGGCTGGCGTGGAGTTCCAGCGCTGCCGTGTGGATATTGCCAGTGGGGTGCTTCTCCATCAGCCATTTCAGCTGTTCATCGGTCAACAGGTATACCATGTCATTCATGTCCTTGGGGTTTGTCGGAGGGGCTCTGGGGGTCTTCCTCAAAGTCGAGAATGGCACGCCGCAGTCGGTAGGCGCGCGGTCTGCCGGGTACGCTGGCGGGGAGGCGGAACTGCAAGCTCTTGCTCTCTCCGCCCTTCTCCAGGAAGCCGCCTTCGGCGAAGGCCTCCAGAAGCTTGTTCGCCTGGGTGTCAAGCGCGTGGGCCAGGTTGGTGAGGGCTGGGGGGAGGAGATAGAAGAACGCCTCGTCCTGGTAGCCCAGCCGTTCCTCGTCAGGGGGCGTCACGCGCCCTTTGGCGTTGAGCGCGGCGAAGCGCTGTTCGTTCGTCGCCAGATACGCGCGCACCTTCTTGAGGTTCTCGCTCTGTTCGAAAGGCAGACGCCCACGGCCAGCCAACCAGCGTGCAGCGATCGTCCGCACCGCCGCGCTGGCCGTGCCGGGTACCCAGCCAGTCAGATCCCAGTCCGTCGCCCACTCGCCGGCGGTCGCAACCAGGGCAAAGCTCTGGATGACCCGCCGGATCTCCGCCGTCCTGTCGTCCCCGGGAGAAACCTCCAGATGCTGCTGCAGGGCAAGAGTATGCCGCCGTATGTCGGCATCGAGGGCGTCCTGGAGCGCGTCCTCGCCCATTTCGAGGAGGTTTTCCACGAAGGCGGCGCCCGCAGCCCCCCAGGCCTTCCGGATGGCCCCGTCCAGTCGGACGACAAGATCGTCGCTGGTCTCGCACCCGTGCAGAGCATCGAAGACCCCATATGCACCAGTCGCCGGAATATCGAGCATGCGGACGCCTTGTCCTCCGGTCGGCATGCCGCCCAGCTTGCTGACGATTTCGACAAAGGAGTGCTCACCCGTCGAGATCACCCCTGTGCGCCATGTCGAGCGCTCCTGTGCACCACCCTCCTTGCGGCCCCGCGCCTTGGTCGATCCATTTGCGAACCGGTATATGAGTGCCGGCAGGTCCGGGGTCGCATCGCCCCGCAACTCGTCCAGCCCCAGCAGGATGCCATGTGATTTGGCGATCTCGGCTTCCAGCCCGTTGATGGTGCCGGCCCATGTCTTCTCACGGACACCGGCTCTGGGCCAGACGGTCAGGGCCGTCCGAAGAAGCCGCGTCTTGCCGCGGCTCGTCTTGGCGTAGAAGTGAAAGATCGACGTGTCGAGCTCCGTGAACTCCATCAGGGCCGTCGAGAAGCCGAGAGAGATCCCGAACAGCAAGTTGAGGTTCCCGACCGCCAGTGCGGCGACCTGATCACGCCACTGAGGAAGGGTGCCGATCTCTTTCGCGGTCGGCTCGTCTCCAAACCGATATTTCGACGGGGCCCCCTTGCGCGTGATGACCCGACCGCTGGTCAGGATGAACGCGTCCCGCTCCGGGACCCATCCCACCTGCTCGATCAGGGTCAGATGTGCCTCGGGGGGAACCGGCCAGTTCCTGACCAGGCTGAGGATCGCATGAATGGAGTCCGTGTCGTAGACTTGCAGGCCGCGGTTCGAGAGCGCGGCGATCGCATCGCGCGGCTTCCCCGTCAGATTTCCCTCGGCGACAATGCAGTCCACCAGCTCCCCTTTGGGGTTGAGAATTTCGACAACCCTGGACCAATGCCTTGACCTCGGCGCCTCAACCAGGGACTTCACCCGAAAGGGTGAGCAGAAGGCACCCAATCTCAGAACTTCCCTTCTGCTTTCTGTGAACCCGTCCCGCGACACCTTGAACTGGGAGGGCAGTCCAGCAAGGATCGCGACGTAGAAATCGCGCAGGCTCTCCGGCTGCTCCGCAAGAAACTTGGCTTGTGTGGCCGCTTTGGGCATGGGCACGACGGTAGGTTTTTTCATGAAGGGTGCTCGGCTTTCATGGCGCTGATGCGTGCAATCTGATGGCTCCTCGCCAGGATTGCGAGGAGAAAACGAAGTAATCCACATAAATCCACGCCTCGCCTGATCTGGGATCAGGCCGCAAGAGCCGAAGCGCTGTCCAAGTCGGAGGCGGTATTTTGCCGATCCGACTTGCCTTGCGGCATCATTGAAGGAAGGAAAAGGGGGCGATGGCGCCGTCACGCTGAAAGCGGTGGACAGATCCCAGGCGCAGCTTCTGACTTGCTCGAAGAGAAAGAAAGATACAGACTCCGATTGGTATATATATATTTTTGGGCACGCGAGGAGTCCTAAGGGGGAGGTCACGGGACCTGTTACAAGCGTAACAGGTCGTTACACCGGCTGTATCAGCGCAGGCCATTGAAAACATGGCATGTTTATGTGTCTGTTACGCCGTTACACGAAAACGCCGGATGCGTGTATCGGGCGTTCCGGAGTATTCTGCACCATGGGGCGAATTGTCCTTGGACAGATGGACATATCTGATTTTGCTTGGAATAATCGCTGTATGGCGTGGACCTGTCCAATGGACATCTCGAAGGAGTACGCCTGGTCACATGGACCGATGTGCCATCTTCGGCCGCAGCCATGCCCGGTTCATGCGCCCGTCCCGCTCCTGTGAGCGCAGCGTTCGTTGACCGTCCCGGGACCGCAAGCTCACCCTTTTGCCGCCAGGGTGATCACGTCACTCCGAGCTGCCAAGGTTCGGGGGCACGGGCCCAAGCCAATCATGGATGGTGGCAAGAAGAGGACGCACAGGGGACGCAAGCCCCGGCAGGATGCGCCGACCACACGGACTGCATCCCGTCCTCGACCCTCACCCCCAAGCGCGGTCCCCCTGACGTGGAAGACTGTTCACCGCCACCGGCTCTGGTTTACGTCGTCCTGATCAGGAACTCCGAGAGCGCGCGGCCTGCAGCCTCCTGTTCAACGAGCCAGTTCGGCTTTCGTCCCCGGCCGGACCATGTCAGGCCGGGGTTGTCGGGGTGCCGATACTTTGCCGCCACCTGAGGTTTTTTCATGGGCTTTCCCGTGATCGGAGCAGCGCGCGGAAAGATGTCCTCAAGGGTATAGCCTTCATCCTCTATCATCTTGATGATGGCGGCCCGGAGGTCTTCCTTCTCCTTGTCCCTCTTGGCTTCCGCGATCTCGAGAGCCTCGCGCGAAAGCTTCATCAGCTCCTTTGCGGACATCTGGTCCAGATTGGTCATGCGGTCCCTCCAGGATATTTTATGGGGGCATAGTACGACGGCGCATCAGCATCAAGACAATCCTTTCAATGAAGCCATATCGGCCTCTGAGTGGGTCTCGGAAGCGCGGAAGATCATCTGTGGGCGATGGCGTCCGCGTCTTCCATGTGGGCATCGTCCTGACGGTTATGGGAGGATTTCTCCACCTGGGAACGACCTGGAAGGGCACCGTTATATCCATGGAGGACGATCTTCGCATGTGGATTTTCAGGCCTCCTGACCTGTCGGATAATCCAGAAGATTTCTTCTTGAACAATTCCGAAAAAGGCCGCAAAATGGCGAACGGGCACGGGGCTCTCACCCCCCGCACCCGTTCTGACCACAACGCTCCTTCTATGGAAAGGAAAACGCCATGGCTGAGGCCATTTCTACCACGCGCGCTCGCGCGTCCAACCCCGATCTTTGCGCAAGCCTCGAGCTGTTCGACGATGTCGTCGATCGGCTTTCCGCGGCGGTGGCGTTCGAAGAGGATCCCCATGATCCGCGGCACACCAACATGACGTCCGACACCATCGGCGCAGCGGTGGATGCCACGATGACGGATGCTGTCGCGGCGCTCGGGCGTGCTGTGGTGCAGGCTTGGGCGCACCATCCTGCCGCGCGGACGCTGTTTTCGGCGCTGCACACGCTGAACCTTGCGCTGCTGAGCGAGGAAAGCCGGGATCGGGTGACGGCGCTTGGCCTGGCATCGCGCCATCCGGCGCTGACCCCCCTTGACGCCGAGGGGGCGGAGTGTGGCCTGGTCGTGGTTCGCCTCCATCGCTTGCGGGGTCTCCTCGAGCGCCTCGAGGCTCTGACCGCTTCGGATCTGCATGACGCCCCGACGCTGGCGGACGTCCCCGGCTTCTGACCGTCTGCGCCGCCACCCCGGCGAGGGCCGGGGTGGCGGGCGGGCCCGCCTCACGGGGCGGCCATCGGTGCGTCCCGGTCCGGGCCCGCGATGCCCGACAGCAGATCCGCGATCTGTGCAGCGTCGAGATACCGTTCCCGTTCCAGCTGCTCGGCCACCTGCTCCAGCGTGACGCGGTGCTGGCTCAGCAGGTCCCTGGCCCGCATCTCGGCGCGCTCGAGGTGCCGCTCCACGGCGGCCCGCAACCGCCCGTCGATCGGCAACATCCGGTCGGGGTCGAGGTAGACCCGACCGTAGCTTCCCAACCCGAAGTTCAGCTCCATCGCCGCGGCGATCTGCGTCGCGCGGTCGAGATCGGAGCCCGGAGGCCCGCCCGCCCCCGAGCCCACGCTGCCGAGGGCGAGGCGCTCGGCCGCCCGGCCGGCCATCAGATGCGCAAGTACCGCCTCGATGTCTTCACGGGTCGTGAGGAAGGGCGGCGGCTGCATGACCTGTCCTCCCGCGACATTGATCGAAGCCTCCCGGGCCGCAGGCAGCCCGAGGGCTGCCCCGGCGACCAGGTGACCGGCTTCATGCACCGCGCATCGGCGCAGGTCCTGGTCGGGGATGGCGGGGCAGACCTCCTCGATCTCGGCGTGCAGATCCTCGGCCACCAGCGCCCGTTCCGCCGTCCGTGCCCGCGCCCGGACCTGCCGCAGAAGGGCTGCGACATCGGCCCCCGTCCGGCCCAGAAGTGCCTGTGCCGCCGGGCGCAGGTCGATGTCGGGCAGGTCGGTCCCAAGGCCCTCGCGCAAGAGCGCGACCAGGGCCGCAAGGTCCGGCAGGCGCATGCCGAGGTGGAGATCGAACCGCCCGGCCCGGGCCACGGCCGGGTCGAGGCGGTCGCGGTGGTTCGTCGCCGCGATCAGCAATACGCCCTCCGTGGCCCTGATCTCCGTCAGGCAGGTCAACAGATGGTTCGTCGCTTTCGTGTCGTAGTGCAGGCCCCAGCGCCCCGGCCCCGCGCTGTCGCGGCTCCCGAAGCTGTCCAGCTCGTCGATGAAGGCAACGCAGGGGGCGGCCTTCCGCGCCCTCTGGACGAAGCGGGACATCGCTTTTTGCAGATCCCCGAGGTGCCCCTCCTTCTGCCAATCGCCGTAGCTGCCCGCGACGAGGGGAATGTCGGCGCTGCCCGCGAGCCCCGACGCCAGCAAGGTCTTTCCGGTCCCCGGGGGGCCATCCAGGATGACACCGTTCGGGACCTCCGGCCAGGCCACCCGCCCGGCCGACCAGCCCTTCAGGTCGGCGATCATGCGGCCGAGGGCCTCCACCGCCTTGGGCTGTCCATGGACCTGCGCGAGGGTGATCCGCGGCCGCTCGGGGCCGGGCGTGGGCGCGACCGGAGCCACGGCCGCGGCCAGCCGCGCCAGCGCATCGGCAACCTTCAGGGAGCTCGGCTGCCGGAGCGCCGCGGCGAGCATGCGCCCGGGCAGGGTGGCCAGCACCTCGTCAGACGGCAGCCGGCGGGCCAGCTCGACCAGGTCGAGGCGGCCCGTGGCACTGTGCGTCAGCGCCAGAAGGGCCACAACGCCCGCGCGGTCGAGCCCCCGCAGTGCGGCGTGGTGATCGACGAGGGCCGAGATGTCGGGCGGCAGCGTGGCCCCGGGCGCCAGCGAGAAGACAAGCTTGATGCCCCGCGTCAGTGCATCGTCGACATAGTCCTCCAGCCCCTTACCGGCGGGGTAGCTCTCCGGGGTGACCCAAACCGAGGAAATGCCTGCCTCCTCGGCATCGGACGTGCGGCGCGCAAACCGGCGCAGGGCCTTCTCGACCGCCGTCCCCGTCATCATGGCGTTCGGCACGGCCAGCGCGCTGATCCGCATCGGATCCGCGAGGGCCGCCAATTCGGCGGGGTCGTCGCAGAGCCGGGCGAGGGACAGCATGAACGGCAGCTGGGCCGGCGGCAGCTCGATGGCCGGATCGGGGAACGGGGGGCTGTCGGCGACGGCGGTGGCGAAGACGTCGACCCCCTCCGCGGTCAGTTCCGCGCGCCGGGACCCGGACAGGCTGTCGGCAAGGCTGGCCCTGCCGGCCCGGCGCAGGCTCCAGCCGATCTGCGGGGTCGGACGGGGGCTGGCGCCGGGATCGCCGGGCAGCTCCGGGTCGAGACACACGTCTTTGTCGCTTCCGGACCTGGCCTTGCTCAGCAGCCGGTGGAGGCGGATGACCAGAGTCGTGGACGGGCCGGCGATGGGCGTGTCGTAATGAGACATGAGGTTCTCCATAATGAATGCGGGCGTCGGAAACGGGTGGCGGCTCAGGGTGTCGGGGGCTGAACGCCCGCCCGCAGGCGATCAAAGGCCCTGCGGAGGGGCCGCTCGAGGGCGCTGTGGTAGATCTCGCTGCCGACCTTCAGATGGTTTTCGAAGCGCGCCCTCGGGATCCGCAGCTGCGGGGCCTGGCGGGCAAGCCGGCCGTGGAGCGCCTTCTCGATGCGCAGCGCATCGCGGCCCCGGGGCATCGGCACGCTGTCGAGGATCTCGATGCGCACCGCGTCATGCCGGGGCAACTGGTGGCGGGTCCGCGACACGGGATCGCGGCTCATGCCGAGCTTGATGACCCGCTCCCACGGCCCATCGCTCTCGGCCGGGGGCAGCTCGATGGCGAGCAGATAGATGTGGCTCGGCGCCGCCGACCAGCTCTCGCCGCACTGCGCGCAGCCGAACCGGCCGGTCTGCATGTTGATCCGCGCGATGCGCTGGCGGTGGCCGCATCCCTCCGGCCCGTCATGGGCATAGAGCCGATAGTGCGGCGAGCCCTCGGGATCCGGCCCGACGAGGCGCCAGCCGCGGGCCTCGGCTTCGGCCCGTTCGCGGGCGGCATGGCAGATCTCGCAGCGGATCGCCGTCTTGCCGCGGCCGACACGGTCGATGAGCTCCATCTGCCGCCGGACCTCGTGCCCGCAGGCCAGACGCACCCATGCATAGTGCCGGGCGCGGGGGCAACGCCGCAGGAAGGTGACGCCCGCAGCCTCCGCCCGCGCCCGCCAGTCCCGCTCCAAGCAGGCCCGGCAGCGCGGCTGGCTGTTCATCAGGACGTAGATCTTGACGAGGTTCAGGCCGCCGCACGCCCGGCAGCGGAGCACGAGGTGGTAGCGGTCCCTGGCGCGGGCGACGATGTCGAAGCCCTTCGCGGCGGCCGCGGCCTGCCACTGGGGCTGGATGGGCATCGCCATGAGGCGATGGCGGACGCCGTCGATGGTGATGGAAGCGCGCCGGGTTGTGCGGAACTTGCGGGCAGGTTTTCTGGCCATCGGATTGGTCCTTCGATGAGGCATGAGGGGATCGGCCGGTCCGCAGGCGTCGCGGACCGCTCCGGGCTGCGGGAGCACCGCAGCGGTATTGAGAGAGACAGGGAGGGGGTGGCCCGACCGGGCCGGGTGTCAGCCGGGCGGCGGTGCCGCGCGCTGCTCCGCCTGCCCGTCGATCGCATCACAGAGGTCGGACAGGCAGGTCAGGCAAACGCGAAGACGTGCGAGGGTGCTGCCCTCAAGCGCGCGCAGGGCCGCCGGCAAATCCTGGAGCAGCGCAGCGATCCGACGGAACCCGCAGCGCGCAACCGCCGGTCCCTCCGCGTCGAGGACGTCGATCACCGCGCGCCCGAAGCGCCGGCACCAACGCGCCGCGCTGTCGTCCCCGGGGCCCACGGCCAGCGCCTCGGCGTGCGCCCACGCCGCCGCCCAGCCCGCCTCGGCCTCCTCCCGCCACGCGGCCAGGGCGGGATCGAAGGCGGGCATTCCGACCAGCTCGAGCTCGGCGACGCAGGCCGTCGACAGAGCGTCGGCAAGGCGCGAGAGGCCGATGGAGAGACGGACCTCCAGGGGGGAGGACGTGGGGAAAGACGCCCCACGCCTTGCCGGTTTCGGTCCCGCGCCGGAGGCGCCGGGAAGAGGGATGATGGGCGTGGCGACGTCGGGAGTGGTGAGCTTCTGCATGGGTGATCTCCTGCTGACTGATAACAAGCTATCACTAGACAGAAGTGATAGCAAGTGCTCAGTAAGGCGAGAAGGAGAAAAATCCCCATGACACAGCCAAAACCCATATCCAGGAACCAGTTACGGGCCGCCCGTGCCCTGCTCGATCTGACCCAGGCCACGGTTTGTGAACGGCTCGACATGCCCGTGATCACCTTGCGGCGGATCGAAGGTCGACCAGACCACAAGGGCCTCGTCTCCGACCACAGCCTTCGACAGCTCCGGAAGTTCTATGAGGCCCAGGGGGTTCAATTCCTCGACCAGGGGGATGGCGAAGGTGGCGAGGGCGTGCGCCTGCGCTCCCCCAGATCGGCAGGATCGGCGACGACATAGGCCTGCTCCCCGAGGCCGGATGGGGCAGGCGCTGTCGGGACTGAACCTCAGAAGGGTGACGGTTCAGACGCGCCTACGCCAGGATCACCATGGGCGAAGGGCAGATC
>NZ_NHSD01000235.1 GCF_016653255.1 Rhodobaculum claviforme
GCCGGAGATACGACGAGCCCGCAGCGCGCCCACCCACAGGGGAACAGGCGCCGGAGAACACCCACCGGGGGCCGCGCCCTTGCACCCCGCCGCGCCCCCGGCCACACTGCCCCACGACCGGAGGGGGGACGTTCATGCGCGATCACGGGACCTTCGACTACATCATCGTGGGCGCGGGCTCGGCCGGGTGCGTGCTGGCCAACCGGCTGTCGCAGGACCCCGCCACCCGCGTGCTGCTGCTGGAGGCGGGCGGCACCGACCGCTACCACTGGGTACATATCCCGGTGGGGTATCTCTATTGCATCGGCAACCCGCGCACCGACTGGTGTTTCCGCACCGCCCCCGAGGCGGCCCTGGGCGGGCGCAGCCTGCTGTATCCGCGCGGGCGGCTGCTGGGGGGGTGTTCGTCGATCAACGGCATGCTGTATCTGCGCGGACAGGCGGCGGATTACGACGGCTGGCGGCAGATGGGCTGCACCGGCTGGGGCTGGGACGACGTGCTGCCGCATTTCCTGACGACCGAGGACCACCACGCCGGTGCCGTCGCGGGCGCCCATGGCGCGGGCGGCGGGTTGCGGGTCGAACCCCAGCGCCTGCGGTGGGAGGTGCTGGACGCCTGGCGCGACGCGGCGGTGGCGGCGGGCCTGCCCGAAACGGCGGACTTCAACCTCGGTGACAACGAAGGCGTGGGGTATTTCCAGGTCAACCAGCGGCGCGGCCTGCGCTGGTCGGTGGTGCGCGGCTTCCTGCGCCCCGCGATGGGGCGGCCCAACCTGACGGTGCTGACCCACGCCCAGGCCGAGGGGCTGGTGCTGGACGGCCGCCGCGTGACCGGCGTACGGTTCGACCACCGCGGCCCCGCGCGCGCCACGGCGGGGCGCGAGGTGATCCTGGCCTCGGGGGCCATCGGCTCGCCGCATCTGATGCAGGTCTCGGGGCTGGGACCGGCGGCGGTGCTGCGCGCGGCGGGCGTGGAGGTCGCCCACGACATCCCCGGCGTGGGCGAGAATTTGCAAGACCACCTCCAGATCCGCTGCGCCTATCGCGTCAGCGGGACCAGGACGCTGAACACCATGGCGAATTCCCTGTGGGGCAAGGCGATGATCGCGCTGGAATACGCGCTGCGGCAATCCGGGCCGATGTCGATGGCGCCCAGCCAGCTCGGCGCGTTCGCCCGCTCCGGGCCCGAGGTCGCGACGCCGGATCTGGAATACCACGTCCAGCCCGTGACCCTCGAGGCGTTCGGCCAGGCGCCGCATGACTTCCCCGCCATCACCGCATCGGTCTGCCACCTGCGCCCCGAAAGCCGCGGCCATGTGCGCCTGACCGGCCCCGACCCCCGCAGCGCCCCGGAGATCGCGCCCAACTACCTCTCCACCGAGGGCGACCGCCGGATCGCCGCCCGCGCCATCCGCCTGACACGCCGGATCATGGCGCAACCCCCCCTTGCGCGCTTTGCCCCGCAGGAGTTCAAGCCCGGCCCCGATTTCCAGACCGACGCGGAGCTGGCGGCGGGCGCGGGGCAGATCGCCTCCACCATCTTTCACCCGGTGGGGACCGTGCGCATGGGCACCGACGCGGGCGCGGTGCTCGATCCGCGGCTGCGGGTGCGCGGGGTGGCGGGGCTGCGGGTGGTCGATGCCTCGGTGATGCCGCGCATCGTGTCGGGCAACACCCAGGCCCCGGTCATCATGATCGCCGAGAAGGCCGCCGCCATGATCCGCGAGGACGCCCGCGCGGGCTGACCGCACGCATTGGCCGCGCGGCGGGTCGTGCTGGCGGTCGTGCGGCCGGTCGTGCTGGCGCACCGGACGGGCGCACCGGACAGGCGCACCGGACTGGCACACCGGACGGGCGCAGGCTTGCCCGCCCTGCGGGAACGACCACCGCGACCACCCATGCCGTGGGTTGTATCCAAAAGCCGCACCGAACGTGACCGGGCCGACACATTCGGCGCCCGACCAATGCCCCCCGGGAGGCACATCTTTTCTTCACCCTGGCACCTGCGCTATCGGACGTAACGCTAACAACCGTGTACAGGAGTATGATATGAAAAGGTTTATCGGACTGGGCGCACCGGTTCTGGCGGCCGCGATGGCGATGGCGCCGGCGGCCTCGGCGCAGGGGCTGTCGGACGGATGGGCCGGGGCCTGGGTCGGCGGCGCGCTGGGTGCGGGCAGCACCAACTACAGCCTGCGCGGCAGCGCCGTGGAGAACGGGTCCACGCTGGGCACGCTGCGGCTGCCGGACTTCGGCGGCGAGGGCGGCCTGGTGTCGCTGTCGGGCGGCTATGACTTTGCGGTGTCGGACACCGTGGTGATGGGTCTGATGGCCGACATCACCGCGACCGGGATCAACAACCGCGCCAACCTCAACGCGGACGGCATCAGCTTCAACTACAAGCTGCGTCCGCGCACGATCTATTCGGCGGCGGGGCGTGTGGGCCTGATGACGTCGGACTCCACGATGGTCTATGGCTTGCTGGGTGTCAGCCAGGCGCGGTTCCGCGCCAGCGGGTCGGCGACCGCCGGCACCGACACGCTGCTGGATGGCGGCTACAAGTGGAAGCAGAGCGGCCCGGTCATCGGCGCGGGCATCGAGACCCGGCTGGCCGACAACATGACCCTGCGGATGGAGTACCGGTACTACCGTCTCGGCACGCAGAACATCATCAACGAGCAGTTCCTGGGCACCACCCTTGACGCCGGATCGCGCACCAGCATCCAGACGGTGCAGGCCGGGGTCAACTGGCGCTTCTGACACACGGCGCGCCCTCCGCTGCGGGGGGCGCGTCCCTCAACCCCGGCTGCGGCGGGCGCGGCGGCGTTGCAGCTTGCGCATGCCCATGGTCGCACAGGCCGCCGAGGCCGGAAGCACCACGATCGATCCCAGCGTGGCCCAGGCCAGCCCGTCGTGATCCAGCGAATAGGTGGTCACCCACACCAGCGCCACCAGCCCCGACACCAGCGCCAGCCCCAGCCCGACCGCCGCGCGTGCCGACAGCCAGCGCGCCACCGCCCAGCCCCCCGCCGTCCCCGCCAGCGCACTGGTCGTACCCAGCACAAGCACACTCACCCAGGTCATCACGGCGGCATCTCCCGTTGTTGTGCGGCCCCGGGGCGACAGGGCCAACGCGGTGCAGGAATGGGGCGGAGCAACGGTGCACACGCGGCGGCGGATCGGGCCCAAGGCCCGGCATCCGACACCAATACTCAACGGACAGCCCGGAACATTAACCTAAAGTTGAGCCCGATCAACCCCCCCCCCCGCGACGGGCCGCGACGGGCCGCGTCAATCCGCCGGGGCACCATAGGCGGCGATGCTGGCACGGGCGTCGGCGAAGCGGGCGCGCCAGTGGGCGGGCTGGGGGGCCGGCGCAACCATCTGCCCGCCCGGCGCCAGGGCCAGCGCGGCGCCCGCGCCATGGGCCGCCAGCGCGGCACAGCCCACCGCCGTCAGCTCCGCCTCGTGGGACACGATGACCGGGCGCGCCAGCGTATCGGCCAGGAACCGCACGAACGCCGGGTTGCCCGACAGCCCGCCATCGATGCGCACCGCACCGTCCAGCGGCTGCAGCGCGGCGATGCTCTCGATCACCTCGGCGGTGCGAAAGGCGATCCCCTCCAGCACCGCGCGGGCCATGTCGCGCGGCCCGCAGCCCAGGTCGAGGCCGAGGAACCCGCCCCGCGCATCGCGCCGCCAATGCGGGCACGCCAGCCCCGCCAGCGCGGGCACGAACACCACCCCGCGCGCGATGGCGGGCGGGCCGTCGAACGCCGCGATCTGGTCCCAGTCCGAAAACAGCCCCAGCCCGCGCGCCCAGTTCACCGCCGCCCCGGCGGCATAGACCCCCCCCTCCAGCGCATAGCCCGGCGCCGCACCCGCCAGCGCCCAGGCCACGGTGGGCAACGGCCCCTGCCCCGCCGCCGCCCGCGCCGCCGTGGGGCACAGCGCGAACGCCCCGGTGCCGAAGGTCACCTTGGCCTGGCCCGGCGCGCGCGCCCCGTGGCCGTACAGCGCCGCCTGCTGGTCCACCACGCTGGCCGTCAGCGCCAGCCCGCGCGCGGTTCCCAGATCGCCGGTGGTGGGCGCGATCGGCGGCAGGCACGCGCGCGGCACCCCGAACAGCGCGCACAGATCGGCGTCCCAGTCGAGCCGGTCCAGATCCATCAGCGACGTACGCGACGCCGTGGTCGGGTCGGTCGCGCACCGCCCCGTCAGCCGGTGGCGAAAGAACGCGTCCGTCGTGCCCAGCCGCAGCCGCCCCGCCGCCGCCAGCGCCCGCGCCCCCGGAAGATGCGCCAGGCACCACGCCAGCTTGGACGCCGAGAAATACGCATCCAGCGGCAGCCCCGCGCGCGCCAGCGTCAGCGCCTCGGCCCCGTCGGCGGCCAGCCGGGCACAGGTGGCGGCGGTACGGTCGTCCTGCCACACGATCACCGGACCCAGGGCGCGCCCGGTGGTGGCGTCCCACGCCAGGCAGCTTTCGCCCTGATTGGCCAGCCCCGCGGCCTGCGCCCCCGCCGCCCGCCCCAGATCGAGGCACGCCGCCACATGCGCCAGCAGCTCCTCGGGGTCGTGTTCGACATGGCCCGGCGCGGGATGATGCTGGCGGTGGACGAAGCTGCCCAGCAGGCGCGCGCCGCTGTCCTCCACCAGGATCGCACGGGTGGAGGTCGTGCCCTGGTCGATGGCCAGGAACCGTGGGCGCGCGCTCATCCCGCACCCTCGTCAAAGACGACCGAGACGGCGCGGCCATCGGCGGGCGGCAGCGGCAGGAACAGCCGACGCTCGGGGCGGGCCGACAGGCTGCGGCCCGCGACCTCGTGGCCCGCGACGCGCAGCGACAGCCGCCCGCGCGCGGGCCGCGCCATCCGCAGGATCAGCCGGTCCAGCGCCGCGCCCGCGGGGTCCGACAGCCGCAACGGCGTGGCATAGGCCAGCGGCCCCGACAGCAGGATGCGCCCCTGCCCCGGCGGCGGCAACGCCCCGCGCAACCCGCGCGCGATGGACTGCGCGATGCGGCGGCCCTCGTGCCAGCACCAGCCCGCCGTCTCGACCGGATGCAACAGGTTTCCGGCGGCGAAATAGGCCGGGTCCGACAGCCGCCCGTGGGCGTCCACCTCCGGCCCGCCGGTGGCGGGGTCGCGCGCCAGGTGGCTGCCGGCCAGCAGGGAGGCCTCGGGGCGGAACCCGCCCGACACGATCAGCCCGTCCGCCGCGATCCGCCGCCGCCCGGACGGCGTGTCCAGCACCACCCCGGTGACGCGGGCGCCGCCCTCGATGGCCGCGACGGTGGTGGCGTAATGCACGGGGATGCCAAGCGCGCGCGGCAGCGCCGCGGCGGGCCAGCGCGCGACGGTGCGGGGGCCGGGCTCGATCATCGCCACCGGGCGGATGGCATGTGCGCGGCACGTCAGGATGGCCGAGAACGCCACCATCTCGGTGCCCAGGATCGCCGGACGGCGGAACGGCGCCACCCCCGCCAGATGCACCATCCCCTGCAACGCCCCGGTGGAGGTGACCCCCCCCGGCCTGGTGCCGCCGATCAGCCGGGCCGCCCGCGTGCCCTCGCGCACCCCGGTCGCCAGCAGCACCGCGCGCGCGTGCCATGTCGCAGGGCCTGCGTCCGATGTCACCGCGACCACTCCGCCGGGGTGCAGCGCGGTGACCGAGGTGGCGGCGCGGATCTCCACGCCCGCCGCCCGCGCCTGGGCAACCAGACGGCGGGCATAGGTGGGACCGGTCATCAGCCGCCCGAATTCGCGCAGGCCATAGGGCGGGTGGGCACAGTGGCGCGGGATGCCGCCGGGGGTGTCCTCGCGCTCCAGCACCACCACGCGCGCAACGCCAAGGCCCCGCAGCGCGATCGCCGCCGACAGCCCCGCCGGGCCGGACCCGACGACCAGAACATCGGCCTCGGGGACCTCGGCATCCATTGTCGCGGCACCCGTCATCCGAGGGCCCCGCATCGGAGGGCCCGGCATCGCGGCGCCACGGCGGCGCGGGCCGCGCGGCGGGGGGCTGTCGGCTGATGTGCGGCG
>NZ_NHSD01000236.1 GCF_016653255.1 Rhodobaculum claviforme
CCCTCGGCCACCCCCCTCAGGCCACCGCGCTTCCCGTAAGCGACAGGAACACGTCCTCCAGATCCGGCTCCTCGGTGGCCAGATCGCGGATGCCCACCCCGGCTGCGGCCAGCGCCGCCAGCACCGCGCCGGGTGCGACCCGACTGCGGCTGTAGCCCAGCGCCAGCGTGCCAGAGGGGCGGCGCGTCACGCTGACGCCCTCGGGCAGGGACAGATCGTCGGGGACCGGGCCATCGGGCGTAATCACCAGCGTCTTGGTGTCCATCCGCCCCACCAGCGCGGATGTGGTGTCGCGCGCCACCACCCGGCCACGGTCGATGATGGCGATCTCGTCGCACATCTCCTGCGCCTCCTCCAGGTAATGGGTGGTCAGGATGATGGTCATGCCCTGCTCGTTCAGGCGGCGCACGTTGACCCAGAGCATCTGGCGCAGCTCCAGATCGACCCCGGCGGTGGGCTCGTCCAGCACCAGAACCTGCGGCGCGTGCACCAGCGCCTTGCCCAGCAGAAGCCGGCGCTTCATGCCGCCCGACAGCGTGCGGGCATAGGCCTCGGCCTTGTCCTCCAGCCCGATCAGCGACAGGATCTCGTCGGTGCGGCGGCGCGACTTCGGCACGCCATAGAGGCCGGCCTGCACCTCCAGCGCGGCGCGCGGGGTGAAGAAGGGGTCGATGTTGGTCTCCTGCGGCATCACGCCGATGGCGGCGCGGCTCTGGCGCGGGTTCACGTCCTGATCGAACCCCCAGATCCGCACCCGCCCGGCGGACTTGGTCACCAGCCCCGCGAGGATGTTGATCAGCGTGGACTTGCCCGCCCCGTTCGGCCCCAGCAGGCCGAAGATGCTGCCTGCGGGCACATCGAGGTCGACGCCCGACAGCGCCTCCTTGGCCGGGGTGCCGCCCGATCCGCCATAGACCTTGCGCAGCCCCTCGATCTCGATCGCGCCCTGTGTCCGTGCGGTGGCCATGCGGTATCCTTTCGTGACGGCGTCGCGGCGGGACCTAGCACGGCGACCCGCCGCCGCCCAGCTTGCACCCTTGGGCCGCAGTCCCTACCCTTGAGGCGAAAGGAGAACAGTCATGGAGCTTTTCACCCGCTTCGACGGGCGCATCAACCGCAGGCAATGGTGGATCGGCATCGTGATCCTGTTCGTGGGTCTTGTGGTCATCAGCGTGGCGATCGCCGCGCTGTTCGGCGACGGGCTGATCGGGCGGTTCCTGATGCTCGTGATCTCGCTGGGGGCACTGTGGCCGGTGGGGGCGCTGGCCTCGCGGCGTCTGCATGACCGGGGCCATCCGCTGCTGCCACGCGCGGCCCTGTTCTATGGTCCGGGCGCGGTTCTCAGCATCCTCAACGCGTTCAACATCGGGTTCCGCCCGATGCGCTTGCCGGACGGCACGATGACGATGATGCCGCGGCTGTGGGTGTCGCTGCTGGGGCTGGTGTCGCTGGCGGCGCTGATCTGGGCGGTGATCGAGCTGGGCTTCCGCGAGGGCGAGCCGGCCGAGAACGCCTATGGCCCCCCGCCGGGCTGAGCGCGGACTTGCACCGGGGCACAGGCAGGGTATCCTGTGCCCCCAACCCAGACGGAGGCGCAGATGATGCCGCACGGTCCCGACCACCCTGCCCCCGAAACCGAGGTGGCGTCGACATACCGCGTCTGCTGTGACGGCGGCGAGGGCGCGCTGGGCCATCCGCGCGTGTGGCTGTCGATCCCGCTGGACACCGGCTGGGTCGACTGCGGATATTGCGACAAGCGTTTTATCCACGAAGACCATGTGACGACCGGGTCGGGCGCAGCGGCCTGACGGCCCGCCGCGCCGCTGGCGGCCGGCCGGAGGGCGTGCAACAAGGCACTCCATCGCAATTCGGAGGCGCGCACATGGGTTTCGGCAAGGGCTGCCATCTGCACCTGATCGACGGGTCGGGGTATATCTTTCGCGCCTACCATGCGCTGCCGCCGCTGACGCGGGCGTCCGACGGGCTGCCGGTGGGCGCGGTCGCGGGCTTTTGCAACATGCTGTTCAAGTATGTGGAGGGTAACGGCAGCCGCACCGACGGCGTGCCCGCGCCCACCCATGCCGCGGTGATCTTCGATCACTCCTCCAGAACCTTCCGCAACGACATCTATGCCGGGTACAAGGCCCAGCGCCCCGAGCCGCCCGAGGACCTGCGCCCGCAATTCCCGCTGACGCGCGAGGCGACCCGCGCCTTCAACCTCGCCTGTCTGGAGGTGGAGGGGTTTGAGGCCGACGACATCATCGCCACGCTGGCCGCGCAGGCACGCGACGCGGGCGGGTCGGTCACCATCATCAGCTCGGACAAGGACCTCATGCAGCTCGTGGGTGGCGGGGTGGAGATGCTCGACCCCATGAAGAACCGCCGCATCGGGCCGGAGGAGGTCGAGGAGAAGTTCGGCGTCCCCCCCGCGCAGGTCATCGACGTGCAGGCGCTGGCGGGCGACAGCGTGGACAACATCCCCGGCGCCCCCGGCATCGGCATCAAGACCGCCGCCCTGCTGATCCAGGAATACGGCGACGTCGAAACCCTGCTGACCCGCGCCGAGGAGATCCGGCAGCCCAAACGCCGCCAGACCCTGATCGACTTCGCCGAGCAGATCCGGGTGTCCAAGCGGCTGGTGACGCTGGACGGCGCGACGCCGCTGCCGGTGGGCCTCGACGATCTGGAGGTGCGGGCGCCGGAGGCCGAGGCGCTGCTGGGCTTCCTCGGGCAGATGGAGTTCCGCACCCTCAGCCGACGCATCGCGGATCATCTGGGCGTGACACCCCCGGCGGTGGAGGCCCCGGCCCCGGCGCCCGACACCCCGGACACCGCGCCGGAGGTGGCCTTTGACGCGGGCGCCCACACCTGCATCCGCGATCTGGACACGCTGAACGACTGGCTGGCGCAGGCGCGCGCGCTGGGCACCGTGGCCGTCGACACCGAGACCACGGGCCTGGACGAGATGCGCGCGGGGCTGGTCGGCGTGTCGCTGGCACTGGCGCCGGGGCGGGCCGCGTACATCCCGCTGGCGCACACCGAAGGCGGCGGCGATCTGTTCGGCGGCGATGCGCCCCAGCCCGACCAGATCGATTTCGACGCGGCGCTGGCGGCGCTCAAGCCGGTGCTGGAGGACGCGGCGATCCTCAAGATCGGGCAGAACGTGAAATACGACGCCAAGATCCTCGCGCGGCACGGCATCCGCATGGCGCCGATCGACGACACCATGCTGATCTCCTATGCGCAGAACGGTGGCCTGCATGGGCACGGCATGGACGCGCTGTCCGAACGCTACCTCGGTCACACGCCGATCCCGATCAAGCCGCTGCTGGGGTCGGGCAAGTCCGCGCGCACCTTCGCCGCCGTCCCGATCAGTGAGGCCACGCCCTACGCCGCCGAGGACGCCGACATCACCTACCGGCTGTGGGACACGCTCAAGCCCCGCCTGCATCGCGCCCGCGTGACGACGGTGTACGAGACGCTGGAGCGCCCGCTGGTGCCGGTGCTGGCCGAGATGGAGATGACCGGCATCAAGGTCGACCGCGATACGCTGTCGCGCATGTCCAACGCCTTTGCCCAGAAGATGGCGGGCCTGGAGGCCGAGATCCACGAGCTGGCGGGCGAGAGCTTCAACGTCGGAAGCCCCAAGCAGCTGGGCGAGATCCTGTTCGACAGGATGAGCCTCGCGGGCGGCAAGCGCGGCAAGGCCGGGGCCTGGTCCACCGACGCCGAGACGCTGGAGGATCTGGCCGCGCAGGGCCACGACCTGCCGGCGCGCGTGCTGGACTGGCGCCAGATCGCCAAGCTGAAATCCACCTACACCGACGCGCTTCAGGAACACATCCACCCCGAAACGGGGCGGGTGCACACCTCCTATGTGATCTCGGGGGCGAACACCGGGCGGCTGGCCTCGACCGATCCGAACCTGCAGAACATCCCCGTTCGCTCGGACGAAGGGCGCCGCATCCGCACGGCGTTTGTGGCGGCGCCGGGGTATCGTCTGGTCAGCCTCGATTACTCCCAGATCGAGCTGCGGATTCTGGCGCATGTCGCCGGCATCGAGACGCTGAAACAGGCGTTCCGCGATGGCCTCGACATCCATGCCATGACCGCATCGGAAATGTTCGGCGTGCCGATCGAGGGGATGGACCCCTCGGTGCGGCGACAGGCCAAGGCGATCAACTTCGGCGTGATCTACGGCATCTCGGGCTTTGGCCTCGCACGGAACCTGCGCATCCCGCGCGAGGACGCGCAGCGCTTCATCGACACCTATTTCGAGCGCTTCCCCGGCATCCGCGCCTACATGGACGACACCGTGGCCTTCGCCAAGGCGCACGGCTACGTCCAGACCCTGTTCGGCCGCAAGGTCCACACGCCGGAGATCAACGCCAAGGGCCCCGGCGGCGGCTTTGCCCGGCGCGGCGCCATCAACGCCCCGATCCAGGGCGCGGCCGCCGACATCATCCGCCGCGCCATGGTCCGCGTTCCGGCAGCGCTGAGGGGGCTGGACGCGCGCATGCTCCTGACCGTTCACGACGAACTGGTGTTCGAGGTCGCCGAGGATGCGGTCGACACCGTGATCGCCCGCATCCGCGAGGTGATGGAAGGCGCCGCCCACCCCGCCGCATCGCTGAGCGTGCCGCTGACGGTGGACGCCGGCGTGGGCGCCAACTGGGCCGAGGCGCACTGACCCCACGCCACTCCACCGCCGATGATGGCGCCCGGCGATCCTGCCCCCGCAGAGCGGTGGCGGACCCGACGGGTGGGGCCGACCGGTTGGCCCGAACGGGGGCCGCGCCCGGGACCTATCCGCGCCGGGTCTGACGGGGCGTGCGGCCGTCGGTGGGCAGGCTGTCGGGCAGGTTCAGCCGCGCGACCTGTTCGGCGATGGGATCGACCGACAACGGATGGCGGGCCGCCGAATACTGCGCCGGGTCGCCCATGTCCTGCCAGGCGCCGCGGTGATAGACCTCCACCGCGGCATACTTGGCCTTGTAGCCCATCTTGCGGCTGCCCGGCACCCAATAGCCCAGATAGACGTAGGGAAGCCCTGCCTCGCGGGCCAGTTCGATATGGTCGAGGATGACATAGGTCCCGAGGCTCTGCGGCTCCAGATCCGGCTCGTAGAACGAATAGACCATCGACACGCCATCATCGAGCACATCGGTCAGCGACACCGCCACCAGCTGTCCGCGCCCGCCATCCGCCTCGGGGCGCGAATACTCCACCACGCGCGAACGGACCGGCGTCTCCTCGATCATGGCGGCGAATTCGAAGATGTCCATGTCGGCCATGCCCCCGTCCGCATGCCGGCTGTCGAGATAGCGGCGGAACAGCGCGAACTGCTCCTCGGTGGCCCAGGGGGTGGTCGCCGAACGGCGCAGACCGCCGTTGCGCTTGAGGGTGCGGCGCTGGCTGCGCGACGGCGTGAAATCAGCCACCCGGATGCGCGCCGACAGGCACGCCGCACAATCCGCACAGGACGGGCGATACAGCACGTTCTGCGAGCGCCGGAAGCCCTGCTTGGACAGCGAATCGTTCAGCCGCTCGGCGGTGTCGCCCTGAAGCGCGGTGAACAGCTTGCGCTCCATTCGCCCCTCCAGATAGGGGCAGGGCTGTGGGGCCGTGACATAGAACTGCGGCGTGACCGGAAGGGTGTGGCGCATCAGGAGTCTCTGAGGTTGCGGCCCGGTTGGAAAGCGAGCTGTCGAGAGGGTGGCAACAACCGCCCGCCGTCGTCAACCCTTCATGCGGCGGGCGGCGCGGGCGGCCTCAGGCCCCCGCCAGTGCCGCGGTCCGCGCGGCCCGCATCCGCGCGAAATCCTCGCCCGCGTGATACGACGACCGCGTCAGCGGGCTGGACGACACCATCAGGAACCCCTTGCCCCAGGCGGCCTTCTCGTAGGCGGCGAATTCCTCGGGGGTGACGAAACGGGCGACGGCGTGGTGCTTGGGCGTGGGTTGCAGGTACTGGCCGATGGTCAGGAAATCGACCCCGGCCGAGCGCATGTCGTCCATCACCTGGCCCACCTGCGCGCGCTCCTCGCCCAGCCCGACCATCAGGCCGGACTTGGTGAACATCGACGGGTCGAGCTCCTTGACGCGCTGCAACAGGCGCAGGCTGTGGAAATACCGCGCGCCGGGGCGCACCCCGGGGTACAGGCCCGGCACCGTTTCGAGGTTGTGGTTGAACACGTCCGGGCGGGCCGCGACGACGGTCTCCAGGGCGTCGGGGCCGCAGCGCAGGAAATCCGGCGTCAGGATCTCGATCGTGGTGTCCGGGGCGCGGTGGCGGATCGCGCGGATGGTCTGGGCGAAATGCGCGGCCCCGCCATCGTCGAGGTCATCGCGGTCCACGCTGGTGATGACGACATGGGACAGGCCCAGCCGGGCCACGGCGTCGGCCACCCGGCCCGGCTCGAACGCATCCAGCGCGTCGGGGCGCCCGGTGGCGACATTGCAGAAGGTGCAGCCACGGGTGCAGATCTCGCCCATGATCATCATGGTGGCGTGGCCCTGGGCCCAGCATTCGCCGACGTTGGGGCAACCGGCTTCCTCGCACACGGTGGTCAGGCGATTCTCGCGGATGATGTCGCGCGTGGCGCGGTACCCCGCCGAGGTCGGCGCCTTGACCCGGATCCAGGCGGGCTTCTTCGGCTGCGGGGCCTGGTCGGGGCGGTGGGCCTTTTCCGGGTGGCGGCCTTCGGGGACGGTCAGATCGCGGGGGCTCATGGCTCGGCCTCATGTTGCGCTGTCAGGGGACATAATGCGGCCGGGGGCGAATGTCCAAATCCCCGACACGCAAACCACCCCGCACGGGGGGCGGTATTGCGTCGCGCGCATGGTCGCCCGCAAGCGCTCCGCCAGGA
>NZ_NHSD01000237.1 GCF_016653255.1 Rhodobaculum claviforme
ATCTGATGCGCCTGCGCGGCGACCGCAGCGTCTATCAGACGGTCAGCCGCTACGTGAAGGACGAGCGGCTGCGGGTCATGCTGTCGTTCCATCCGCTCTTGATCGGCGGCAACCCCTTCCATGCCAGTTCGGTCTATTGCCTGATCTCCTATCTGGAACGGCACTGGGGTATCCATTTCGCGATGGGCGGCACCGGCCGGCTGGCCAGCGGTCTCGCGAAGCTGGTGGAGGGGCAGGGCAACCAGATCCGCTATCACGCGCAGGTCGAGGAGATCGAGGTTGCGGACGGCCGGGCGACCGGTGTGCGCCTTACGACCGGCGAGCGCATTCCCGCCGAGATCGTCGTCTCCAACGCCGACAGCGCCTACACCTACCGCCGGATGCTGCCGCCGCAGGTCCGCAAGCGCTGGACCGACCGCAAGCTGGACCGCGCGCGCTACTCGATGAGTCTGTTCGTCTGGTACTTCGGCACCAAGCGACAGTACTCGGAGACGGCGCACCATACGATCCTGCTTGGCCCGCGCTACAAGGAGCTGATCGAGGACATCTTCGAGCGCAAAATCCTGGCCGACGACTTCTCGCTGTATCTGCACCGGCCGACCGCGACCGATCCGTCGCTGGCGCCGGACGGCTGCGATAGCTTCTACGTGTTGTCGCCGGTGCCGCACATGGATGCCGGGATCGACTGGTCGCAGCAGGCGCAGGCGTATCGCGCGCGGATCGCGGATTTCCTGGAGCGCACCGAGTTGCCGGGCCTGCGCGAGAACATCGTGTCCGAACACATGATCACGCCGCAGGATTTTCAGGACCGCCTGCTGTCCGAGCGCGGCGCGGCCTTCGGGCTGGAGCCGCGACTGACACAGAGCGCCTGGTTCCGCCCCCACAACAAGAGCGAGGACGTCGAGGGTCTATACCTCGTTGGTGCCGGTACCCATCCCGGTGCCGGTTTGCCCGGAGTCCTCTCGTCCGCTCGCGTGCTCGACCAGGTGGTGCCCGATGCCAGTGAATTCGCCTAGAGACGCAACCCTCCGCGCGGCCGATGCCGCAGCGGCGACGGCGGCGATCCGTACCGGATCGCGCAGCTTTCATGCCGCGTCGCTGGTGCTGCCGCGCCGGGTGCGGGAACCGGCGCGCGGGCTCTACGCTTTCTGTCGGGAAGCGGACGACGCCGTCGACACTCGCCCGGATCGCACGCGCGCGCTCGCAGAACTGCGCCAGCGCTTGCAGTGGATTTATGACGGTCGCCCAGGCAACAACGCCGCGGACCGGGCGTTTGCCGACGTGGTCGCCGCCTATGCGATCCCGCAGACCTTGCCCGAAGCGCTGTTGGAAGGCTTCGCCTGGGATGCCGAGGAGCGGCGTTACCGCACGATTCAGGATCTGCGCGCCTATGGCGCCCGGGTTGCCGGGGCGGTCGGCGCGATGGTCGCAATGCTGATGGGCGCGCGCCAGGCGGAGGTCGTCTCGCGGGCCACTGACCTCGGCGTGGCGATGCAGCTGACCAATATCGCCCGCGACGTTGGCGAGGATGCGCGCCAGGGGCGCGTCTATTTGCCGATCGATTGGCTGGAGGCGGAAGGCATCGACGCTGACGCTTGGCTCGCCGACCCACGGTTTGGTCCGGGCGTCGCGCGGACGGTGGAACGGCTGCTAGCCCACGCGGAGGAGCTGTATCAGCGTGCGGAAGCTGGCATTCCCGCGCTGCCGGCTTCCTGCCGCCCAGGCATCACCGCCGCCAGCCGTCTGTACCGGGCGATCGGCCATCAGGTCGCCCGGCAAGGCCACGATTCCTTGTCCCGGCGGGCGGTTGTACCGGCGATGCGCAAGGTCGGGCTGATGGTCGACGCGTTGAAGGGGCCGATGCCGGTTGCGCACTACAGCGACTATCCCTGCTTGCCGGAGACCCGGTTCCTGGTTCAGGCCGTGCACGAGGCATTGCCCGCGCTGCACGGTTTCAAGCCGGACGCAGCGGATGCGTCCGCTCCCGTCGAAGAGGGCGCCGCGGCCTTCGTGATCGACCTGTTCATGCGTCTGGAGCAGCGCGACCAGGCACGCGGGTAGGCTCGATCCTGGCCGAAGCTTCGGGGCGGCCTATATCGCCTGGAGGGTGTGTTCCCGACCTTGCGTAGGGGCCTTCGCCGCTTGAAGGAGAGGGAATAGCCCCGTTCGTCCATCCGAACAGCGGAGACGCGCCATGGATGGCGGTTGGATTGTGCTGCTGGAGGGGATGACGGTCTTCGGGCTGTTGATCGGCTTCGGCATCTGGCAGTTGCGTTCGCTGAAAAAGATGGAGCGCGAAGATAAGGCCAAGGCGGCGGCCGAGGGACGGGAGGGCGAGTCCGCCTTCATCCGCTCCCGTGAACCCCGGTCAGGCGCGGATACGGGGCATTCGGAAGGGTAGCATCAGGCGCACGATCCGCGTGTCGAAGCGCGTCAACGACAGGCTTTCGTGCATCGCCCGCACCGGTTCGCCTGCCAGGTGCGTCTCGACCAGCGAGCGGGCGTAGAAGGGCGTGTCCTCCAGCGTCTTCGACACGCAGGCCCGATGGCCGGCATCGGCGCGGCCCTTGCGGCGGATGCGCCAGATCGATGTCGACGGCAGATCGTTGAGGACGGCGTTGTCGAACCGTTCGATCCCGCCATCTTTCCTGACGAGCAGGGACAGCGCGTGGTCGGAGCCGTCGCGGCGGAAGGTGTCGTAGGTGATCGCGGTGCCGCCGGAGGGCAGCGGGGCGCGCGCCCAGTCCCATTCCTGAAAACCGGCTTCGAGCGGTTCGTCGCCGCGGTTGCGGTCCAGGTAGCCGGTGCCGTGCCAGGACAGGGCCGGTTTGTTCAAGGCGACCGAAACCTCCGCCGTGGGGGCCATCGGCCACCAGTGGTGGCGATCCTGGTGATCGATCGCGAACTCCTGGGTCGTCATCGCGTGCGGGGTGACGCGCACGCGCCCTTGCACCGCGCGTGGCAGCGGCGCGGCGATCTCGTCGAGGTGGATGGTGAGCGTCCGGCCATCCCAGTGCAGCCCGCTGGGACCAACGGAGAAGTGCCGCGCGCCGCGATCGATGCGGGTGCGGCCACGTTCCGTCATCGCCCAGCGGTTCGGCCCCTCGCCGTAGAGGGCCACATTGATCGAGCAGTGGTTCAGCGGGTCCGCCGCGCCGCCGGGTGCGCGCTGTCGGGCCCAGGCGTAGTACGGCGAGAACACCGACCCGATGAAGGCGATGATGGTCAGGCCGTGCTGACCGTCGTCGCTCAGCGCGTCGACGTACCACCAGACGTAGCCGCCCGGCGCGACCGGCTGATCGAACCCGGGGCCGTCCGTGTTGGGTCGCTGATGCCCCAGTCCGCCAACAGGCACTCCGCCGCCAGACGCCCCGACATCGCCGCCATCGGCACCCCCGGACCCGGGTGCGCGCTGCCCCCCGCCAGGTACAGACCCGTCAGCCTGGTGCGGATCGGCGGACGCTGGAACGACGCCCGCCAGCCGTGACTCGCCCGTCCGTACAGCGCGCCGCCGGTCCCCGGGAACAGCCGGGCGAAGTCCTTCGGCGAGGTCACCGTGCAGG
>NZ_NHSD01000238.1 GCF_016653255.1 Rhodobaculum claviforme
TGTCGGACGCGGTGTCGGGGCTGATCCCGGATCCGGTCTCGGGGCCGATTGGCGCGACGGTGGCGTGTCCGGCGGGCTAGTCGCCCGGCCAGTCGGACAGCAGCGCCCCCGCGTCGGCAAAGTCCAGCAGCACCGGAGGGCCGAACAGCGCGGCCTCGACCGCGGCGAGGGGATCGAACAGCGCGGCCGGAGCGACCGCGCCCAGCACGAACCCCGCCGCCAGCGCAGCGCCCAGACCGACGGGCGCGCGCAGCGCCCGCCACCGTCCCGACCACTCCGCCGCCGACCAGCCTGCCGCCGCGCGCCGCGCGCCCCGCGTGATGCCCCGTCGCGGTGCCCCGACCGGCGGGGGGCGCTGGGGCGCGGTGGCGGGCGATGCCATCGGCTCCCGCGCGGCGGCATCGGCCATCACCCGCGCCATCAGCGCCGCCGAGGGCTGGCGCCGCGCCCCCAGCACCGCGAATGCCGCATCGAGGTCATCGGCGTCCGTCGGGGGCATGGGCCCGGCCATGCCGGCACCGGGGCGATCGGTGCTGGAGGGACCGGTGCCGGAGTGGTGGGCAGTGGAGCGTTCGGCGACGGGGTCGGCCCCCCCGGCGGAGGGGGGCGCGGCCCGGTCGGTTCGGGCCTGCGGGCGGCGGGCCTCAGGCATCCGGGCGCCAGCGGGCGGCGCGGCCGGGTCCGCGGGGGCCGCACCGGTCGGCGGGTGCACCGGTGTGACCGCCGCCGGTCGCCGCGCATCCGCGCCACGTCGGCCCGGGACGGCGCCGGGGCACGAGGCCGCAGGATCCGCTGGCGGCGACGGCGCATGCGTGGGCCGGTCCTGCCGCGGGTCGGGTGGTTCGGCCGCATCGGGGGAACGGCGCGGGGTCGGTGCGTCACGGTCGGTCATCGTCATACCCCAATATGTCGCGGCGTGGTGCGAGGGCGGCCTGCAGGGCGCGTCGCCCGCGCGCAACGAGGCTTTCCACTGCCTCGGTGCCGGTGTCCATGATGCGGGCGATCTCGGGGTTGCCGAGGCCCTCGAGGTGGCGCAGCGTCACCGCCTGTGCCTGGCGCTGTGGCAGTCGGGACAGCGCCTCGGACAGGGCGGTGGCGCGGTCGGCGTCGATCAGCGCCCGTTCCACACCGGGGGCCGGATCGGCGGGCTCGGCCACCGCCTCCAGCGGGGCGGCGGCGCGCGGCCCGCGCCGCTGGCGCAGCCGGTCGGTGCACAGGTTCGCCGTCACCCGATGGAGCCAGGTGGACAGGCGCGCCCGTCCGGCCTGCCAGTCGGGGGCGATGCGCCACAGGCGGACCATCGCCTCCTGCGCGATGTCCTCGGCCTCGGTGGCATCGCCCAGAAGACGGTGGGCAAGGCCCAGCACCCGCGGCAGGTGCAGCGCCATGAGGCTGCGCGCGGCCTCCAGATCTCCGGCGGCGTAGCGCGCCAGAAGGACGGCGTCCGTATCCTCGGCCGGGGGCGGGCTGGCGTTCGGGGTCGGATCGGGTGTGTGCGCCGGAGGGACGGCCGCAGGGAGGGCCGAGGTCGGGCGCGCAGGCGGGTCCATGGCCGCCGCCTCCGGGTCCGGCGCCTGCGCCGCGGCCGGGCTGGAGGCCGGCGGGCCAGGCGGGGTGGACGCCGGGGTGGACGCCTGGGCCAGAGGGTCTGGGGGTGCGCTTGGCATGGGGCAAGCCTGATCCCACCCGCCGCCGCGCCGCAACCCCCGACCCGAGGGGCGGGGGCGAAGGCGCCAAGCGGCGGGCGGCCGGGGCTGTCTTAGTCGGCTGCCGCACCGCCGCCGCCCTGCGCACCGCCGCCGCTGCGGGTGCCCGTGCCGCCGCCGGAGCGATTGCCCGTTCCATCGCCCATGCCCGTGCCATCACCCATGCCTGCGCCCGATCCAGTGCCTCGGCCTTGTGCGGCGCCCTGGCCTTGCCCCATGCCACGGCTCTGGCTCTGGCTCTGGCTCTGACTCTGGCCTTGACCCTCGCCTTGGCCCATGCGCTCGCCCTGGCGGTCAGCCTGGCCTTGGCCGGTGCCGTCGCGCTGCGGGGTTCCTTGCTGCCGGCCTGAGTCCTGGCCTCGGCCTTGGCGCGGGGCTTCGTCTGCGTCCTGGCGGCGGTTCGGCCGCTGGTCTGCGTCCGGGCTGCCACGGCGGTCGGCGGCACTGCCGTCGCGCTGCCGGTCGCGCGTATCGGGGCGGCGGGCGTCCATGCCGGGGCCGCCGCGCTCGTCGCGTCGCTCGGGGCGGGCGCCGCCGCGATCGTTATCGGACGTGGCGGAGCGGTTGCCGGTGCGGGCGTCGCCTCGGGTGTTGGCGCCGTCCTGCGCGGCCTGCCATTCGGCGCGGGTGATCACGCCGTCGCCATCGGCATCGAGGCGGCTGAAGCCCGACCGGCGCGGCCCGTCACCACGCAGGAGATCCGCGTCCCGGGGGGTCCTTCGGACGTCTTGCGGACGGCCCTCGCGGGGGCCGTCGCGGGTGGCGTCGCGACGGTTGCTGCGGTCCGCGTCGGCGCGGTCGCCGCGCAGGGGCGCGGTGGCGGCATCCGGGCTGCGCGCGGCGGCCATGGCAGCCATGGCGGTGGCCAGCTCGGCGGCATCGAGGCGACCGTCGGCATCGGTGTCGAAGCGCTCCAGCATGCGCCGGGCGGTGGTGTCCGCGTTGGGCGACGGCGCGGCCGGGGCGGTGCGCAGGGCCTCGGCCATGCGGGCCGGCTGGCGGTCGCGGATGACGGCGCGGTCCGACGCGGTGATGGCGGTGTCGGTGTCGACGGCCGTGAACCCGGCGGCGGGCGCCTGCGCGCCAAGCGGGGGCGCAGCGGCGAGGCCGACCCCGATCGCAAGGGCGGGTGCGAGGGCGGGGAGCCAGAGGCGCGATGTCATGGGGGTCTCCGTATGCTGTCCGGGCGGGATCTGTCCCGTCCATGCCCATTGAACGCACCCACCGGCGGGATTCCGTCGCGCCGTCGCCGACCCCTCACGGTTTCGTGAACAGAGGGGTCAGGCGTCCATGATCAGGCAGGTGGTGGAGCCGGTCGCATAGACCCGCCCGCAGGCCACCCCGCGCAGCACCGCGTCGGCCACCCCGGTGGTGCGGCCCGCGTGGCGCAGGGTGGCGGTGGCCTCCACCTCGGTGCCCAGAGGCAGGGCGCGGGTCAGGTTCACCTTGTACTCAAGCGTCGTGTACCACCGCCCCGCGGGCACCGCCGTCATCACCGCGCAGCCCAGCGCGCTGTCGAGGATCGCGCCGTACCAGCCGCCGTGGACGCCGCCCATGGGATTGAGGTGCGACGGCCCCGCGGTTGCGCGGATCGCGACCTCGCCGGGGTCGGCGCGCACGAGGGTGTAGCCGATCGCCTCGGCCAGGGTCGGCATGGCGAAGCGCCCCGCGACAAGGCCGCGCAGATAGTCGAGCCCGTGCATGGCGGTGATCTGGGCGGGCGTGAGGCGGGGAGCGGGGTCGGTCATGGCGGGCCCTGTGGTGATGGCGGGACCCAGCGCTAGCGGGCGGCCGGGCGGAAGACAAGCGTCGCGCGTGCGCCGCGCGGGCGGGCCGGGG
>NZ_NHSD01000239.1 GCF_016653255.1 Rhodobaculum claviforme
CCACCCCCCACCGGCCGCCCCGTGCTGTCGGTCAAGGGCCTGACCACCCGGTTTCCCATGCGCGGCGGCCTCCTGCGCCGCGTGGTGGCCAATGTCCACGCGGTGGAGGATGTCAGCTTCACCCTCCCCGCCGGCCAGACGCTGGCGCTGGTGGGGGAATCGGGCTGCGGCAAGTCCACCACCGCGCGGTCGATCCTGCGGCTGGTGGAACCCACGGCGGGCGAGGTGATCCTGGACGGCCAGGACATCCGGGGCCTCGACGCGGGCGGGCTGCGGCAGGCGCGGCGCCACATGCAGATGGTGTTCCAGGACCCGTTCGCATCCCTCAACCCCTATCGCCGCCTGCGGGCGCAGGTGGCCGAGCCGCTGATGAACTTCGGCCACCCGCGCGGGACGGAGATGGACGACCGCATCGCGGCCCTTTTCGACCGGGTGCGGCTGCCGCGCGACTACCTCCGCCGCTTCCCGCACGAGCTGTCGGGCGGCCAGCGCCAGCGCGTCGCCATCGCGCGCGCGCTGGCCCTCAACCCCCGGCTGATCGTCGCGGACGAGGCGGTGTCGGCGCTCGATGTGTCGGTGCAGGCGCAGGTGCTGAACCTGATGATGGAGCTTCAGCGCGACCTCGGCCTGTCGTACCTGTTCATCAGCCACGACATGGCGGTGGTCGAGCGCGTCGCTCACCGCGTCGGCGTCATGTACCTGGGCCGCATTGTCGAAATCGGCCCCCGCGCCGCGATCTTCGAGGACCCGCAGCACCCCTATACCCGCGCGCTTCTGTCCGCGATCCCCATCGCCGACCCCGCCACCCGCCGCGCGGTCGGCGACGAGGTCACGTTCCGCGCCATCCCCTCGCCCGTGTTCCCCGCAGGCCACACGCCCGCGCCGTCGCGCTACCGCACCGTCGGGCCGGACCATCTGGTGCTGGAGGGCTGAGGCCGTCAGATCAGCGCGTGGCGCACCCGTGCGGACACCCATTCGCTGACCAGCACCGTGGCCAGGATCACCAGGATGATGAGCGTCACCTGCGGCCAGGCCAGCACGTTCAGGCTCGCCTGCAACTGCGCGCCGATGCCGCCCGCCCCCACCAGCCCCAGGATCGCGCTTTCGCGGATGTTGATGTCCCAGCGGAACACCGAGATGCCCCAGAATGTCGGCAGCACCTGCGGCACGATGCCGTAATTCAGGATCTGTGCCTGGCTGGCGCCGGTGGCGGCGACGGCCTCCACCTGGCGGGCGTCGGTCTCCTCGATCGCCTCATAGAGCAGCTTGCCGATGAACCCGACCGAGCGGAAGCCGATCGCCAGGATCCCCGCCAGCAACCCCGGCCCCAGGATCGACACCAGCAGCAGCGCCCAGATCAGCGCGTTGATCGACCGCGACGCCACGATGCAGAACAGCGCTGCGGGCCGCAGCAGCGTGCGCGACGGCGTGGTGTTGGACGCCGCCAGAAACGCCAGCGGCACCGCGATCGCGATCCCCAGAAGCGTGCCCAGCGTCGCGATGTTGATCGTGTCCCACAGCGGGCCCCACAGCCGCTCCATGTAGGACCAGCGCGGCGGCCAGGCGCGGTTCATCAGGTCGGCCGCCGCCGTGGGCGCGTCCCACACGAACACCCACATCGTGCGTTCGGTCATCAGCCCCCAGCACCACACGAACAGCGCCACCAACCCCAGCCACCCGGCATAGAGGCCCAGCCGACCCGCCGCCGTGCGGTGGTGCCAGACCGGCATCTCGGCCGACGATATGTCCCGCACGCTCATTGAACCCACCTGCGCAGATGCCCCGAGGCGTATTCCGCCACCATCACGATCCCGATGATCAGCAGCAGGATCGCCCCCGCGCTGTCGTATTCATACCGGCTGAGCGAGGTGTTCAGCGTCGCCCCGATCCCGCCTGCGCCGACGATCCCGATCACCGCGGATTCGCGGAAATTGATGTCCAGCCGGTACACCGACAGCCCGATCAGGCGCGGCATCACCTGCGGCTGCACGGCGTAGTTGATGACCTGAAGCCATGACGCCCCGGTGGCGCGGATCGCCTCCACCTGGGTGGCGTCCAGATCCTCGATATCCTCGGCCAGCAGCTTGCCGATGAAGCCGATGGTGGCGAAGGTCAGCGTCAGGAACCCCGCAAACGCCCCGAAGCCGAACAGCGCCACGAGGAAGATCGCCACGATGATCTCCTGCAGGGCACGCGACGCGGCGATGATCCCGCGACAGATCGCATAGACCCAGGCGGGCGCCAGATTGCGCGCCGCCCCCACCCCGATGGGGACCGAGATCAGCACCCCCACCACGGTGGAGGTCAGCGTCATCGTCAGGCTCTCCACCAGCCCGGCCGAGATGTCGCGCCAGCGCGTGGTGAAATCGGGCTGCAGGAAGCCCGCGACAAAGCGCTGCCCGCGCTCCAGCCCGACCATGACGCGGGTCCAGTTCACCTCCACCGTGCCGATGGCCAGCGTCAGGTACACCAGCGCGCCCACGGCCAGCACCACGCGCCAGGCGCGCGAGCGGATCATCTGCGGCGGGCGGCGCCAGCGGGTGGGAAAGGCCGCGCTCATAGCGCCCTCAGCATCTTGCGGGCCTCGTCACGCTCCTCGGCCTCGGCTTCGGCATCGTCGGCGGCGGACTGGCGCATGGCGGTCCAGTCCTCGGCGCCATAGATCGCGGTCAGCGCGTCGCCGGTGAGCTGCGCGGGCGGGCCGTCGAACACCACGCGGCCCGATTGCAGCCCGATGATGCGGTCGGCGAACTGCTGCGCCAGCACCACGTCATGGATGTTGAT
The DNA here is from genome assembly GCF_016653255.1 of Rhodobaculum claviforme. Classification (GTDB taxonomy): domain Bacteria; phylum Pseudomonadota; class Alphaproteobacteria; order Rhodobacterales; family Rhodobacteraceae; genus Rhodobaculum; species Rhodobaculum claviforme. The sequence continues at coordinate 2,785 of NZ_NHSD01000239.1, forward strand.
GATCGCCGGCAGACCGCTTTCGCGGCAGATCTCCACGATCAGGCGCATGATCTGGCGGCTGGTGCGGGGATCGAGGCTGGCCGTCGGCTCGTCGATCAGCAGCAGATCCGGCTCCTGCTCCAGCGCGCGCGCGATGCCCACGCGCTGGCGCTGGCCGCCCGACAGCGCGTCGGCGCGCTTGTCGGCGTGCGCCGACAGGCCCACGCGGTCCAGCAGCGCGAACGCCCGCGCGATGTCGGGGCCGGGAAAGCGGCGGGTGAAGCTGCGCCAGAACGGCACATAGCCCAGCCGCCCCGACAGCACGTTCTCCATCACCGTCAGCCGTTCGACCAGCGCGTATTCCTGGAAGATCATGCCGATGCGCCGCCGCGCGCGGCGCAGATCGCGCGCCCGCAGGCGGGTGATGTCCAGATCGCCCAGCCGCACCGCCCCCGACGTCGGCTCCACCAGCCGGTTGACGCAGCGGATCAGCGTGGACTTGCCCGCGCCGGACGGGCCGATCAGCCCTACCACCTGCCCCTTGGGCACGGTAAAGGTGACGTCCGTCAAGGCCGTGTCACCGGTGCGGTAGACCTTGGTCAGCTTCTCGACGCTCAGCATGCGGGGTCTCCGACGCAGGGGGGCGGCGGGCCGATGCGCCCACCGCCCGAGGGCAGATCAGGTGCAGGTGCCCGATCAGTTGCAGGTGTAGGTGACACCCATCGCCGCATCGATCTGGCGGATCACGCTCCAGTGCTCCTCGAAGGTGATCGGGATGAACTGCGTCTCGCCCTGCGCGCCGAACTCGGCCTGCAGCGCGGTGCCCTCCCAGTCGAAGCTGAAGAACGCCTCCCGGATGGCGTCCTGCAGGTCGGGGTGCAGGTTGTGGACCGTGCCGTAGCCCGAGGTCGGAAAGGTGTCGGAGGTGTAGATCGTCACCAGATCGTCGCGGCTGACGACGCCGCGCGCGACCATGCGCGTCAGCACCGAGTTGGCGATGGCGGCGGCGTCATAATCCGCATTGGCCACCCCGAGGATGGAGTTGTCGTGCCCGCCCGAGAACGCGGCCGAGAAATCGCGGTCGAGCACGAGGTCGAACTCGGCCTCCAGCAGGGCCTGCGGCGCCTTGAAGCCGGAGTTGGACGTCTCGGAGGTGAAGGCGAGCGTGCGGCCGCGCAGGTCCGCCAGCTCCTCGATGCCCGAGCCGGGGTGGGTGATGATCTCCATCTCGTAGCCGAACGAGCCGTCCTCGGCGGCCATCATGGCGAAGGGCCGGAACCCCGCGCACGCCACGGCGATGGGATTGCCGCCGGTGTTGATGGCGGCAATGTGCAGCCGGCCGGCGCGCATCGCCTCCAGCTGGGCGGCGTTCGACTGGACCGGAAAGAACTGCACCGGCTTGCCGGTGGCCTCGGACAGGTGATCGAGGAACTCCTGCCAGACATCCACATACACCGCCGGGTCCTCCACCGGGGTATAGGCAAAGACCAGCGTCGCGGGGTCGAGCCACGCGCTCTCGTCCTCGGGGATGTCGGCGATCAGGTCGCCGTCGGCATCGGTGAAGCGCGGATCGAGCTGGAACGCCCCGGCGGGCAGCGCGATCAGCGCGGACAGGGCGGCGGTGGCAAACAGGCGTGTCATGGCGGGCATTCCCTGATGGCTGCGATGCGCCCGGCTTTAGGGCGCGGGCGTGACGGTTCGGTGATGTGCGGGCGACGTTTCGGTAACATCGGCGGGCGGCTTTGCATCGGCCGCGAAACCGCCGATACTGCGGCCGTCGCACCCACGAGGAAGGGCCCGCATGTCCCGCCCCCCCCCCGACCCCGCCGAGCCGCGCGTGACGCTGGCGCAGGTCGCCCGCGCCGCCGGCGTCAGCGAGATCACCGCCAGCCGCGCGCTGCGCGATGCCGCCAACGTGGCGCCCCGCACGCTGGAGCAGGTCCGCGCCGCCGCCCGCGCGCTGGACTATGTGCCCAACCGGATGGCCGGGGCGCTGGCGGGGGGCGCCTCGCGGCAGGTGGCGGTGGTGCTGCCGTCGCTGTCCAACAGCGTGTTCGCCGATGTGCTGCGGGGGTTGGAGACGCGGCTGGACCACGCCGGCCACCACCCCATCCTGGGCGTGTCGAACTATGACCCCGAGCAGGAGGAACGCCTGATCCGGGACCTCTTGTCGTGGCGCCCGGCGGGGATCGTGATCGCGCCCGCCGCCAGCACCGAGGGCACGCGCCGGATGCTGGCGCAATCGGGCCTGCCGGTGGTGGAGATCATGGACATCGACCCCCCCCCCATCGACACCGCCGTGGGCCTATCGCAGCGCGCCGCCGGGCGGGCGATGGCGGCGCATCTGACCGGGCGGGGGTATCGCCGGTTCGCGTATCTGGGCCACGACATCGCCGCCGACCCGCGCGCGCTCGCGCGGCTGGAGGGGCTGCGCGCCGGCCTGGCCGACGTCCGCGCGCGGTTCGAGGAGGTGCTGACCCTGCCCGGCCCGTCCTCGGTCCCGCTGGGGCGCGAGGGGCTGGCGGCGCTGCTGGCGCGCCGCGCGCCGGGGGGGCTGGCTGTGTGCTTTTCCAACGACGACATGGCGGTGGGGGCGATGTTCCACTGCATGGCGGCGGGGCTGGCGGTGCCGGGCGACGTGGCGCTGGCGGGTTTCAACGGCCTTGCGATCGGACAGGCGCTGCCGCAGCCGCTGACCTCCATCGCCTCCATGCGCGACCGCATCGGGGCGGTGGCCGCCGACACCCTGCTTGCGCGCCTGCGCGGCGAGGAGCCCGCGCGCAGCATCGACGTGGGCTTTGCCCTGATCCCCGGCGCGACCGCCTGATCCCGCCCCGGGGCGGCGCGATCATTTTCATTGACAGCGCTGTCATCGCCATGGAACGGTGATCCGGGGACGAGGGAGGACACCATGAAATCAGCACTTCTGGCCGCCGGCACCGCCGTCGCGGCGACACTTGCGGCGGGCACCGCGCTGGCGGAGTTTCCGCAGCGTCCGCTCAACATCGTCGTGCCGTTCAACGCGGGCGGCGGCACCGATCTTCTGATGCGCGCCTTCGCGCCGCATTTCGAGGAGGCGCTCGGCGGCTCGGTGTTCGTGTCGAACATGGCCGGCGGATCGGGCACGGTCGCGGCCTCGGCGCTGGCGGGGCAGCGCGCGGACGGCCATCAGCTGGGCTACTGGTCGATCACCATCGCCACGATCCAGCCGCAGATCAACGACGTGCCCTATGGGGTGGACAGCTGGACGCCGATCTGTGCGGTCGCGGCGTCCCCCACCATGTTCTTCGTCGCCGACAACAGCCCGTTCCAGAGCATGGACGACGTGGTGGAGGCGGTGCGCGCGGAACCCGGGCGCTACCTCTACGGCTCGTCGGGGCCGGGGGCGATCACGCATCTGTCGATGGTCGCGGCGTTTGCCGGGCTGGGGCTGTCGGATCACGTCCGCCACCTGCCGTTCCAGGGCTCGGGCCCCGCGATGCAGGGCATGGCCGCCGGCACCATCCAGTTCTTCGGCGACACCGAACTGCTGATGCAGGGCGGCGACCTGCGCCCGCTGATGGTGTTCAACGATGAACGGCTGGAGGCGCACCCCGACCTGCCCACCGCGCGCGAGGTCGGGGTCGAGGCCCCGCTGGACGAGCTCTACCTCTGGGGCGGGCTGTTCGCGCCCGCCGGGCTGGACGACGCCGTGCGCGACCAGCTGAGCGACGCCTGCGGGGCCGCCGTCGCCTCGGACGGGTTTCAGGAGTTCGGGGCGCGCACCGGCACCGTGCTGGACTTCATGGACGCGGCCACGTTCGACGCGTTCTTCCGCGCCCAGTACGCGGCCAACGCCACCCTGATCGAGGCGTCGGGCCTCTGACACGCCCCTGACCTGTCGCGGCGGGCCCCGGCCCGCCGCCCCCGCAAGGAGGGCGCCATGGCCCCTGCGCTGAACGAACGCGCGCTGACGACGCTGGCGCTGTTGCTGGCGGGTGCGGGCCTGCTGGTGTCGACCTGGGCGCCGGGGACCCCGGCGCCGGAGCGGGCGTTCTCGCCCACATTCTTTCCGCAGATCGTGCTGGGGATCTGGT
>NZ_NHSD01000240.1 GCF_016653255.1 Rhodobaculum claviforme
GTCCATCAGCGCCGCCTCCAGCCCGCGCGCGCCGCGCCCCGCGAGCGGGCGGGCATAGCCGCGCTGGCGCCTGAGCCGCCCCTCGGCGATGGTCAGCAGCGCATGCGCAGGCGGCAGGGGCAGCGGCGTCGGCGTCATGCCGCCGGCTTAGGCGCCGCAGCCCGGCCCCGGCAAGCATCGCCGTCAGGTGTTCCCCAAATGTTCTGATATTCGGGTTGGAGAACCGCCCCGCGGCCGCTATGTCCCGGGGATCAGGCGCGAGTGAGCCTTGGGGGCAGTCATGGCCGAGCAGAAGTACATCTCGGTGCGCGGTGCGCGCGAGCATAACCTCAAGGGGATCGACGTGGACATCCCGCGCGACCGTCTGGTGGTGATCACCGGGCTGTCGGGGTCGGGCAAGTCCTCGCTGGCGTTCGACACCATCTATGCCGAGGGGCAGCGGCGGTATGTCGAATCGCTGTCGGCCTATGCGCGCCAGTTCCTCGACATGATGCAGAAGCCCGATGTGGACGGCATCACCGGGCTGTCGCCGGCGATCAGCATCGAGCAGAAGACGACATCGAAGAACCCGCGCTCCACCGTGGGCACGGTGACCGAGATCCACGACTATCTGCGGCTGCTGTTCGCGCGCGCGGGCACCCCGTTCAGCCCCGCGACCGGCCTGCCGATCGAGGCGCAGCAGGTGCAGGACATGGTCGACCGCGTCATGGCGATGGAGGAGGGCACGCGCGCCTATCTGCTCGCCCCCATCGTGCGCGACCGCAAGGGCGAATACCGCAAGGAATTCCTGGAACTGCGCAAGCAGGGCTTCCAGCGGGTCAAGGTGGACGGCGCGTTCCACGAGCTGGATGAGCCGCCCACGCTGGACAAGAAATTCCGCCACGACATCGACGTGGTGGTGGACCGGCTGGTGGTGCGGCCGGGGCTGGAGACGCGGCTGGCCGACAGTTTTCGCACCGCGCTGGATCTGGCCGCCGGGATCGCCGTGCTGGAAACCGCGCCGAGCGAGGGCGAGCCGGAGCGGATCACGTTCTCCGAGAACTTCGCCTGCCCGGTGTCCGGCTTCACCATCCCGGAGATCGAGCCGCGGCTGTTTTCGTTCAACGCGCCCTTCGGGGCGTGCCCGACCTGCGACGGGCTGGGCAAGGAGGTGTTCTTCGACGACCGCCTCGTGGTGCCCGACGCGGCGCTGAGCCTGCTCAAGGGGGCGGTGGCGCCGTGGGCGCGCTCCAAGAGCCCCTATTTCACCCAGACCATCGAGGCGCTGGCCAAGCACTACGAATTCTCCTCCCGCACGGCGTGGCGTGACCTGCCGGAGGCCGTGCAGCGCGTGATCCTGCGCGGCTCGGACGGCGAGGAGATCGCGTTCCGCTATGACGAGGGGGGGCGGGTCTACACCGTCTCGCGCCCGTTCGAGGGCGTGATCCCCAACATGGAACGCCGCTGGCGCGAGACCGACAGCGCCTGGGTCCGCGAGGAGTTCGAGCGCTACCAGAACAACCGCCCCTGCGGCGCCTGCGGCGGCTTCCGGCTGAAGGAACAGGCGCTGGCGGTCCGCATCGGTCCGGCCGGGGGGGCGCGCGACAAGCTCCTGCACATCGGCCATGTCTCCGAGATGTCGATTCGCGAGGCGTTCGACTGGGTGGAGGGCGTGCCCGCGACGCTGAGCGCCCAGAAGACCGAGATCGCCCGCGCCATCCTCAAGGAGATCCGCGAGCGGCTGGGGTTTCTGGTCAACGTGGGTCTGGATTACCTGACGCTGAGCCGGGCCGCCGGGACGCTCTCGGGCGGCGAGAGCCAGCGCATCCGGTTGGCGAGCCAGATCGGCTCGGGGCTGACGGGGGTGCTCTATGTGCTCGACGAACCGTCGATCGGGCTGCACCAGCGCGACAACGACCGGCTGCTGACCACGCTGAAGAACCTGCGCGATCAGGGCAACACCGTGATCGTGGTGGAACACGACGAGGAAGCGGTGCGCGAGGCCGATTACGTCTTCGACATCGGCCCCGGCGCGGGGGTGCACGGCGGCCGCGTGGTCAGCCACGGCACGCCCGCGCAGATCATGGCGGACGCGGCGTCCTTGACGGGCCAGTACCTGTCGGGCACGCGCGAGATCGCGGTGCCGCGCCTGCGCCGCAAGGGCAATGGCAAGGCGGTGACGGTGGTCAAGGCCACCGGCAACAACCTGCATGACGTCACGGCGAAATTCCCGCTGGGCCGGTTCGTCTGCGTCACCGGCGTGTCGGGCGGGGGCAAGTCCACGCTGACCATCGAGACGCTGTTCAAGACGGCGTCGATGCGGCTGAACGGCGCGCGCCAGACCCCGGCGCCGTGCGAGACGATCAAGGGGCTGGAGCACCTCGACAAGGTCATCGACATCGACCAGCGGCCCATCGGGCGCACGCCCCGGTCGAACCCCGCCACCTATACCGGGGCGTTCGCGCCGATCCGCGACTGGTTCGCCGGCCTGCCGGAGGCGCGGACGCGCGGGTACAAGCCGGGGCGGTTCTCGTTCAACGTCAAGGGCGGGCGCTGCGAGGCCTGCCAGGGCGACGGCGTCATCAAGATCGAGATGCACTTTCTTCCGGATGTCTATGTCGAGTGCGAGACCTGCAAGGGCAAGCGCTACAACCGCGAGACGCTGGAGGTGCACTTCAAGGGCAAGTCCATCGCCGATGTGCTGGACATGACGGTGGAGGATGCGCAGGGGTTCTTTGCCGCCGTGCCCGCGATCCGGGAGAAGATGGACGCGCTGGTGCGGGTGGGGCTCGGCTACATCAAGGTCGGCCAGCAGGCGACGACGCTGTCGGGCGGCGAGGCGCAGCGCGTGAAGCTGGCCAAGGAGCTGGCGCGGCGGTCCACGGGGCGCACGCTCTATATCCTCGACGAGCCGACGACGGGGCTGCATTTCGAGGATGTGCGCAAGCTGCTGGAGGTGCTGCACGAGCTGGTGGAGCAGGGCAACACCGTGGTGGTGATCGAGCACAACCTGGATGTGGTCAAGACCGCCGACTGGATCATCGACATCGGACCCGAGGGCGGCGACGGGGGCGGCCGGATCGTGGCCGAGGGCACGCCGGAGCAGGTCGCGGAGGTGGAGGCGAGCCACACCGGGCGGTATCTTCGGCCGATGTTGCGGTCTCGCCGGACGGCGGCGGAGTGAGCACAGGGGGGCGGTCGCACGCGGGCGGGCCGGAGCCCGCCGCCTCGGGGGCATCGAGCCCCCTCGGCGGCGCCGCGCCGTTGGCGCGGGGGACGCCCGGCCGACCGGGCACGGGCGGCGCCGATCAGGGGCGCTTGAGGCCGCAGGTGTTGACGCCCAGAAGGGTATAGAGCCAGCAGCTGCCGAACACGCCGGTGGCCAGCGGCACGATGCCGATCAGATAGAGCCAGCGCAGGCTGGCATCGGGGTTCATGAAGAACCCAGCAATCAGCGCGAGGCCGACGAGGATGCGGACGGCACGATCGATCGTCCCTACGTTCTTGGCAAACATTGGATCCCTCCGGGTTGCGGGAAGGGGTAATCCCCCCGAGAGGAAGACATTAGAATATTTGAACGTGTTTGGCCATGCGGCAGGCTGCCCGTGCGGGTGTCGTGCGGATGTGGGGTGCCATATCCCGGTGCCATGTCTGTGCCGCGTCTGGGCCGCGTCTGTGCCGGGGCTGCGGAAAAACCGGTGGCCTTGGGGGGCGCGCTGCGCCATGATTTGCGCATGATGATGCGTTTGTGTGCCCCGATTGCCTGGACCCTTGCGCTGGTTGCGGCCGGCGCGACCGCCGACACCCCGCCCATGCCGCGGCCCGATGCACCGGTGGCCGACGAACCGGTGCAGGCCCGGACCGTCACGCTGGAGGCGGCGGCCATGACCCATGATCCGGTGCTGATGCGCTGGCGGGCCGAGATCGCGCCCGCGCCGGGCAGCGCGGACCTGCCGGTGCTGGCGCCCGCCGCCTCGGGGAGCGAGGTGCGGCAGCTGCGCACCTGGGTGGCGCAGGGATCGGCGGCCGGGCTGGGCGGGGTGTTCTATGACAACCGCGACCGGGGGCATTCGCGGCTGGATCTGCGCCGCTTTCCCCAGATCACCCATGTCGCCTATGACGAGAGCCTGCGCGCCCGGGGCGACGACCGGTCACTGGCGCATCGGTTCCTGTTCCCGGGGCCGGTGCTGGGCAATGCCTCGCTGGCGGTCACGCAGGGGGTGACGGCGCGCAGCCTGCCGCGGCTGGCGATGACCTCGCCGGGCGGGCCGATGGCGGCGGCGACGGGGTACATGCGCAACCATCTCTATGTCTACCCCGGGCACCGGGATGTCCGCGACGGGGTCGATGTGCTTCCGGCGATGCTGCCGTATTTCGTCATCAGCTATGGCTCATCGGGATCGGACCAGCCGGTGCTCGATACCCTTGCGCTGAGCCTCGCGTCATTGCGGCCCGCAACCCGCGCCCGGCTGGAGGAGGAGCGGCTGCTGGCGCCTGCGCTGGTGATGCTGTTGCGGCGCAGCTTGCAGGGCGCGCCGGAGTATCTGTCGCCGGCCGCGCATCCGGCGGCGATCGAGCGCAACCGCCTGCGGCCGGGGGTGGCGATGGCTGCGGCGCAGGCGATGACGCCCGACACGATCCCGCCGCTGGTGCAACTGCGGGTGCTGGAGGACGGCTTTGCCGCCGACGCCGGGCTGGCCCGGCGCAGCGAGGTGCTGTTCGACACCCCCGCGGCCGTGGCGCGGCTCTGGCGCGGCTGGGAGGGGCGGCGCGAGATGGTGGTGTCCACGGCCGCCACACGCGATCCCAACGACCGACCGCTGGAGGTCCACTGGATCGTCGTCTCGGGCGATCCCGACAAGGTGCGGATCGAGCCGCTGGACCCGGCGGGACGGCGGGCGCGGGTGGTGGTCGACTGGCACGACACCCCGTTCGTGCCCCGGCACGGCGGGTTGGAGCGCGCCCGGGTGGAGATCGCGGTCATCGCCTGGAACGGGGCGCAGTACAGCGCGCCGTCGTTCGTGACGGTGGCCTTTCCCAGCCACCAGCGCCGTGTTTACGAGGACGGGGGCGCAGACGGCCCGCGCCTCGTCTCGGTGGATTACGACGCCGAGGCCCGGGGGGGCACCTTTGACCCGCTGCTGTGGTGGCGCGCCCCCTGGACCGACACCGCGATCCGCGACGATCTGGGCCGGCTGATCGGTTGGCGCCGCACCGGCCGCGACGGCACGTCGCGCGTCGTCACCGCCTCTGTGGCCGGCGGATACACCATGGCCGCGGGTGAGGATGGCCTGCCGGCGCTGCGTTTCGAGGCCCCCTAGCGCGATCAGCCCGCGTCGGGGTGGCCCCAGAGGTCGTAGTCCCCGGCCTCGTCGATGCGCACGCTCAGGATGTCGCCGGGGGCCAGGCCCTCGAAGTCGCGGTCGATGAACAGGTTGCCGTCGATCTCGGGGGCGTCGCCCGGGGTGCGGCAGGTTGCGCCATCGGCGTCGACGCTGTCCACGATGACCTGGGTGCGCTGGCCCACCCGCGCCGCGAGCTTCTCGGCCGAGATGCGGCCCGCCACCTCCATGAACCGCTCCCACCGCTCCCGCTTGACCTCGGGGGGGACATGGTCGGGCAGGGCGTTGGCGCGGGCGCCCTTCACATCCTCGTACTGGAAGCAGCCGACCCGGTCGAGGCGCGCCTCCCCCAGCCAGTCCAGAAGGGTCTGGAACTCGGCCTCGGTCTCGCCGGGGAAACCGACGATGAAGGTGGAGCGCAGGGTGATGTCCGGGCAGACGGCGCGCCAGCGGGCGATCTCGTCGAGCGTGCGGGCGGCGGCGGCGGGGCGGGCCATGCGGCGCAGCGTCTCGGGGTGGGCGTGCTGGAACGGGATGTCGAGGTACGGCAGCACCAGACCATCCGCCATCAGCGGGATCAGATCACGCACATGCGGATAGGGATAGACGTAGTGCAGCCGCACCCAGGCGCCGAGCGAGCCCAGATCGCGCGCCAGATCGGTGATATGGGCGCGATGGCCCTGCGCCTCGGCGTGGCGGATGTCGACGCCATAGGCCGAGGTGTCCTGGCTGATCACCAGAAGCTCGCGCACGCCCGCCGCCACCAGCCGTTCGGCCTCGCGCACCACCGCATGGGCGGGGCGGGAGGCAAGCTTGCCGCGCATGTCGGGGATGATGCAGAAGCGGCAGGCGTGATTGCAGCCCTCGGAGATCTTGAGATAGCTGTAATGGCGCGGTGTCAGGCTGACGGCCCCGGCCGGGATCAGATCCACGAAGGGATCGGGCGCGGGCGGCACGGCGGCGTGGACGGCGTCCAGGACGGCCTCGTACTGATGCGGTCCGGTGACGGCCAGCACGGTGGGATGCGCGCCGGTGATGACCTCCGGTTCCGCGCCGAGGCAGCCGGTGACGATGACCCGGCCGTTTTCCGACAGCGCCTCGCCGATGGCCTCGAGGCTTTCCATCCGGGCCGAATCAAGGAACCCGCAGGTGTTCACGATCACCGCCTGCGCACCGGCGTAATCGGGGCTGATGGCGTACCCCTCGGCCCGCAGGCGGGTCAGGATGCGTTCGCTGTCCACCAGCGCCTTGGGACAGCCGAGGCTGATCATCCCGATGGTGGGCTGGCCGGGGCGCGGACGGGCCTGCGCGGTGGGCGCGGGCGCGATGTCGGGGCGCAGGTCAGGCGGGTTCAGGGGGCTGGACATGGGCGGGATATAGA